>CAYSZK010000040.1:0-30190 GCA_964435495.1 uncultured Verrucomicrobiales bacterium
AAAACATCGGGGCCGACCCGCGCCTCCTGCCCGAGGTGATCGAGGCCAACCGGATCGGAGGCCGTATCACGCCGGACGCCGCCCGCGCCTTCGGGCTGCGAGCGGGCACGCCCATGATGGCCGGCCTCATCGACGGAAGCGCCGGGATGCTGCTTGCCGGGGCCGGGCACGGGCGCTTGTTCAACGTCTGCGGCTCCACCGACGTCCTCGTGTTGTGCACGGAAAAGCCCAAACCGCATCCGCGGCTGCTCACGCGCGCGCTCGGCATCGGGCGCAAGTGGGTCCATTCCAGCACACTCGCCGCCGTCGCTTCGGCCATTTACTGGGCGCGCCTCCAGTTCTTCCCCGATTGGACGGCGGACGTGTTCCGCAAAAAGTTGTTCGCTCTGGCGAAGGCCGGCTCGAAGGCCGCGGGCGGCGTCCTGTTCGACCCGTACCTGGCCGGCGAGCGCGTTTCCATCGAACAGCGCCGCGGCGCCTTCCACGGCCTCACGCTCGCCGCCACCCGGGAGCAAATGCTGGCGGCGATCCTGGAGGCCTTGATCAAGGCCAGCGCCGAACGGTTGCCGCTCCTGGCGGCGACCGGAACCCAGCCGTTGCGGCGCGTGGCGGTCTCGGGCGGCGCGGACAGGCTGGACGTGCTGATGCGCCGGGACTGGCCAGGGCGCTGGGATTTCCGCGCGGTCACCGACGCGACCATGCGCGGCCTTGGCACGCTGGAACCCGTGGAATAGCGGCGGCGCAAGGCGCGCCATTGCCAGGGGGAAGGGCGGCTCCGAGGATCGCGTCGGCGGCTTGTTCCAGGCTTTCGGCAACGGCGTCCGCCGGGGGGCGCTCGCCGGCGCCTGCCGCCGGGGCGAGCCAGACGGTACGGCAACCAGCGCGGCGCCCGCATTCCACATCGCTGGGTTTGTCGCCCACCATCCAGCTGCGGGCCAGGTCCAGGCCGTGTTCTTGCGCGGCGCGCAGGAGCATGCCGGGGGCGGGTTTCCGCATGTCGGAGGGTTCGCCGGGGATGGACGGAGCGTAATAGACGCCTGAGAAACGGACCGGGGCGAGCTGGCGAAGGAGTTCGTTCATGACGGCATCGACCTGTCCAAAGGTGCAGAGGCCGCGGCCAATGCCCGATTGGTTGGAGGCAATGAATAGGAGGAAACCGGCGGCTTCGAGGCGGGCGGTGGCTTCGCGGGCGCCAGGCAGGAGGCGGACCCTCCCCGGGTCGCTGAGGTAGGGGATGTCGGCGATCAGCGTGTCGTCGCGGTCAAAGAAAACGGCGCGGCGGCGGGGGTCACTCATCGCGGAACGACTCCACGATTTCGGCGGTGGTGGTGGTTGCGGTGCCGAGTTTGCCGACGACAATGCCGGCGGCGTGGTTGGCGAGCTCGGCGGCTTCCGCCGGGACTGCGCCGGCGGCGAGGGCGGCGGTGAAAACGGCGATGGTGGTGTCGCCCGCTCCGGAAACGTCGAACACCTCGCGCGCGCGGGTGGCGCTGGCGAAGTCCGTGCCATCGGCGCCGAACAGGCGGATGCCGTGTTCGCCGAGAGTCATCAAGACCAGGCCGGTCCGCCAGACGTCGAGGAGCCGGCGCCCGACGCGCTCGACGGCGGCGGGGTCGTCGTCGGGGAGTTCGCCGGCCGCGGCGAAGGCTTCGGCGCGGTTGGGTTTCATCGCGGTGGCGCCGTGCCAGCGGACGGGGTTCCCCGGGTTGGGATCGACGGTCCAGAGGCGTCCGGCCCCTGCGCAGGCCGCGGCGATTGCGTCCACGGCGCGCTGGTCGAGCAGGCCCTTGGCGTAATCCTCAACGATGACGGCGTCGACTTCGGGCAGGGCGGTGGCCATGGCTTGCTCGAAGCCGGCGAACTCGGCGGCGTGGAGCGGGGCGCGGCGTTCGCGGTCGAAGCGGACGACCTGCTGGGAGCGGGCGATGACGCGGGTCTTGACAATGGTGGGGGTCTCGGTGGATCGGACGAGGCCGGAGGTGTCCACCCCCTCGGCGGCAAGGACGCCGGTAAGGCGTTCCCCGGCGGCATCGCGCCCAATGCGCCCGAGCAACCGCACAGCGCAGCCCAGGTCGCGGAGGTTGCGCGCGACGTTGGCGGCGCCGCCGGGGTAGGTCTCCTCCTTTTGGACTTCGACGACGGGAACGGGCGCCTCGGGCGAGATGCGGGAGACGCGGCCCCAGATGAATTCGTCGAGCATGGCGTCGCCGATGACCGCGAAGCGGAGGGATGCGAAACGGGCGGTGACGGCGCGGGCGCGGTTCTGGCCGATCATGGTGATTCCTTTGCCGCCGCGGCCCGCCGTGCGGCAAGGATGGCGGTGGTGGAGACTCCGGGGACGTGGGTGACAAACCGGACCGGAATGCCGGTTTCCAAAAGGGCGGCGCGCAGCGTGGGCTCGACGGTGTCCAGGGTGTAGTCGCCGCCTTTGGCGTAAAGGCCGGGCCGGACTTCGCGGAGCAGGGCGGTGACGTGATCCTCATCGTAGGCGGTGACAAAATCGACGCAGTCGAGGGCGGCGAGGGCGGCGAAACGCGCGGCGAGGGGGTTGACCGGGCGTCCGGGCCCTTTGAGGGCGCGGACGGAGCGGTCGGAGTTGAGGGCGACGGCGAGGGCGTCGCCGAGGCGGCGGGCGTCGGCGAGATAGGCGCGGTGGCCTTCGTGGAGGATGTCAAAGCAGCCGTTGGTGAGCACGAGCGCGCGTCCTTCGCGGGCGAAGGCGCGGGCGGTTCCGGCGAGGGCGGCGCGGAGCACGGCCTTGGGATGGGCCGGGAGGTCGGGGCCTGGGTTCATGGGGCGGGACACGGGCGCGGGGCGTCCGTGTGGCGGGTTATGCGGCGCGGCTGCCGCCGGTGGCCGCGCGGGTGGTGGCGACGAGGGCCTCGCGGATTTTGCGCACGGTTTCGGCGGAGGTGAGCCCGTGCTTTTCCCGGAGGACGTCCAGGCGCCCGTGTTCGATGAACTGGTCGGGCCAGCCGATGCGCACGACGCGGGTGTGGATGTTGCGTTCGGCGAGTTCTTCCAGGACGAGGGAACCGAATCCGGCCCGGAGGACGTGGTCTTCCATGGTGCAAAGGACTTCGGCGCCGCGGGCGAAAAATTCGAGCGTGCCGGTGTCGAGGGGTTTGATGAAGCGCGCGTTGACGACGGCGGCGGAGACGCCGTCTTTTTCGAGTTCCTCCGCGGCCTTCATGGCGAGCGGGATCATGTTGCCGAGGGCGAAGATGGCGACGCGCTGGCCGTGGCGCAGGACTTCGGCCTTGCCGATTTCGAGGAGTTTGGGCTGGTCCTTGATTTTGGCGCCGGGACCGGCGCCGCGGGGATAGCGGATGGCGATGGGGCCGGCGTTGTAGTGTAGGCAGGTGTAGAGCATGTCCACGAATTCGTCCTCGTCCTTGGGTTGCATATGGACGATGTTGGGCACGCCGCGGAGGTAGGCGATGTCGAAGAGGCCGTGGTGGGTGGGGCCGTCGTCGGGCGAAAGGCCGCCGCGGTCCATGCAGAAGGCGACGTTGAGATTTTGGAGGCAGACATCGTGGATGATGGGATCGTAGGCGCGCTGGAGGAAGGTGGAGTAGATGGCGCAGAAAGGTTTGAGGCCTTTGGTGGCGAGGCCCGCGGCGAAGAGCACCGCGTGTTCCTCGGCAATGCCGACATCGAAATATTTGTCCGGGTGCCGCGGCTTGAAATAGTCGAGGCCGGTGCCGTTGGGCATGGCGCCGGTGATGGCGACGACGTTGCGGTTGAGGTCGGCCAGTTTGGCCAGGGTCTCGCCGAAAATCTGGGAGTAGGAGGGCTGGGCGGAACCGGCGACCTCGGTTCCGGACGCGGGATCGTAGGCGTTGGGGCTGACGCCGTGGAATTTCTTCTGCTTTTCCATCGCCAACTCGAAGCCCCTGCCCTTTTGGGTCAGCGCATGAAGGATGACGGGATGGTCCTGCTGTTTGAGGAACTCAAAGGTCTTGATGAGCGTGGGGATGTCGTGGCCGTCGAGCGGGCCGTAGTAGGAGAAGCCCAGGTCTTCGAACAACGTGCTTTTCCAGAGGGCGACGCCCTTGAGGCCTTCCTCGACCTTGTGGGCCAGTTTTTTGGCGACGCGCCCGCCGATGCGCTCCAGGAACCGTTGGGCGGTGTCGTGGACGTGCGCGTACATCGGGTGGGTGACGATCTTGTTGAAGTACCCGGCGATGGCGCCGACGTTCTTGTCGATGGACCATTCGTTGTCGTTGAGAACGAGGATCAGGCGCTTGGTCTGCGCGATGTTGTTCATCGCCTCGAACGTGATGCCGCAGGTGAACGCCGCGTCGCCGCACAGGGCGGTGATGTGTTCGGAGGTCCCCCGCAGGTCCCGCCCGACGGCCATGCCCAGCGCCGCGGAAAGGGCGGTGCCGGCGTGCCCCGCGCCGAAGTGGTCGTGTTCGCTTTCGGTCCGCAGCATGAACCCGTTGAGCCCTTCGTACTGGCGTATGGTCCGCATGCGGTCCCGGCGGCCGGTCAGCATTTTGTGCACGTAACACTGGTGGCTCACATCCATGAGCAGGCGGTCGGTGGGGGAATCGAAAACGTAGTGCCACGCGATGGAGAGTTCGACCACCCCAAGATTCGGGCCGAGGTGGCCGCCGGTCTTGGCGAGGATGGCGATGAGATCATCGCGGATTTCCTGGGCCAGCGTGTCGAGATCCTCGATGCGGAGTTTCTTGAGGTCCGCCGGGCCGTTGATCGAGTCCAGTAGTCTGGGCATAAGTATCCTTATATAAGCGGATCGGGCGGGCTGTTCAATCCCGGATTGCGGGCGCGGAAGCGGGCAGCAAGGGTTTCCCCAGAGTCGCGTGGCATCCAAGGCCGGGCCGGTCCCGGTCCCTTCCGCCGGAAAAACCGGTCCTGGGCGGCCCGCCTTGCCCTGCGGGACCGCGCGCGGAACGCGGGGCTCGGGAAAGGCTGTGATGCGTGCTTTGCGGCGGGCGCTCCGCCCGCCGCAGCCGCCGGCGGTCAGACGGCAGGCGGGGTCCGGCCTTGCGCGGCGAAAAGGCGCTCCGGAAAAAAGATGTCTCCGCGGTCTTTTTCGCGGCCGGCCCTTTTTTTCATGCGGTAGAGAAGTTCCGGGCTGGCGAAGGGGATGGGAACGCCGTCGATGTCGTGGACGACCACGCTTTGGGAGGCCTCCTCATAGCCGATACCCGAGGCGCTCGCCAGGAGATCGATCAGAATCTCGTCCGCCACGCGAACGACGGTGAATTGGGCGACATCGCCGGGGTCCAATTCCCGAACGCAACCGTCCGGCAATGTGGCGAGCGCTTCGAAAACCTTCGCCTCATTCTCGAGCGAGGCGTCTATGAGAAGGCCAATGTCGCCGGTCGTCCGGGGCAGCCCGGCTTGGATGACAGCGAATCCCCCTACGATGACATACCGGCACCCTCTCGCGCGCAACTCCCGGCAAAGGGAAACGAGATCATCCTTTTCCGGAGGCCGGGGAGTCAGTCCGCATGTTTCCGGGTTAGATGGTCCATCAACCATTGGTCGGCCTCTTCGTGGGAACGGAACCGATACACTCCCTTTGGAATCCGCGGAGGATTCAGGCGCCCGAGCGTCTTTTGGAGCCCGCTGGCATAGGAAAGGGCGTCGCGGGGCGCCGTGCGCTTGCCCACGATTTTGCCGAATGTTTCCCCGCAGTTGACCGCCGGTGTCACCCCTTGAGACTAGCATCGGAGATTGGGGGGCGCAAGCCGCGCGCGGGCGCCGCGCCGGGTGTGAAACGGCGGCCGCGGCGGGCCCGGCGGGCGTTGGGTCCATGGCGCGCCGAATTCGAGCTGGGCGCACGGGGGCCTTCCACCACTTGCTGGGGCGGGGCGGCCGCCGGGAGAAAGAGGAAAACGCAATCCTGACAGGCTTTGAAGCCTGACCCCAGTCCCCGCCGCGGCGCGGTTGCGGCGGGGCTCAAGCCAGGCCGGCCAGGCGCGTGACGACGCGCTCCAGGCTTTCGCTTCCGTCCAACACCCGGATTTCGACGCGCAGAAAGTAGATGGGCAGCGGGCGCTCGTCCTCTGTGAGCGGCGGGAAGCGGACGGCGTCCTTCTCCGTGGTGATGATGGCCTTGGCGCGCAGGTTCCGCGCGCGGCGCATGGTCGAGGCGAGTTCCTCGCGCGAATAGGCGTGGTGATCGGCGTACTGGCGGGAGAGCACGATCTCCGCGCCGAGGCTTCGCAGGAACCCCTCGAAACTGTCGGGCGCCGCGATGCCGGAGAGGGCGGTGACACGGCGTTCGTTGAGGAACTCCAAAGGCAGCCGTTCGCGCGTGAACACCTCCTCGCAATACAGCGGCTCGTGCTTGCATTCGATGATCTCGGCGTGCCGGTTGAACCGCCGGATGCGCGCCTTGATGGCCTCGTTGCCCGGCCCCAGGCACTTGGTGATGAAGACCACGTCCGCCCGGCGCAGGTGGTCGTGCGGCTCGCGGAGGGTGCCCCGCGGCAGGAGGTATTCGTTGCCGAACGGCGCCTGGGCGTCCACCAGCACCACGTCCAGCCTTTGGTGCAGCGGCAGGTACTGAAACCCGTCGTCCAGCACCAGCGTGTCCACACCCCAGTGATCGATGGCGTAGAGGGCGCTCTTGACGCGGTCCTTGTCCACCACCACGCGCACGCCGGGAAGGTTGGAGGCAAGCATGAACGGTTCGTCGCCGGCCCGCGCCGCGTCCAGGAGCACCCGCACGCCGTCGCTGACCACCCGCGGCGGCAGGTCGGCCTCGCCGGTCTGGAACCACCGCCACAGCCGGGCGACCAGGGAGGGCGGTTTCGACTTGTAGCCGCGGCTCAGGATCGCCACCCGCCGCCCGGCATCCTGCAACGCCCGCGCAAACCGCTCCACCACCGGCGTTTTCCCCGTGCCGCCAACCGTCAGGTTGCCAATGCTCACCACCATGCACCCCACCGGGCGCTGGCGCAGGATGCGCTCCTGGTAGAGCCATAGCCGCAACCGCACGATCCCTTGATACAAAATCGAAAGATGCCAGAGCAGCAGGCGCAGGAGCGCGGCGCGCTTGCCGTAGCGCCGTTCGAGGATCACATCGACGGCGAACTGCTCCAGCCTGTCAAACGCCGCGCGCATCCGTGGGCCAACGATGGCGGATTCCCCCGCCCCCGGCAAGGGCCGGGTTCACCGACGCGGCGGCGCGGGAGGAGCCGGGCCCGGGTTGGCGGGCCGGCGCCACCGCCCGAATCATTACGATCCGGGCAAAGAGCCCACCGGAATCCCGCGGCAAGCCCGCATCGCAAAGATGCCGGCGCCACCGCCAAGCCGCCCGCGCTTCCTTGCAACCGGCCCCGCGTTCCGATAGGGTGCGCCGATGCTCGCCAAACGCATCATTCCCTGCCTGGACGTGGACCGGGGACGGGTCGTCAAGGGCGTGAAATTTGTCGAAATCCGCGACGCGGGCGATCCGGTGGAGGCGGCGGCGGCCTACGACGCGCAGGGGGCCGACGAGCTGGTGTTTCTGGACATCACCGCCTCGTCGGACGGGCGGCGCACGATGCTCGACGTGGTGCAACGCACCGCCGAACAGGTGTTCATGCCGCTCACCGTCGGCGGCGGCATCCGCACCGTGGACGACGTGCGGGAGATGTTGCGCGCGGGGGCCGACAAGGCGAGCGTGAACACGGCGGCCATCCAAAGTCCGGACTTGCTCCGGGACGCGGCGGCGCGGTTCGGCAGCCAATGCATTGTGCTTGCGATAGACGCGAAACGGCGCGCCGGCGGCGGCTGGGAGGTGTACACCCACGGCGGGCGCAAACCCGCGGGCCTGGACGCGGTCGAATGGGCGCGCCGGGGCGCGGAGCTGGGCGCCGGCGAGATTCTCCTCACGAGCATGGACTCCGACGGCACGAAGGACGGGTACGACATCGCGCTGACGCGCGCGGTGGCGGACGCGGTTCCGGTTCCGGTGATCGCCAGCGGCGGGGCGGGCAAGCCCGAGCACCTCTACGACGCGCTGGAGCAAGGGCGCGCCGACGCCGTGCTGGCGGCCAGCATTTTTCATTTCCGGGAGATGACAATCGGCGACGTGAAGGAATACCTGGCCGGGCGCGGCGTCGCCGTCCGGCCTGTGGAGTGAAGCGCTGGGAGGCGCGGAAGGAGACCATGGCGGCGGAACCGGGCGCGATTGGGGTGTTTGACTCCGGCGTGGGCGGGTTGACGGTCTTGCGCGCGCTGCGGCGGCGGCTGCCGGGCGCGGATTTCATCTACCTGGGCGACACGGCGCGGCTTCCCTACGGCACCAAAAGCGCGGAAAGCGTGCGCCGGTACGCCTTGCAAGCCGCCGGGCTTCTTGTGGACCAGGGCGTGGGCATGCTCGTCGTCGCGTGCAACACGGTCTCGGCCGTGGCGCTGGGAGATTTGGAGGCCCGTTTCCGCGGGATTCCCGTTGTGGGCGTGGTCCGGCCCGGCGCGGAGGCAAGCTGCCGCGCGTCGCGAGCGGGACGGATCGCCGTGCTGGCCACGGAGGGAACCGTCCGCGGCGGCGCGTACCAGCGGGAGATTCTGGCGTTGAACCCGGCGGCGCGCGTGACGGCGCGGGCCTGCTCCCTGTTTGTGGCGCTGGCCGAGGAGGGATGGGTCGAGGGGGACCTCGTGGAACGGATTGTGCGGCGGTATCTGGCGGGGTTGTGGGATGCGGCGCCCGACCAGCAGCCGGATACCCTTGTGCTGGGATGCACGCACTTTCCCGTGCTGGCGGGCCCGATCTCGGCCGTGGCGGGGCCGGGGGTGGCGATTGTGGACTCGGCGGAGACGACCGCGGCAACGGTGGAGGCGCGGCTGCGGGAGGCCGGCGGCGCCGCCGGGTCCGGCTCCGGCGGGCTGCGGTTGCTGGCCACGGACGGGGCGGAACGATTCGCGCGGGTGGGCCGGGTATTTTTGGGGGAGGAGATTGGGGCGGGGGAGGTCGAGATCGCGGATCTGTGAACAGGATTGGATCTGGCGCGCGGGAGCGGGGAGCTCCATGCCCCGGCGTCGCCGGCGGGTGGGCGCGGCGGCTGTAATTTTGGCATTTTGGGCTTGGTGTCAAGGTCAAGGACTGACCCCAGCGGTCAGTCCTTGACTTTGACACCTGTCGGCTCGGGCTGGGCGCGGGGGGCTGCGGGGGGGGCGCCGCTTACAGCGGAACCTCCAGGCCGGCGTGGCAAGCCAGGCGGCGCTGCCGATCGTCGAAGGTAAGAAACGCTTTGGCGCGGAGGTGCACCGCCGTCGCGACGTTGAGGATGAGACCCTTCCGGTAGAGTGAACACAGAAAGCTGGTGTCCGGATAGGCGTTCATGGTTCGCCAGTCTCGAACGCGCGCATCTCTTCCACCTCCGCAGCGGTGAACGTCCGGTCCCCCCAGATGCGGTCCAGCCGGGCCTGGTAGTCGGGATGGATGAGGCGCCGCCGCGCGCGCGCCTTTCCCGGAGGGCTCACGCGGGCCACGGGCCTGCCGTGTTTGGTGACTTCGATCTCTTCGCCCCCAGCCAGCCAAGCCTCAATCTTCGGGAAGTCATAGCGGAGGTCACGGACAGTGGCGGTTTTCATTGCATCACAAGTATGTGATGCAATGGGCGGTTGTCAACCTGCGCGCGGAGGAGCGGGGGACTCCATTCCCAGATGGCGGAGGTGGTGATGGCCGGGCGCGGAGGCGACAATTCTGGCGTTTCCGCGGGGGTGCCAAGGTCAAGGACTGGCCCCAGGGGTCAGTCCTTGACCTTGACACCTGCCGCCTCGGGCCGGGCGCGCGGGGGGTTGCGGGGGGGCGCGGGATGGTGTAGAATATTCCAGAAGTTTCAGGAAAAAATGAAAGTCGGCGCATCCCCCCGTGAAGGTTTGGACGCGGCCCACGGAAACGGGGCCGGCGGCGCGGCGTGGATGCTGGACCGGGCGGGCATCCGCGACATCGGGAAGCGGGTGTTCGCCGGGGAACGGATCGGCGCGGAGGATGCGCTGCGCCTTTACGAAGTGCGCGACCCGCATGCGCTGGCCCTGCTGGCGGACCATGTCCGGGCGCGGCTCAACGGGAACCGGGCCACGTACATCCGCAACCGGTACATCAACTACTCGAACATCTGCATCCTGAGCTGCCAATTTTGCGCGTTTGCCCGCAAGCGCCGCGAGCCCGGCGCCTGGGAATACGCCGTGCCGGAGATGGCGGCGATGGCGCGCCAGGCGGTGGCGGAGGGCGCGACGGAATTGCATATCGTGGGCGGCCTGCATCCCACGCTGCCGTTTTCTTATTACCTGGACATGCTGCGCGAGCTGAAGGCGGCCGGGCCGCATCTGCACCTGAAGGTTTTCACCGCCATCGAAATCCGGCATCTCGCCGGGCGGATCGCCAAGCGGCCCATCGCCGGGACGCTCGACATCCTGCGGGCGCACGGGCTGGGGTCGTTGACGGGGGGCGGGGCGGAGATTTTCGATCCGGGCGTGCGGGACCGGATTTGCCGGGGCAAGGAAACGGCGGAGGAATGGCTGGAGGTGCATCGGACGTGGCACCAAATGGGCGGGCGCAGCACCTGCACCATGCTGTACGGGCACGTCGAGACGCCGGCGCAACGGGTGGACCATCTCCTGCGGCTGCGGGCGCTGCAGGACGAGACCGGCGGGTTCACGGGGTTCATTCCGCTGCCGTTCCAGCCGGAGGACAATGCGCTGTCGCACCTGCCGCGATGCTCCGCGCTGGAGGACCTGCGCAACCTCGCGGTGAGCCGCGTGGTCCTGGATAATATTCCGCATGTGACGGCCTATTGGATTGGGCTGGGGCTGCCGCTGGCGCAGACGGCGCTGGGGTACGGGGCCGACGACCTGCACGGGACGATCATGGAGGAGCGCATTTTCCACATGGCCGGCGCGGACACGCCGCAGGCGGCCACGGTCGCGCGGTTGGAGCGGCTCATTCGCGAGGCGGGACGCGAGCCGGCGCAGCGGGACAGCCATTACCGCGTGATTTCCGGCTGCGATGGAGGGGCGGGCGGGGCGGGCGGGCCGCTGTGAGCGCCGCGCGGATCGGATCGGTGCCGTTCCTCAACGGGCGGCCGCTGGTGGACGGCCTGGAGAACGTGGTGTTGATGCCGCCGTCGCAACTGGGGCCGGCGCTCAGGGCCGGGGAGCTGGACGCGGCGTTGCTGCCGGTCGTGGAGGTTTTTGAAACGCCGAACCTGCATGTTGTGGAGGGGGTGGCGATCGCCGCGCGCGGTCCGGTGCTGTCGGTGCTGCTGGAGCTGCGGCGGCCCTTGCGGGAAGTGCGCTCTCTCGCGGTGGACGCGGCGTCGCGGACGTCGGTGGCGCTGGCGCGGTTGATTCTGGAGAAGCGGGAGGGGCGGGAGATCGACGTACGGTCCGACGGGTCGGAGGCGGATGCGCAACTGCGGATAGGGGACCGCGCGCTGGAGTTTCGGAAGGCGCATATGGGCGCGGTGGTGTTGGATTTGGCGGAGGCGTGGGTGGCGTGGCAGGGGTTGCCGTTTGTGTTTGCGGTGTGGGCGATTCGGGGGGGGTATCCCGATCCGCGGCCTTTGGGGGCGTTGTTGCGGGGGGCGGCGGCGCGGGGGTGTTCGAGGCTGGAAGCGCACGCGGCGACGGAGGAGGAGCTGCGTTACCTGCGCGATCACATTTGCTACGAACTGGGGCCGCGGGAGCGCGCGGGGATGGAACGGTTTCGGGGGATGCTCGCCGATCCGCACGGCGGAGACCCGCCACCCGGCGGGGATTCGGGCTTGCCTGACCCAGGGCGTTTGAGGGAAGGTCCGGCATGACGCACCCGATGGCCGCCTCCGATGAAACGCCCCGGCGCCGATGGGAATTCTTTCGCCGGATTCCGTTGCCCGTCTGGGACTTCCTGGTTTTTGCCGGAATCGCCGCCGCGGCAGTCCATGCCCGCTGGGTGCTGTGGGACGTCGTGCCGACCTATCTCTGGTCAAGCGACTCAATGTCCTATCTGGGCCCGGCGCTTGATTTCCTCCAGGATGGGCGGTTTGACGCCGCGACGCGCCGCGGCTTCACCTACCCCATGTTGATCGCGGCGGTGCTGAAGGCGGGCGGCAACCTCAACACCCTGGTTTTCGTTCAGCACGGGCTCGGGGTGGCCTCCGTGCTCATGTCATGCGCGGCCGTGCGCCTGTGGTTCGGGCGCGCGGCGCTGCCCGCGGTGGCGCTTTGCGGCATGGCGCTCGGTTATTTCGATGTCATTATTTACCTTGAGCATCTGGTCCGCAACGAGGCGCTGATCCACTTTTTCATGGCGGCGGGAATCCTCGGATTCTGCGCCGCGGTGAAGTCCGCCCGCCTCGTCCCCGCGTTGGTATCCGGCGCCGGCTTTGCGCTGGCCCAAGTCACGAAGGGGATACTGGGTCCCCTGCCCCTGGCGGCGGCGGCCGTGCTCGCCTGGAGGCGCCGTGACTCGTGGCGCGGCGCGGCGATCCTTGCCGGGGCGTTTCTCGGGGTCTTCCTCACCGCGGTGGCAGTCCCGCGGATTCTGGCGCGGGCCGGTGCCGGCGGGTTTGTGAGTGCGCCCTATGCCGGAATCCAGTTCTACGGGCGAGTCGCCCAGTGGACGGTGCTCGACGGCGGGATTTATCCCGAACTCAAGTCCGCAATCCGCCCGGCGGTGGAGGCCTACCGGGAAAAGGCCCGCACCAAGCTCGACAACAATATTGTCATCAAGCGGCTCATCGTCCCCCGTATCGAGCAATATCTGCGGGAACACTCCGCGGCTTATCCTCCCGTCGACCGCGTTTGCCGGGAACTGGCGTTTGAGGCGGTCCGTTCCAATCCTGGCGGAATGGCGGCGCAGGCATGGAGTGAGGGCAAACAGCTCATCCTTCGCACCGGTTACCGCAAACGGATGCCGTCGGTAGGGGATATCCGGGACTTGGTGGAGGAGATGGAATCCCAGCCGCAACCCCCGGCGATTCTGGACCGTGACGCGACAGTCCGCCGCCTGCGGGATCACGGGTCGGCGGAGAACTTTGCGCGGTTTCATTCCCAATCCGCCCGCGCGTGGTTGTTCCGGCTTTTTCCGCCGATGGCGGCGGCCAGCGTGATCGCGGCCGCTCTCGCCTGTTTCGCGGGGGGGGCCTCACGGGCGCTCTGGATCGCGCTGGCGGCCTTCTGGTTCTTCAGCATCGTTCTGTTCTCCACGGTCGGACGCCCCATGAACCGCTACGTCGTGCCGCTGGCCCCGGTGATGTTCCTGGCCCTTGCCTGGCCCGTCGCCGCGTTGTGCGTCCGCGGACCCGCGCTTGCCTCATGGGCTTGGACGCGATCCGGGCGCGGCGGCGGAACGCCCACGGCACGGCCCGCGGCCATTCCGGCTAGCTCCGGAGCGCCGCCGGGTTCTTCGTCTTCGAGCGCGGGAACACCCAGAAGTGGTACAGCAGGAACTTGAACATCGCCGCCGTGCCCATTCCGAGCAGGATCATGATCTTCTCGCGGCCGGGGAACAAGGCCAGGAGGGTTTGCACGACGGTGTAATTGGCCATCGTGCAGATGGCCACGGACCCCCCGTAACGCTTCGCGCAATCGTGCCATGTATCGGGCGTGCGGAAGTTGACGTGGAAATTCCAGAGGAACGCAAGCATCGTAATGGCGCCCAGGCTGATCGCATACGCCACCGGCACCGGGAGCCCGAACCCCGGCAAGATCACGGGGCTCAGCCCCCACCAGCGCACCAGCACCTTGGGCCAATGAAGCCCCATCGTGAGGAAATCGAAAATCGCGACGTTCAGCGAGTAACTCCACACGCCGCCCACTCCAAAGAAAAAAAATCTCCATCGCAGGCTGTCAGACTTTCCACGGGCTGGTCCGGACTCCGCCATCAGCGTGACCTTGGACGCTGTCCGCCCCGGAGAAAAGCCCCAAGTGCGCAAATCCGGCCCTGCCCGGCTCAGCGGGGTCCGGCGTCCCACGCCTTGCCGGACCGGGCCACCTGGACATCCAGGACATCAAACCCGGAGCACGCGGACCGCACGCCAACCATCACGCGCCCCTTGACCGCATCCGACGGGATCGCGGCACCGCCAAAATCGTGGAATGGCTCCGGACCCGCCACCTGCCGCTGGATCTGGACGCGGCCGGCTTTCCCGGACGCCAGGATCGGCAGGAAGAACAAGTCCAGCGGCTCGGCGGTCGCGGACCTCACCTTGATCCGCGTTTCGATCACCCTTCCGCGCCATGCTTCTGGAATCTCAAAATCCGGCCCAAGGAACAGCGCCTGCCCCTCCCCGCTCCGCTCGAAGCGCAGCGCATCCTCCGGACCCCGCTCCAGCCGCCCCCGCGGGGGATCGTCAGTCTGCCACGTCCACGCCCCGATCCTCCCCAGCATCGGAGCCCATGCCCGCTCCGCGCCCGCCGCAATCCGCCGGAACTTCAGGAACATCACGGAGTCCGCATCCCGTCCGGAGCCCAGAACGGCAGCTTCATCGTCGAGCTTTTCCCGGCCCCATGCCACGTCGGCCAGCAACCACCTCGAGCCAGGCATAAAAAGGTCCCGGGACAACCTCGCCGTGTCCACCGGCTCCTTCGATTCCACCGTCTTCCGCAGGGAAACTTTCACCCGGTTGCGGGTGGTGATGTAGTCCCGGGCCGGGCCCAGCCGGGCGGGATCCAGGCATTCGGGGTCTCTGATGATTTCGCGGCGCCCCACCCGGATCACCCGGCGCTTCGCCATCTCGCCCGGGTTCACCACCCACGCCGCCTGGGATCCATCCTCGTCCATGATCATCACATCGCCCGCCCCGCGGATCCATCGGTCAAGTATGGGAACGTAGGTCGATTCCCGGACCGGCCGGCCCGAGGCCAAGGCGAGGATCGCGATCGCCGCGGCCGCCCAAGGCGCCGGGTGCGCCCCGAACCGCGAACCCAACCGCGGCCGCGCCCATTCCCACGCGGCCGCAAGCCCCGCGGCGGCGCACAGGCTCATCGGAAATGCAAGGTTCGCGATGAACCGCTCCCCCTCGCGCACCATGGGCCTCAGCGGGAACAACGACTGGAACGCGCATGAGATCCCCAGGTATAAGAGCACCCACCACGCCACCAGGTTCCGACCGGCGACGCCGTCCCGCCGCCACAGCACAGAGCTTCCCCAAACGCTGGCCACAAAGAGAAACCCCTTGGCCAGGCCGCCCGCCGCCAGCGAATCCAGGAAGCGGAACGGGAGCCACCAGAGCGCCACCGGGTCGGTTCCCTTACGACCCGTCGCTCTCAGGTTCGCTGTGATCCGGTGCGCAAAATCTCCGAACAACTGCCGGTACACCAGCGCCTCCACCAGACAGCCCGCCGCGAAAACCAGCCCCGCCACCGCCAGCGCCGGCAGCATGCGCCGCGGTCGGATGCACGAAAGGATGGCGGCGGCGATCACCCAGATCAGGCCCGTGGGCCGGTTCACCCAGCTGAGGAACGCGAGCATCCCCAAGAGGCAGCCGGATACCCAGGCACTCCGCCAGGCGGCGCCGAGCCGCCGACCCCACCAACCCGCACGCACACCCAGGACCGCCAAGCCTCCCAAGGCCAGCACGCCCTCCACGATGTCGGGCATGGGCCTGGCCACCAAGTCGTTGATCAGCGGGTGGAAAAACAAGACTGCGGCCGCCAAAATCCCGAACCCAGCTCCGCGCAGGCTCCGGCCGATCACAAAAACCAGCGCGCACGCCACTCCGAGGCAGGCGGACGGCAGAAACGTGTAGGCCGCTTGGCCCGGCCCGAATACCTTCATGAAAAGCCAGATCGGACCCCAGACCGTCCACCGCAGAAAATGAAAGCCGGCCGAGAGCCCATCTCCCTCCTGCGGGCGCACCCCCTGCAACGCATAACCGTAGTAGCTGATGTCGTCCCCAAGCATCGGCGCCTGGCGGTATGCCTGAAGAGCCAGGCAGGCCGCGGCTGCGATCAGCCCAGGAATCCCAACCCGCCAGGCAATCCCACCCCGGTCACGGCTATCCGCCCCGGACTGCGTCATCCCGCCGCTCACGCGCGCCTTCCCTCGCCCAAGCCCGCTGCGGCCCGGCTGCCAGATCGTCTTAAAGCCATATCCGCCCTATCCGTAGCCACTCTCCGCGCCGCGCACAGCACAAACTCCCGACGTTTCCCGGCCGCCGCCGCCCCCAAGAATTCTCCTTGCCGCCGCGCTGCTTGGCGGTACACTTTCCCGTGGCGAAGCCTCCAGCGGACCCCGAGGCGACGCCATCGCGGCGACGGAAGAGCGCGCGCCTCCTTGGAATCCTGGCCCTGATCGCGAAACCGCCGCGCTGGTTCGCCGTGCTTCTCCTGGGATGGATCCTTGCCGAGGCCATTCACACGCGGACCATGCTGAACGACCTGGTCCCCACCGCAATCTGGTCGTCCGACGCGATGAGCTACGTGGGTCCCGCCGCGAAGCTGGCCTACAAGGGCCTCCTGCGGATCGAATCGAAGCGGGGCCCGGTGTACTCCCTCCTGATCGCGGCCTTCCTCAAGGGCGGGGGTGGCTTCCATGGCGTCATCCTCGCCCAGCACGCTCTCGGCGTCCTAGGCATCGCGGCGTGCTGCGCGATCGCCTGGATTTGGTTCCGTCGCGCTGCGTGGCCGGCTGTGCTGCTCGGCGGCATGAGCCTGGCGACCTACAACCAGACCGCTTTTTACGAGCACATGGTCCGGAACGAAACCGTGCTCGCCGCGGCCGCCACCGGCGTGCTGGCCCTCTGGATCGTGGGCGTCCTGCGCCCCGCCCGGTGGCCGTGGGCGCTGTGCGGGGCGTCGACCGGCCTGGCGCATCTGGTCAAGGGCGTGTTCTCCTTCTTCCCGCTTGTCGCCATCGCCACCGCCGCGGCCGCCCTTCCCCGGCGCCGCTCGGTCCCGGCCATCGCATGGTTCACGGCCGGCCTGGCGCTTGTGCTCGCGGCGGGCGCCATCCTGCGGGCCGCGGAAAATCCCCCCGAACCACGCGCTCCCCAGTTCGGCATCCTCTTGTTCGGACGCACCGCCCAGTGGACCGTGCTGGATCAAGGCATTGAGCCAGCCCTGAAATCCGCGATCCGCCAGGATATCCTGGACTATCGGATGCTGCCGGAAACGGACAATAACCTGATCCTGAACGACACGGCCGTTCCCAAACTGCGGAAATTGCTGCCAAGTCCCGCCGAGGTTGAGCGGGTGTGCGGCCGGCTGGCCTTTGAGGCGATCCTTGCCCATCCGCGGGAATTTCTCGCCCAAATCGCCCGCGATTGGAGTACGCTCCATACCCGGACGGGCTTTGCCTGCAAAGTCCCCAAGCGAGGCGAACTCGTGAATGCCGCCGAAGCCGTGGAATCGAAGAACCACCAACTGGGACCCCGCCTGGATGCCGCCGGGATGGGCCGCCGTTTGCGCGAGGCGGCCGATTCGGATTTCCGGCCATTTTACAAGAGAACGCTCAACTCGCCGCTGTTCGAGTGGGGCCTGCCCTTTGGCAAGAACCGCTCCCCCGTCCTGACCACCTCGCTGTTGCTGCCCGTGCTGATCTTCCTATCGCGGCGGCGCAACCGGATACTCTACGCCGGACTCGGCGCCGTCTGGTTTGTGAGTCTTCTGGTGCTTTGCACCGTGGGAAGGCCCATGGACCGCTATCTTCTGCCCCTGACGCCGGTCATGTTCTGGGTCATGACCGGCGCGCTGGCCACAGCATGGCGCCTGCTGGTGTGCGCGGCGCTTCGCGTCTGCCGCCGCAACCCCGCCGCCGAACCGGCCAGCGCCTGAACCCCCAACCGGCCCCGCGATCAGGAACGGGCGGATCGCAGACGGCGCCACGCGCCCCGCGCCAGAATCGCTGCCACGGCGATTCCATTTGCCAGCGCAGCCAGCCCCAGGATCCACTGCGGCTCCCACACCAGCCGGTACCTTGCCCGCAGGCTGCCCACAATCGTGATCGCAAACCAGAGGCCGAAAGACGCCATGAGCCACACGGCCATTGCGGTCCGGGCGCGCGTGTCCACGAGAAGGCACAGGCAAAACCCGGCCAGCGCCGCCGCGTAAATCCACGGAAGGCGCGGAAGCGGCTGCGTGTGGTCTGGCGGGCCGAGCTTGGGAATCTCCTCATCCGCCGGCTGCTGCCGCGTGAGCCGTATCCATCGCTGCTGGAATGCGTTCAGCCCGCGGTGGGTCGCGGCCCGGTAAAACCGCGTCTCGCACGCCACGCGGAACGCCTCGCTGTCGGCCGTCTCTATCCCGAACAGCCGCTTCATGAACGGGAACTCCTTGTTGCCCGGAGCGCCAAACATCTGTTTCACGACGCCCGGAGCGAATGAATCAAACTCATGGGCCGGACGTTCGGTGTGGGTCGCAAGAAACTTGTTGGCCACCATCGGCGGAAGCGCGGGCAGGTTCCTCAGTGCGATCTCGATCCCCACCCGTTTGCAAAAGCTGTTGTTCTCCCGCCTTGCCGCCCTCTCGTCCATGCCCCGCTCGCTCATCAGGAAGGATTTCACCTCCCCGAGAATCACGCGCCGCGACTTGTTGTGCTCATCGGGATAAAGCGGCCATTGCGGCCGGAACAACTCCCGCAACGCAACCGCGCGCCCGGAAAAATCCGGGGCCGACTTCAACCGTTCTGGCGCCATGTGGATCATCGAGGCCAGCAACATCTGCCCCCCCTGGGAGGTCGCGGAAAGCATGGATGTTCCCGCCGCGAACGCCGCCCAGACGCAGCCATAGCGGACCAGCCGCACGGGTGCCCTCCAAAACGCCGCCGCCACCGCAAGCGCGGCGGCCCCAAGCAGCAGGAAGCCCTCCTGCCGCGCCCCGGCCGCCAGGAACACTGCGGACAAAACCCCCCCGAACGAGAACACACCGGGACGCTTGACGAACAGCGCCACCGCCACCGCCACCCACAGGACCGCCGTGACGTACAACGTCTCGGGAAGCGCCATGTGCTCCCAGGACAGCATCACCGGGTTCACCGCCACCAGCGCGGTCACCGGCATTATCAGGAACCGCCAGAACCGGAACCATCCGAAGCACAGCAGGCCCGACGCCAGCACCATCAACAGCCCTACGGCATGCGCGCCCCACGGAGCCCATGGCAGCACGGGTTGGTCCAACGCGAGCGGAATTGCGTAAAGCGCCGACATCAAAAAGGTCCGGGAACCACCCACCACTTTCCACGGCGCATCTCCGATCACCTCAGCGGCGGATACGAAGTTCCGCGTGTCGCTCAAAAATGTCGCGCACGGGATGTTCCAGCAAAGCCAGAACCGGACCAGCGCCGCGAGAACAAGCCCGGGCACACACAGCCACAACGCCACGTGCAGGTCGCGCCGTGCCATGACCGCCAACATTTCCGCCCACGCGCGCGCCGGCAAAGCCGCCAGCGGCACCACAATGCTCTTCAACCGGTTCATCTCATTTTCCTTCCAAGATTCCGTCCGCCCCGCGCGGCCCCGTGCCCGCGCCAACACCCGACCACCTATCCCATCCCGGAAGCCCCTGGTCAAGCACCGTCCGCGCGCCGCCCCATTCTCTCAGCCACCGGAGCAACCATGGCCTCGACCGCCAGGCAAACGCCGATCATGAGGAAAGGTTCCAACACGACCCGGAAACGCCCCTCGATCCCGCCAATCGTATAAACCGCCCCGGTCAACCCCGCGAGAACCAACGCGGCGAGCCCAAGGCTGCGCCGGTGCCCCCCGCCACGCGCAACGGCAACCGCCACGCCCACGCAGGCCACCACAAGAAACGCCGAGACCGTGAACGGGCGCGCGGCGCGTTTGTCCGCCACCTCCTCCAACGGCCACGCCACCACCCTTTGCCAGGCCTGAAACCAGGCGTTGAACCATCCGACCCGCTCCCCGCGGTATGCCGCAGCCACAAACCCCCGGATCGCTTCTTCCGACTCCAGGGGCCGACCTGCCAGCCGGACGCCAAGCCGCTTCATTCGATCCACGTTCCGCGCCATGGACATGGAAATCTCCCGGCCGACTTCGTCCTCGGTGAACGAGCGCACCGGCGCCCCCCGCAACGTCAACGCCAGCTTGCGCAGCGCCAGCGCTGGAAGCCGTAACAGATTCCGGGCCAGCACGGGCCCCGCGATCTCCTTGGCAACCCGGTTGACGTCGCGATCCGAGCGCCATCTGCCCCGGTCCGGGTGGGCCTTCAGGTACTCCGCAATCGCGCTGCCCAGCCGCTTCCGCGTTGCGGTCGATTCCAGCGTTGGCCCACCGCCAAAACGGGCGCGCACATCGTCCCGAATCGGCAGCAGCCACGGCTCGATCCCCGGTGCCTGCGGGACCGTATCCGGAACCCAATGCACGACCGAGGTCAGTGGCATCACACCGGTCTGCGACGTCGAAAATACCGGCCACATCACCCCGCCAAGCGCAACCCCCGCGGCCGCCACGGCCATCCGCCCGCCCCTGACCGCTTCACCACCCGCCATTGCGCAGGCCACGGGCAGAATGAAGAGGAACTTGCCCTCCGGCCGCACGCCCGCCGCAAACAAACAGGCCGCAGCCAGGGCGCCCCACCGCCACCACGACGGCGCCGCCAGGTACCAAGCACCCGCCAGCACCGCGGTGCCGGTCCCAAGGATGAATTGGCATTCCGCCAGGACCGTGTGCTCGCTCACGAGAAGGAACGGGTTCACCGCCACACCCATCGCCACCACCGGCGCCGCGATCCGCCAGCGCGCGAACCATGCCCGGGACAGAAACCCGAAAACCAGCACCACCAATATCCCCGCGCCGTGCTGAAGGCACGGCCACGTCCGCAAGGCCGGAACCGGCGCGGCCGTCAGGACCATCAGTTCAACCGGAACAACCGGCACCTTCTTGCGGTGGATCTCGTATTCCCCTCTTGCCCACCACGCATCGGCCGTTGCCAGGAAATCGTGGGTGTCGTAATCGAACACCGCCCACGGCAAGCCCTGCATCAGGATGATCCGCAGCCCCACCGCCACCACCAGCGCCGGCAGACACAGCACAAGAGTCGAGCGCCAGTCCGCAAACGGGCACGTTGTCGAGGCGCGCCCGGACGGCCCACCCGGATATGCCGGACCGGCCTCCTCGGCGGGGGCGTCCCCGCCCCCGGCAGTCTCTCGCGCGCGCATCCGCTAGTCCTCGACTTGGAACGTGTCGAACTCGTCCAAGTCCCGCTCCCACGCCACCCGGTCGCCGCCTTCCGCCACCCGCCGCGCCACGCGATATCCCATCTCGAGCGAGTGGTGGATGTTGTTGTGCAAAAACAGGCCCTGCCGCCCGAATATCCAGAGGTTTGCAAGCGCCCGAGCCCAGTCCCGGCGCCGTGCCACATCCGCCTCGTAGCCCCTTCGGTAAATCGGGTACACGTAATCTGCCGACACCGCGTGGATGTCCAGCACGCGCCCCTTCAGCAGACCGTGGCGTTCCATGTGCGGTTGCGCCATCGCAAACAACTCCTCCGCGGACCGCCGCGCCCCGTGCGCATCCGTGAAATCCAGGCACAACAACGTCTTGTCCCCAGGCACCAGCGAGGCGCTGAACTTTTTCTGGTCCGATACCCGGTTGAACGGCACGTCCGTCGTCGGGAAGTAATACGCGTCCGCGGCGCCCACCGACGGCGTGTCCAACCCCACATACAGGATGTGCCCCGCCCGCCAGTCCAGCCGCGCCTCCGGCACCGGCGCCGCATCCCCCGGCAGCACCGCCCCGAGCGACTCCATGGACCCGGTCCACAACAGGTCCGAGCACGGCACCTCCTCCTCCGCGCCGTCGCGGGACCGGAGCACCACCGGCCCCACCCGGCCACCCCGGATCTTCACCTCCGCGACGGTCGTGGATTCCTGGAGCTTGCATACCGGCATCCCGCGCAGCGCCCGCTCGTACGCCGCCGCCATCTGCCCATACCCCTGCCGCGGATAATAGTAGAACTTCGGTGTCCGCGCGCCGAACGCCTTCAACAACAAACTGCCGATGCCCCCCGTCTTGATCCGCTTCGCCGCCTGCACCGCCGACAGTTCCGTTGGGTCAAGACCCCAGACCTTCCGCGCGTACGGCGCGTAAAAGATCCGGTTCAGCGCCTTCCCAAACCTGGCCTCCACCACGCCGCTGTACGATTCGGGCGGCCCGCCCCGGCGCGGACGAAGGGCGGCCTGCATGGCGTCCCACCCGCAATGCCACGCCGTCGCCGGCGCAAGCCCCTTCAGCACCCCGCCGATGCTGAACGGGTACCGTATCTCGCGGCCCTCCAGAAAAATCAGCCCCGCCCTTGGACGCGTGAGAAGATCCGCCCCCAGCATCGCGCGCAGGTCCGCCAACACCTCCGGCGCGGTCGCGTGGTGCAGCCGGTGCACGCCAATGTCCGCCCGCCACTCCAAACCCGGCACCGACCGCGACGGCCACGAGATCGTCCGCGCCAACCCGCCAAATTCCGGCGCCTGCTCGACCAGCCGAACCTTGCGTCCGGCCGCCGCCAGGCGATAGGCCGCCGCCAGCCCGGCCGGACCCCCGCCCACCACGACCACGGCTGCGCCGGCCGGCGGATCGCCAGGGCGAATCATCGCCGCAGGCCCCGTGTCGTTCCCGTGTTCGGTTGGCACGTCGAGACTGTTAAGGGCACCCGCCGGACTCCGCAAACAAAAAGCTCCGTGAGCAGCCCGCCGCGATCAACCGGAGGTCTCCCCGCGCAGACGCTCCCGATCCCGCAACGCCAGCAGGTGCGCCGACCCGTACGCGGGGTCCAGGACCGGCTGCGCCTCAAGCCGCCAGTCTTCCGCATCCAATTGGGCGGCCTTCAAGAAGGGCGCGTACACCCCTTCCAGCCGCTTGACATCAAACGGCGTGAACCAGTGCCGCCAATCACCGGACCCACCCCGCCGCATCACCTTCGCCGTGCGATGGGAGGCGTCGGCGTCCACCGCCGCCACTTCGAAGCCAAGATACCGGCTCAACGCATCGAACCGGCCCTCCACCAGATCATCGTACGCAAAGAAAAACCATGCGTCCCGGTGCGCCTTGATGAATCCCGTGGCCGCATCGTAGCGTTCCCGCTCCTGGGCGACAACGGTCTCCACGGTGACTTCCGCCGCCTCCCTCGAAAAACCGTGCCTCCAGATTTCCAGCATCGAGCAGGACGCCGGATCCTTCTCCTTCGCCTGGATCATCGCCAGTTGCCGCGCAAACCGTTCCGGCTCTTCCGACGCGCCGCGATTCCAAAAGAACAGCAGCGTGCTGATCGCGACGTCCCGGGGATCCCGCAGGATCCAGATGCGCCGGTCCCAGCCAACGCCCGTGCTGCACTGCTCGAACTCCCGTACCCCGCGCCCCTTGGCCGCCGAGAATGTCGCCTTCCACACGATCCCGCCGGCGCCGCGGCCGGGATTCGGCACCGGCCTGCGGCCGGTTTCCACGCGCGCCCCCGGCAGGCCGCGGGACACCGCCTGGAGCAGGGCCGTGGTGCCGGATTTCGGCATGCCAGTGACCAAGATCGTCATGGCGCAGCTTTCTTGCCGCGCAAAAATCGGGCCGCCACACACGAGATTCCCGCCGTCATCGCCCCCGCCGCCATTGAGGCGAGCCAGAAGCACGGGACGATGAGCGGTGTCAGCTGCCGCTCCCGAATCTCCGAGGCAATCAGGAATGCCGTGGCCAGGAAACCCAGAACAGCCGCGGCCCAAGGCACAAGCGCCGCACGGTCGCGCCTGGCAAAACAAATCACGAGTCCAGCCAGGACCAACCAGCCCGCTCCTGTGGGCCGGAACTCCCACAGCTTCACGGGCCGCGTCGCGGCATCCCGCGGACCCACCAGCCGCAGCTTGTCCCCCAGGAATACCGACGCGCCGCGCGCCGGCTCGAGGACGCTGGACCCAAAGCCCCCATAATATCGCAGGAGCGCGTCTTCCGCCGGCAGCATTGGAAGACCAGGCCCCGGCCGGTAGAGATGCTCCAGCATCCGCCGCCGTATCCCGTCGTCGTCCAGCCCCGTCTGGTAATGGCCGACGAATTTGGCCGGATCGCGGCGGTTGCCCCATAACTTGTCCGCCTCCATGCCGGACGTCAGGCAAGCGAGCGTCCGCTGCGCCGCCAGGTACAGGTACAGGTGTGGCGCCGCCAGCACGGCCTCCCGGCAAAGCTCCTTATAGACGCGGTACTGCTCTTGCCTGCCCTTCTTTCCGAGCGCCCGCCAGGCGGGATACCGGGCCTGCTTCTGCGGCTTGCCCAGAAAATTCCGCTCCTCGTCCCCCAAGTATGCCACGTCGATCCGCTCCCGCGCCCGCCGGACCAGCGGCGCCGCCTCCGCCTTTAGCTCAGCGTGGAGCGGCGTGTCCAGCCGGATCAGGGGGAAGGTCGAGTTGATCATGTGGTACATCGCGGTCCCCTCCGATCCTGCCGTCCGGGCCAGTACCGCCACCGCCGCAGCGAACACCCAATGCCGTGGCCGCAGGCGGCGCCACCAGCCGCAGGCCAGCATGCCAACCGCAAGACCCGGCCCAAGAAACTGAAAAATCGGCCGGGTCAACGCCCCCATTGCCAGTGGAACCAGGAACCCCCATGCCATATCCCGGCCTCCGCCCCGCCGGCATTCGTCCACCCACGCCGCCCACCCCGCCAGGGCCAGTGCCCCACACGGAACCAACAATGCCGTACTCGACCCATGAATCTCCGAATCCAGAATCATCGGCGCCACCGCGAACAGGCATGTCGCCGGAACGATCACCCACTGCCACCCCGGGCAAAGCTTCCGGATGGCGTAGCCCAACGCGGGTATTGACAGCAAGCCCGCCGCTTTTTGGAACACCATCAGCCACACCAGCGTCCGCCCCGGCAGCACGCTCAAGTTCAGCAGCAGGATCGGGTAGAGCCAGCGGCGTTTGCCCGTAAACTTCCACTCGTCCCCGTAGAGCACGCTTGCCGGGAACTCCCAGTACGAGAAGGAATCCGAACCGCACCACGCGAAGGGAAACACCCAGGCCAGCACCGCACGGACCGCCAGCCCAAGTCCCAAGGCCGGCAAGCTCCACAGCAGCGCGTCCCGCAGCGCCGGGCGCCGGCGAAGCCGTACGCTTTGCAAGAATGCCAAGACCCTCGCGCCAATACGGACCCAAAATGCCTCCATCCGTGCCACTGTAAACCTCGCGCGGATTGCCGGGCAAGGTCAAATCACCAGGCATTCACGGGCGGGCAAAGCGGCGTACAAACGCCTCCACCTCCTCCGAACATGTTGTGTCCGCCGGATAATGGCAGTACTGCCGGAACAACTCCATCCGCCGTTCCCGCCCCGCCGGCCCGGCAACCCGGCCCGCCAATTTCCGCACCATTTGGGCGAGGGCGTCCGGACTCTCCGCGAAGTGAACCACTCCCCGGCAGGCTGGATTGTCCGGGTCCAGCATCCGTTCAGCAGGACGCAAAGCCGCATCTCCCCAGGAGGGGACCACAACTTCCGCACCACTCAACAGCGCCTCCAGGATCGCCAGCGAATTGTATCCCACCACTACCCGCGCGCCTTGGATCAGCGACTCAACCGGGTGCCCCAACGTCAGCCGCGCACCGTCCGCCTTCCCCCCCAACCTCGCGAGCACCAAGCCCCGGTCCTCCTCGTTCTTGCACTTCACGGTGACCCGCATCCCTTCCCTCCCCAGGGCGTTCAAGACCTCCAACGTCTCCCCCGCGCACTCCGGTGCGCCGTATTGGACCCGGCAGAACGAAAACAACAACACCCCTTCTCCCGATGCAGCAGGATTCCCGCGCCATGCGTCCAACCGCGGCGCCCCCGTAAGCACAACCCGCCCGGGATCGCAAACGCCGGCATCCAACATCGTCGCCCGGGTCGCCGGACCGAACACGGCGACTGCCGTTCCCGTGAAACGGAAGCCGGATTCCCGGTAGCGGCGGACCCGCTCCGCCATTTTCGCGGAGGTGATGTAATGTTCCCTCGACAACACGAGGAACGGGATTCCAAGGTTCCGGCCCGCCATTCGCATCGCCTCGTCCTGCCAATAATCGCAGTTTGCCGAAAGCACCGCGTCCACCCCGAACCGTTGTTTCGCCCCGGCCAGAAACCGCTCAAAGATGCCCGCCGCCCGGTCCCGCGCGCGCGCAATGTCCTCGCCCCCCTCCCCCCAGTAATACATCTGCCGCTGCGCGCGTTCTGGTGTCCACGGCATCTGCACGATTCCCAGCAGCTTGTGCCGCAGCGCATGCCAGTTCAGCCGTGTCCGCGCGCGCAGTTCGCCGATGTCCCGCGTGAAGTTCTGGCGGTCCAAGCACAGCACGCCCGGCTCCGTTCTGTCATTGGGGTGCGCTTGGACGGACCGCAACAGCCACTCGACCACCAGGGAGTCCCAACCGCGCCCGGAAATCCATCCAGGGGCGCGCAACACGGCTTCGGACAGCCCGCGCCTAACCCGCTTTCGAAAATCACGCAAGCCCCGCACTCCTGTTCACGCCTGGCATCGCAGTCCTCCCAAAACCTCATGCCGCATCCGTCCGCAAAGCTCCCTGGGGCCATGGGGCCGCGACATGATTCCGGGAAGATACATAGCCAAACCCAACAAGTGCCAGAATCGCCGTCGCGGGTCAAGCCCGGCGCCCCCTTGGCAACCGGCCACGGTCAACCGGTCAAAAACCGCGCTTGACGGAAGGGGAGGAGGCGGCAAACCGAAACAGTCATGGACCCCCGGACGTTCGTCGCGCACAAAACACCCCACCCGTTTGGCCCGGTTGAACAAATCCTTAGCCCGTTTCGCGTTTTACCGGATTTTCTCATCATCGGAACCCAGAAAGGTGGGACCAACTCCCTCTACCGGTACCTCCGGGACCATCCCGCCGTCCTGCCGGCGCGGAAAGGCATCCACTACTTCAACCGGCGCATGCACCTGGGGCTGTCGTGGTATCGCGCCCACTTTCCTCTCAGGGTTTCCGCTTGGCATTGCCGGCACAAACATGGCGCCTGTTCCACCGGAGAAGGCACGGCCAATTACCTGTTCCATCCCCTCGCCGCGGAACGCGCCGCGCGAACCGTGCCCCACGCCAGGATCATTGCCCTGCTCCGCGATCCCGCGGTGCGCGCCTATTCGCACTACCAGCACAACGCCCGGCGGGGCCGGGAAACGCTTTCGTTCCGGGAAGCCCTGGACGCGGAACCCGCCCGAACGGCCCCCGAGCTGGCGCAGCTCACCGCCAATCCCGCGTACGTCGCCACCAATCTGGAGCATTTCGCCTATCGCGCGGGCGGTTATTACGCCGAACAACTCGACCGCTGGTACCAACATTTTTCCGCCAGGCAGATACTCGTTCTCCGTTCCGAAGACCTTTTTTCCAAGCCGGAAGAGGTCTATCTCCAAACCACACGGTTCCTCAACCTGCCCGATGCTCCGCTGCCGGAGTTCGAGGCACACAACAGCGGAGGCGGCTACGCCGGACTGGACCCGGCGGTGGAAAACGAATTGCGGACGCACTACCGGCCTTGGAACGAACGCCTTGCCCGCCTTCTCCGTACAAGCGAACCTTGGTGGCCCTGAGCGCTCCCGGAGCGCCGTCCAGCCGGTCCCCGCGGCACTCGCTCCGTCGAGAGCCGCTGGGCGTGATCCGCGCGGCCAATACCGTCAAAACAGCGTGTAGATGAACGGCGCCGCCGCCGTCCCACCAAGAAAAATCAGCAGGCCCAAAAGGCCCAGCACGATCAGGATCGGCAGGAGCCAGAACTTCTTGTTGTGCCTGAGAAACTCCAACATCTCCCGCACCAGGCTTGAGTCCGTCGCCAGATCCTTCAGCCCGCTTCCCTTTTCCTTGCCTTGTTCGCTCATGAACATTCTCCGTTGGGTGTCCGTTAATACTGCCGAAAATACCGCCGCAACTCCGGCCGCCCCGGATGGTCCCTGAACATGCTCGGGCTCTTGCGCGCCCGCAACTGGAGCGGGTCGCTCCCGAACCACTGCCGCAACAAGCCGACCGGGGTGAACAAGCCGTAGAAAAAAACCGCCAGGATGACGTTCGAAACCACAAAACCAATGCAGCACGACACGCCGTACCAGAAAAAATAGAGCGGCCGGAACACGCCCGGCAGCAACCGCGCGCCAACCCCGGCCGCCGCGATCACCCCGAAGACCGCCAGCCAGGTCCCCGTGTGATGCGCCGCCGCGGGAAACAGACGGGACACCGCCCAGCACCCCGCGGCCAGCACGGCGCCACCAATCATCAGGGAACGCGCAAACCGGCGCATCTCGGGCCGGCCCGGCTTCCAGTTCACTTCCGCAAAGGGATTGATCATGCCGCTCCCATATCAGTCAAGGCTGAAGGATTCCCGGTACCGCGCGCGGTCCGCCTCCGACCGCGCGGGCATCTCGGTCTTGTACAGAACGCAGTCCTCAAGGACCAGCACGTCCATCTCCGTGTTCATGAAACAGCGGAAGGCGTCCTCCGGCGATCCGACAATCGGTTCGCCCCGTACGTTGAAACTCGTGTTGATGATGACGGGGCACCCGGTCTTCCCGGCGAACCGCCGCATCAGCGCGTGGAACCGGCCGTGCCGTTCCGCGTCCACCGTTTGCACCCGCGCCGAATAATCCACGTGCGTCACCGCCGGTACCTTCGACCGGCGCACGTTCACCCGCCGCCGCAAATCCCGGTCCCCCGCCATCATCTCCAGGGTCTTCGCGTCCAACGGCTCGCGCACCGACTCCCGGACCGGCGCGACGATCAGCATGTACGGCGACTCCTGCTTCAGGTCGAAGAATTCCGCCGCCCGGTCCGCCAGGACGCAAGGCGCGAATGGCCGGAACGATTCCCGGTACTTGATCTTCAGGTTCATCGTGGCCTGCATTGACTCGCTGCGCGCGTCGCCGATGATGCTGCGCGCCCCCAGCGCGCGCGGGCCGAACTCCATCCGCCCGTGGAACCAGCCCACCACCTTCTGCTGTTCCATGGCCGAGGCGACCGCCTCCAGCAGCGCCGCCTCGTCCTCATGGCAGTGATACCGGACGCCCGCGCCGTCCAAGAATTTCCGAATCTCCGCCGTCGTGAACCGCGGCCCAATCAGGCTGCCGGCCTGGACATCCCCGCGCGCGGCGGGCCTGGGATTCTCCAGGAGCTGGAACCACGCGAACAGCGCCCCGCCCAGCGCGCCACCCGCGTCTCCCGCGGCCGGCTGGATGTAGAGGCCGTCGAATTCGCCCGAGGCCAGCAGCTTGCCGTTGCCCACGCAGTTCAACGCCACCCCGCCCGCCAGGCAAAGGTTCCGGGAACCCGTCAACTCCCGCGCGTGCCGGCACATCCGCAGCATGGCCTCCTCGGTGACGCTCTGGATCGAGGCGGCCAGGTCCATGTGTATCTGCTCTATGTTCTCCTCGGGCTTGCGCGGTTCGCGCCCAAAAAGCCGGTGGAACTTCGCCCCGGTCATTGTCAGCCCCGCACAGTAGTTGAAGTAAGCCATGTCCATCCACACCGATCCGTCCGCCTTCAGGTCCACCAGCTTCGACAGGATCGTGTCCCGGTACACCGGCTTTCCGTAGGGCGCCAGCCCCATCAGCTTATACTCACCCGAATTCACCCGGAACCCGCAGTAATAGGTGAACGCCGAATAAAGCAGCCCCAGCGAATGCGGGAATCGCATCTCCTGGAGCAACCGCACCTCGCGCCCGCGCCCGTGCCCGATCGTGGCCGTCGCCCACTCGCCCACGCCGTCCATCGTCACCACGGCCGCCTCCTCGAACGGCGAGGGATAGAAGGCGCTGGCCGCATGCGCCTCGTGGTGTTCCACGAACAGCACCGGCCCCTTGTACCCGCCCCCCACCCCTGACCGGATCGCCCCACGAAGCCTCAGCTTCTCCCTCAGCCACAGCGGAATCGCCTTCGAAAAGGAACCGAACCCCCGCGGCGCAAACGCCAGGTACGTCTCCAACAGGCGGTCGAACTTCTGCAGTGGCTTCTCATAGAAAACGGCGTAGTCCACGTCCGCCACCCCAATCCCCGCCTCCCGAAGGCAGTACGCGCAAGCGTTCGCCGGGAAGCGGTGGTCGTGCTTCACCCGGGTGAACCGCTCTTCCTGCGCCGCGGCGACAATGCGCCCGTCCACGACCAAAGCCGCCGCCGAATCGTGGTAAAACGCCGAGATTCCAAGGATTTTCGTAGACATACGCCGGTCGCCCACAAGGAGCGCCCTCCGTTACCACTTCAACCCCCGGCCTGTCAAGAGGCGCGTGATGCCACTGCGGTTCAGACAGTGGGGAGGCGGGGAGGCTGGCTGGGCCTGGGCGGGC
>CAYSZK010000041.1:0-30110 GCA_964435495.1 uncultured Verrucomicrobiales bacterium
TGGCGGCAGATAATCGAGCCGGGTCCGGTAGCAATGCTCGTCCACGGCGGCGATGTGCGGGTAGAGATCGAGCCCCCGCTTCTCCATTTCATCCATGGGCTGGACAAAGAGATCGTGGCTGTTCGGGCCGATCATGCCGAGTTCTGTGAACCCCTCCTCGTCCAGCCGCCGGCGCATCCGCTCGAAAAGCCGCGCGTAGTGCTCGAACACGTCGATCCCGCGCGGCACGTAGAACGAGAAGCCGCTGTGATCGGGGCAGAACGGCTCGTTGAAAAGGCTCAGGTACTTGATCTGCCGCATCCCCAGGTCCCGCATCACATGCTTGACCAGCGGCATCGCGTAGGCGTCCACATACGTGTCGATATCCGCCGGGGCGGAGAGCCGGAACGAGCGGGCGTTCTCCGTCTGGAACCGGAGCCAGGCGGGCGTCACGCCAAAGTCGAGGATCAGATGCGCGTCGCGCCGTTCCGCCCACTGGTGCAGGCGGATCAGGCGCCGGAGATATTCGTGCTCCGGTTGGAACACGCCGGGGCGGGGAATGATCTCTTCGCCAAATAGCCAGTAGCGCAGCCACGCGATGCCGAGCCAGTCGAGATGCCGCTCGAGCTTGGCCCACTCCAACTCATCGTGCGGGTAGGCCTCGTTTTGGCCGGGTTGATCGATGCGCGGCAGGTTGGCGCCCAAACCCTCCCCCAGCACCCCGGCGGCTTCCCGCGAAACCTGGACATCGGCGCGCGGGACCACCTTGTGCCGGGCCGTTACAATCAGCTTCTTTTGCGCCGGGGAAAGGCCCCTGGAAAAGGGGTAAGGCCTGGTGGCCGCCTCGGTCTTGCCGCTCATACGCCTTGCCTCATCTTTCGTTTCCTTGCCGCGCGATCGCGGGGCGGCGCCAACGTTCCGCCGCAGTTCATGAAAGTCCAAAACAAAAAGGGTGCCATTCTGTCGTTGCAACAGGCCCATGGGGCGGGTTACCTTCGCCCCTGTGGCGCTGCGGGTCTTTCACAACCGCCGGTTCGCGGATGCGCCGGGCCTCGCCATCGGCCTGGCGGGCGCGGGTTGCTTTTCCAACGAATCCGGGCGTCCCATGTGCCACGCGCGCTGGTCGCGGTTCACCACTCCCCATCTAGTCATCCGCGGAAGGGGCTGGTTCCGAACGCCCCATGGCGAGCACGCCCTGGCCGCCGGCGACATGTTCTGTCCGCTCCAGGGCGAGTTTGTCGAGTACGCCGACCGTCCCGAGTCCCCCTGGACGTACTACTGGGCCAGCCTGAGCGGCGAAGGCGCCGGCCCGTTTGTTGGATACGGTGGCTTTTCGTCGCATTGCCATTGCTTCCCTGCCCGCGATCCCGCGGCTGTCGCACGCTCCTGGGAACGGCTCCTCGGCGCGTGCGCCCACGAAGAGGAGCGCCCCCTCCACGTTTTCGCCCGCCTGCTCGATCTGATGGAACGCATCCGGGCCGCCGCCCCCATCCCGGCGCCGGACCCGGTGGAACCGCCCGCGGTCCTTCGCAAGGCCGTGCAAATCGCCGACGAATCCCCGCACCCCATGAACGTCGAAGAGCTGGCGTCCGCGTTGCATGTGCATCGCGCGACGCTCCATCGCGCGTTTGTGGGCGGACTGGGAACCACGCCCATCGCGTGGCTGCGGCGGCGCCGGCACGAGCACGCCAGGCGCCTCCTGGCGGAGACAGGCCTCAAGATCGGCGCGGTTGCCGGGGCCTGCGGTTTCGCCGACCCGAAACACTTCATGCGCGCCTTCCGCCAACTCGAAGGCATCACCGCCGCCACCTACCGGCGGCAATTCTCAAAATCGAATCCGCGCCTCCCGCACGACGCTCCGTAGCGGCGCGCGTCCGGCCCGCCCGCGCACGCTCCGGGGCGGAACGCCGTGATCTTCCCGCGGGCAGGCATCCGCGGCCGCGTGAGGCTGGCGGTCCGGACTATTTCACCCAATCCGGGACGGCGTAATCGGCCACCGTCCAATCGGGATCGATGTCCATGCGCTCCAATTGGCCCTTGTCGGAAAGCTTCACCCGCAGCCGGACCATGCAGGGGCTGTGGCTGTAGGCCACCCGGATGGGATGGAACATCCAGACCAACCCATACCATTGTTTGTCCAGCCCCTGGAAAATGCTCGCATGGCCTCCGTAGGGAACGCCCGGCGCCCATCTCGACCACGGCCCCTCAAGTTCGTCGGCTACCAAAAAGGCCGTGCTGTAGGCCTGGAACTCCCGCGGATAACCGAACTGCTGGCCGTTGATCGTGCACGGCATCATCACCCATTGGCCGCCCATCCGCAGGAACTGGGTGCCGCTGTCCTCGACATAGCTGCCAAAGGTGTCCGAAGGATTCAGCATTCCAAAACGCTTTTCCTCAAACTTTTTGCCGATGCTCTTCTCGCCCGCGGCGATGCGGTGTTCCCAGTATCCCGGCTTGAGGACAAAACCGCCATTGACGCCGCCGAGGACGGCGGTGCGCCCGTCCTCCATCTCGAAATAGACGGCGGAATGCATCGCGGTGTCATGCCAGCGCCACGGGCCTTTGATCGTGCCGCTTTCACTGACGATGACGCCGCTGAAGTTGCCCCGGTCTTCGCCGGTGATGTGCGGGGCGGTCTTCTCGCCTATGTTGTAGATGGTATAAGACACGGCGAACGTCTTTTGCTTGGGCAGCCAGGAGATCTTGCAGTCCATGTAGCAATTCCCAAGATTGTTCATCGGCAGCTCCAGATTCTTGCGCGAATCGGGAAGGTGCGGCTCGTCCTCGAATGTGTGGACAATGACGCCCTCCCACTTGCGCAGGTCGCGCGAGCGCCAGACCCGGAGTTTGCGTATGTACTCGCGCCCGTTCTGCGAGCCGGTCATGTAGAAGTAGCCGTCGGGCGCCTGAAAAATGTTGGTATCCCAAAGATTCAGGGACTTCTCGCCGTTGGTGATTTCGAGATTGGCCGGCAGCAGCGGCTGGAGTTTCGTCCACGGCCCGCGTTCGGTGAAGACCTTGCTCCGGTTCATGACCAGCAACGGGCCGCCCTCGATTTTCGACACGCCCAGGCCGGGGCCATAGTAACTCTCCCGGAAGCCTTCGATCCACTCCAGTGGCACGATGCCCGCGCGGTCGCGGAACACCGAGAATCGATCCAGCCCGCCATAGGTCGCCAGCCACCCGCCGTTGAAAGACCGTGGTCTGGCCGGCGTGGGGGAGCAAAACGGTCTTCTCCGAATAAGGTCCATAGACGCCCTCCTTCGAGCCGGCGACGAACACCGTGCCAACGGTCGTAGCGTGTTTCATGCCGAGGTCGGCGGCGGCCAGATGATAGACGCCGTTGGCCTTGTACAAGAACGGCCCACCCCGCCCGAGGTAATCGCTTTGCGGGCTCGGCTCCTTCGTCCCGCGCAACGACTGGGTTTCCGCGCAGGTCAGCGCGCGGGGGGCCTCGGCCAGGCCGGTCATCTCGGCGTTCATTTTGGCGAGGAACACCTGCGGGCCGGCCCAGAGCCAATAGACCGACCCGTCCTCGTCCTCGAACAGGCTCGGGTCACTTCCCCAATGCGTGATCATCGAAACTTTGCCTGGCGCGACGTAAGGCCCTTCCGGCTTGCCGGTGGAGCTTTTCAGCAAACCTGTGCCGCAATGGTTGCGCGCGAACGCCAGCCAGAACGTGCCCTTGAGATAATGAATCTCCGGCGCGGTGATGGCGGAGTTTTGCCGCGGCATGTCCATGCGGTCAATGACGCTTGCGGGACGCCCCACCCAGGCGCTGTAGAGGTTCGGTTTTCCAGGTTCCCAAACCAGCCCCATATCCTCCCAGGTTTTCAGGTCCGACGATTTCCAGAGGCGGATGCCAGCGTTGTTTTCGAAGTCTTTGCCCTCGTCCTTGTCGGACAACGTCCCGGTCAGGTAATATACTCCGTCGGGTCCCCGGCAGATGCTCGGATCGCGCAGGGGCGTGTCGAGGAGCGGTTGCGGCATGGAGCGCTGCTCCGGCGGGACGGGCTCGGCGACGATGGGTCGGGACGGTTGGGGGGCGGCTTGGGCAGGCGGGGTCTGCGCGGCGGCCTTGGCGGCGCCCAGGGCAAGGGCGAATGCGGCCAGCAAGGCGTTGAAAGGGCTGATGTTCTTCATAACGAGCCTTCTTTCTGGTATCGGGTGGCGGGCCGGGATTATCGGAAGCGGGCGCGCTTCTTGTCCACCAAAATCGGCGCCGGAATCGCTCATCGAGCCATACGCCAGCGTCAATCAATGCGCGGAGAACCGGATCAAGCCACAAAAATCTTCACCCTCCCGCGAGCGGGGAGCGGGGATTGTGTCTGGGCGGCCCGGCCTCTTGTTCCGCGGCCGCGTCAGGAGTTGACTCTTGCACCCTACCCTTGTTTTCCACCGTTGACAGCATCGCAAGCATTGCTAGCGTGCTTCCATGAGCACGACCTTAACCATTCGGAACCTCGACGCGAAGGTGAAGCAAAAGCTGCGGTTGCGGGCGGCGCGGCACCAGACCTCGATGGAGGCGGAGGCGCGGACGATTCTGGCGCGGGCCGTCGAAGAACGGGAAACCGTTCGCCCCCCCCGGACTCCCGGGGAGATGCGCGAGCGGCTGGCCTCGGTCCGGGGCGTTTGGAAGGACCGGGCGCGCGGACGAAGCACCGATGAGATCATGAGGGAGTTGAGGGGCGATGACTGACGCCGATTTCGTATTGGTCGATACCAACATCATCCTCGATGTGTTTGCGGACGATCCCCGCTGGGCGGACTGGTCGCAGGAGCAGATGAGCCACTGGGTCGGACGGATTGTGGTCAACCCCCTCATCTTTGCGGAACTCTGCTACGAAGCCGGAAATCTCGGTGAGGTGGAGGGGATGCTTGCGGCGTTTGGCCTGGATTTTCTCGACCTGCCGCGGGAGGCCCTGTTTCGCGCATCGCAGGCGTTCAAATCGTACCGCGAACGTGGCGGCACCAAGACCGCTCCATTGCCCGATTTCTTCATCGGCGCCCACGCGTCAACCCTCGGCATTCCACTCGTCACGCCGGACGCCGGACGCTACCGGACCTACTTTCCCGAGGTGCAATTGATAACGCCGCCATCATAATGGCGGTTGCGGGCTCAACCGCCCGGACGCGGGCTTTGCCAGAGCGCGCCCAGCCGCTCAGAGGAAACGGTTGATGACTTCGTGGCCCGGGCGAAGCGATCCGTCCGGCTCGACGCAATGGAGCGTGCCCGGCTCGGTGACCCGCCCGTGCTCGGGCCAGTGCAGGTCGGCGATGTAGCTGTGCTGCAACGCGTAGATGAACCAGCCGATCCGCCTTTGATTCAACTCGCCAAGGTGGAACTCGATGATCTCCGCGCGCTTCGCACTATCGAGTGAACCCCAGCAGGCCTCACTGCTGATGAGCGGTTTGCCGGTCTTTTCCCGCAGGGCGGCGAGAGCATCCAGTTCGCGGCGCAGTTCGTCTTTGGTGGCCGGGTCGCCCATCCAGTACCGGTGGAAATTCAGCACGTCGCTAATGTGCTGCAGCGGTTCCAGGAACTTGATCCCCGCCCAGAACCCGACCGACAACGGCGCTTGCGCCCCGCCCTCCTTGCATGCGGCGTACACGTCTTCCAGCCACTTTTGCTCGTGCGGCGCCACGTCGGTGTATTCCGTCCACGGCTGCTTGGTGAAATAGGAGAACGGTTCGTTGCACAAATCCCACGAGACGACGCGCGGGTCGCGCCCGAACCTGCCCATCACCGCCCCGACATATTCGCGCCATTGGCGGTCGAAATAATAGTTCGCCCAACTGCGGCCCGGCAGGAAGTTGTCGAGAAAGACGCCGCCCCATTCCGGGCTGCCGGCGTGCCAGCGGTTGAACAGCACCGGCATGACCGCGAGCCCGTATTTCGCCGCGAGGCCGAACGCCGTGTCCACGTTGGCCAGGAACTGTTCCTGTTGTCCTGGCGATCCCGCGGCGAACACTTCCCACGCCAGCCAGAGCCGGACGCCGTTCATCTTCGGAAAATGCTTCTTGCCCCAGCCGAGTTCGCGGTCAAACGCGGCCGCGTCGAAGCGCCGCCATATGTCCGCGCCGTTGTAGGCGTGGCCGGGTTGATAATTGAATCCGTGGATTTGTTCGATGGATGGGTTCATAATTGTGGTGGTTTGCCGGGTTGAAATCCGGCGCCTTGCAGCGCGTTGGCCAGCCGCCGCCCCAGTTCGATCAGGCCCGCGCTGTTGAAATGCAATCCCTCGCACGTGGGCAGGTCGCCCGACTCGACGATGGTGACGTTCGCGTTCTTCGCCGCGATTTCGCGAAGGCCGCGGTTCATGATTCCGACGCACTCGATCTGTGTCCAGCACATGGGAGGCCAGGCCCGCATTGCCTTGAGCGCGTTGTCCAGGTCCCGCGGCGGGGCGTCCCGCAAACCGGCGAGTTGCGCCACGCGCTCCAGCGTCACGGCCCCGCCCTCTTCGGCGGCTTTCTTCATGCCCTCCAGCAACGCGGTTGCCGCCGGGCTGCCCGCAACTTCCATCGCCTGGATGTGCGGGGTCATCACGACCAGCGGAATCCCGGCCGAATAGCCGATGTCGGCGGCGAGATCGTTGTGCAACTGGAGCACCCGCTCGGGCCAGGCCCGCGCGGCCATCGGATGTTGGGAGTCCCGTTCGGCCTGGACCCAGACAAACCCGGCCACCTCAAATCCCCCTTCGCCCGCCGCGAGCGCGGCGCGGACCTCCGCCAGCAGCAGCGCGTAGAGGGATTTCGAACCCGGGATGTCCTTGTACCCAACGGCCTCCATGACCGCGCGATTCGCCGGGGAGCCGATATCCTTGCTCCAACTCGCGACGCTGGTTCCCCCGACGCAGACCTTGACGATGCCGATCCGGTCGTTCGGGAACTGTTTCCGGATGGCGTGGCCGAAACCAATCTCCGGCCCGAACATCCCGCCGCCGCACCCGTACATCTTGGCCTGGCCCGGGTCGGAGGGATACGGCCCGAGTGGCTGCCAGCCTTTCATGCCCGAACTGTTCTGGTAGAGCATCGTTTCAGCGGGCGGCGCCGCCAGGTCCGGCGGCAGATCGTCCGCGTTTCCTTTGCCGACGCAGTTCGATTGCCCGGCGAGGATGAATATCTTTGTGGGCTTTCCGGCGCCTTCCGCGCCCGGCCCCGGCGTCGCCGCGAGCAGGATGAGGAAGCAGGCCAGCGTTTTCCGTCCCGCGTTCACCATTGGCATTTCCTCTCGGGCAAAGGGTCTTCATCCTCCATCAGCCGATGGGCCAGCAAGCGAAACAATTCGCCGCGGACCGGCGCATACGCCGGATCGAAATAGCGGTTGTGCAACTCGTGGGGATCCTGTTCGAGGTCGAACAACTCGCCGTATTCCTCGCCCGCGAAGACGTTGAGCTTGTGGCGCGCCGTGCGCAGCGACTTCAACCGGATGCCCCGGTCATGGGCGTCGTAGGCGGTGATGGCGCTTCCGCGGACCGCTTCGGTCTCGCCGCGGACGAGTGGCAGGAGCGACCGGCCCTGGACGCCGTAGGGCGCCGTTTGCCCCGCCGCCTCGAGCAACGTGGGAACGATATCGACATTTTCCATGAGCGCCTTGAACCGTTTGCCGGCCGGGATGCCGGGTCCGGCGAAGATTATGGGCACTTTGGTGAGCGCGTCGTAAAGCCACGGACCTTTGGTGAGCAGATGATGGTCGCCGAGAAGTTCGCCGTGGTCCGAGGTGAAGATGATGAGCGTGTTCTCGAGCATGCCCTTTGCCTCAAGGGCGGCGGCGACGCGCCCGATCTGTTCGTCGATAAAGGTGGCCATGGCGCAGGTGTTGCGGATGATGCCGGCCATTTCCTCCGGCGTGTGCTCGTGTTCTTCGCCGCCGCCGGGCCAATAGCCGCGCGCGCCCTGGCGGCGGAGGTGTCCGGGGCGAAGATTGTGTTCCCCGGCGCGCTCGATGGGACGGGGCATCTCCATGCCGCGGTAGAGATCAACGTATTTCTTCGGAGCGTCGAACGGGTGGTGGGGATCAACGAAACTGGACAGGAGCAATAGGGGTTGTGCCGCATCGTGTCCCCGGATCGCCTCGAGGCTCTTTTCGCCGATCCAATGGGTCTGATGGTATTCGGGCGGCAGCGGGGAACCGTCGCGCACCACGTCGGGGGTGCAGGGACGGTGCTCCGCCCATTGCGGCGCGACCGCCGTCAGCCATTCGAGGTATTCCCCGTGGCGCACATCCTCGGTGATGTGGGTTTCGTCGAAGCCGAAATAGGTGCCATCCCGTTTCCGCGGGCGGAAGGCCACCGACGGATTCTCGACGCCCGGCCAGCCGCCCGTGGCCATCCCGGGCTTGCATTCGGGCCGGAGGTGCATCTTGCCCACGGCCACGCTTCGATAGCCGCCGGGCTTGAGGTGGTCGGCCAGGGTGATCTCGTCCTCGTTCATGGAGACGCCGATGTTCCAAGCGCCGGTGCAATGGGGGTAGCGCCCGGTCAGAATCGCGGCGCGCGAGGGCGTGCAGACGGCGCTGGCGCAAAAGGCGTTCTCGAAGAGCGCGCCCCGCGCGGCGAGGGTGTCGAGGTTTGGGGTGATGGCGGCAGGATGGCCCGCGCAGCCCATGGCGTCCGCCCGCATTTGGTCGGCAAGGATCAGGACGATGTGGGGCCGCCCGCGGGCATCCAAGTTCACTGGCTGTTCTCCGACGGCCCACCCATTCCCTTGATGTCGATTTTCTTGGTCATGATGTAGTCCAACATATCCCTGGTCAAATAGTATCGCGCGAACCCGGGCCAGGCGGGCTGGGTGCGGAGCTGGCCACGCGGCAAATCGGCGAGGGGACGGATGGCGTTCAGGGTTTCTTTTCCGAGCGGCTCCAGGCGGTCGATCGCGTAGAGGGCGTTGGCGGCGTGAAAGGCCACGCGGGCCGGGCCTTTCAGAGCCTCGATAAGGACCGGCAGCGCCGTGTCGCGTTTGCCGAGATGGCAAAGCGCCTCCGCGGCGGGTATGCGCGCCTCCCAGGACGGGTTCTTGAGCGCGCGCAGGAGGGCGTCCCTCGCGGGGGCGGCCTTTTCCCCGAGGGCGCAACAGCCGGTGGCCGCCCAATAGACCACGGAAGGATCGGGGTCACCGAGGCGGACGATCAGATCGGGCAAGTGGGCCGGGTCGGCCCATCCGGCGAGGTTCGCGGTTTCGATGACCCGTTCGATGGGGATGTCGCTGTCGTCCACCGCGGTGCGCAACGGTTTGACATCAAGCAGGGCTTCGCGCCGGATTTCGCTGACGAAGGAAATGTCGCGGGTCTCGCGGATGCGCCGTTCGAGGCGGGCGCGCATCTGGCCGAGGAGTTCCTGGTGTTCGGGTTCGGCGGCGAGATTGCGAATCTGCCATGGGTCGGCCTCGGCGTCGTAGAGTTCCTCGGGCGGCTTGGGCTGGAAAAACGCGGCTTGCGTTTCGTCAAGCGCGCCCTTTTGGAACAGGCCGAACCATTCGGCGTAGGACGCCTGGTGGAACTCGAAAGTACTGTAAAGACCGTTGGGCCGGTGCGGCATGTAGTTGCGGATGTAAAGATGGCGCGGGGTGCGCAGGCCGCGCGAGAGATCAATGAGGTTGTCGATGCGCCCCTTAAACAGATAAGCCTCCTCCGCCCCGGGCCTGGCCTGCTTGCCAAGGAAGGGCGTGCCCTGCATGAAATCGGGGATCGGCAGCCCCGCAAGGCTCAGCAGGGTGGGCGCGACATCGACGAAACTGACAAGACGGTCGATCTTCGAGCCGGGTTTGCCGGGCCGGAGATGCTTGAATTTCTCGGGGATTCGGATGATGAGTGGCACTCGGGTTCCGGTGTCGTAAAGGTAGCGCTTGCTCCGGGGGAAAACGCCGCCGTGATCGCCGCAATAGACGATAATCGTGCTGTCCGCGAGCCCCTCGGCCTCAAGTTCGTCGAGCCATTTGCCCACTTCGCGGTCGGCGTTCTCGATCATGTCCACGCCGCGGGCGAGCTGCCGGCGGATCAGCGGGGTGTCGGGCAGGTAGGGCGGCACGACGACTTTGGCGGGATCGGTGCGGATCGGGTCGCCCGAAAGATTCCACGAGTTCCATTCGTGGGAGGATTCGCCGGACCAGACATGAAAAAACGGCTGCTTGGGGTAACGGTTGCGGTAGTGGGCCGTCTTCGAGCTGGCGTCCCAGTAACCCGGATCGAAGCCGTCGTGGTTGTAATCGGTCTTGGCGTTGTTGGAGCAGTAATAGCCGGCCATGCGGAGGCGCTGGGCGTAGTTGTCGAATTCCGCGACCTGGTACCAGCTCCGCATGCTTTCCAGCCCGAGCGTGCTGGCGTACCGACCGGTGAACAGCGTGACGCGCGCGGGCGCGCAGACCGGGGCGTTGGCAAACGCGCGGGTGTAGGCGATTCCTTGGGACGCCAGCGCGTCCAGGTTGGGGGTGCGGGCCAGCGCGTCGCCGTAGCAGCCCAGGCGCGGGCCGTTGTCTTCGGTGGTGATCCAGAGGAAGTTTGGGCGTTCGATGGGCGGCGGGACCTGCGCCACGGCGGAAGCCAGGCCGCAGAGCCCGAGCAGCGCGGCCGATGCCACGGGCCGCAAACGCCGGGGCGCCCGCTGGCCGCGGTGGCTGTCCCCGCGGGGTTTTCCAAAGCGCCGCCGGCTGGGGCGGATGTTGTCCGGCGTTCCGTGCGTGGATGCTTGATGGATCATGGTCGTTCTTCCGATTCGATGGCAAGTGAGGTGTCTCCGGGTTTCAGGAAAAGCGGGGGAGCGTTGGTTTGCGGCGCGAGCAAGGCGGCTTCGCATCCCTCGGGAACGCTGATCCGGTAGTGGACCGCGCCGTCTTGGCGCCGCCAAGCCAGCTTGTACGTCCCGGAAACCGAATGGAACACGCCGTCGAACGACTCGAGCCGGCCGGTGAAACGCGGTTGGATAATTACCTCGCGGAACCCGGCGCCGCCCGGCGCCTGGCGCAGGCCCCAGACATGCTTGAAGATGCCTTCGAACACCGCCCCAAACACCGGGTGGTTCATCGACCCGTGGAATTCGCCCTGCGAACGGTCGCCTTCGAAGGTCTTCCAATACTCGGTCGTCTCATGTTCGCCCGGCCACGGGTCCCACCATTCGGGCAGGGTGGTCGCGCCGTTCTTGAGGAAATAGCCGTAGGAAGGGAACGCGTCGTCGGACAAAATCCGCCAGGCAATGTCAAGGTGGCCGGCGTCGATGAGGGCGTCCAAGACCGACGCGGTGCCGCAGATGCCGGTGCGAATGTGGCGGTCATGGCGTTCGAAGGCGCGGCGCATGGCCGCGGCTGTTTGCGGCTTGCGATGCTCGGGTATCAGGCCGAACCGCCAGGCGCAGACATAGACCGCCTGGTTGTCCGACTCGATCGTGCCGTCAGGGCGGAGATGGCGGTCGCGCCAAACGGCGTTCACCTGGTCGTTACGCTTGCGGCAGGCGGCGGCGGTCGCCGGATCGCCCAGGGCTTTGGCCAATTCGGCGGCCTGCGCCAACACCTTGGCCTGCATGATCGGGGCCATGATGGCGTGGGGCGTCTTGGGTTCCGTGGTCAGCCAGTCGCCGTAGGAGCCGTGGACGACCAATCCGTCCGCGTCGGCGCAAAGGTCGAGGCTGCGCAGGTAGCCTAGGATTTTTTCCCAATGCCGCCGGGCGGCCCCGAGATCGCCGTAGATGCGCCAGATGTTGTAAGGCAGCGTCACGGCGGCGTCGGCGTAGCCGTAGCTCGGGGCGGGCCCCGCGCCCCCGCCGTTGGGCGCGAACTCCGGCGGCGAGCCTGTCGCCTCATTGGGCGATTCCAGGATGTCCGCCAGATGTTTGGCCTGGAAATCCTTGCCGTCAAAAAGCAGCAGTCCGGAGGGCGCGAAGAATTGATTGTCGCCCTGCCAAGCCAGCCGCTCGCTGCGCTGCGGGCAATCGGTCGGAACGGAAAGCCAGTTCGAGAGCTGGGTCCAACGAATGGCCTCGATGAGGCGGTCGAGCTGGGGGAAACTTGAGACGCCTTCGAACGTCGCGCGCCCGACGCTCGAAAGCGCGATCCCGCGGATGTCTTCGGGCGCGGGCTCGCGGCTGAGCCCCGAAATTTCAACATACCGGAAGCCGCGGAAGGTGAAGCGCGGTTGGAAGACGAACGGTTTGCCGTCGCAAACAACCGAATCGGCGCAGTGCGCGGCGCGCAGGTTGACGGTCATCAGCCCGCCGTCTTTGCGCAGGGCCTCGGCGTGGCGCAGCAGCACCCTGGTTCCAGCCGGTTCGTCCACGCGCAGGCGGACAACCCCGGAGAAGCTCTGGCCAAAATCGACGATCCACGTTCCCTCGCCGCGCGGAGTGATGGAGAGAGGCGGAAACTCGCGCACAACGCGGGGCTGCGCGCACGGCTCGGAAACGCACCGCGTCTCGCGCGCGGGCAACTCGACGACCGGACGCGAGACCGGAGCATGCGTCCGGTCCACGGTTTCGCCGTCGTAAATCTCCGAGTCGCGCACCTCGCCGTCGCCGCCCTCCCATCCGGCGGCCTCGGTGGGGATGCGGATCGTTTCGCCGCCGGCATAGCGGACTTCGAGCGTGGCGCGCAACGCCTTGATATCCTCCCGCATCGAGACGCAACCCTGCATCGGCGAGCCCGTCCAGCCTTTAGCGACGGTGGCCTGCCAGAGGTTTTCGCCCGGCGCGAGCATGCCGGCGGCGTCGTACGTCTGGATGTGGGCGGCCTTGCGGGTGTCGGTCCATCCGGGCGCGAGATGAACATCGCCGACGCGGCGGCCGTTCAGTTCCATGTCATAGGCGCCGATGGCGGTGGCGGCGATGCGGGCGGAGGCGATGGGGCGCGCGGGCAGGGTGAAGCGGCGCCGCAACACCACGGGCGCCTGGGGGTGGTTGAGTTGTCCGCGGATGTCGGTCCATGGTTCGCCGCCAAATGCCGCGCGCTCGTGGCACGGGCTGGTGTGGTCCAGGCGGTCGTGCCAATCGGCGGCGCGGGCCTGCTCCAAGCCCAGGATTTGGCATCGCCACGCGGCGTCCGAGACGAGGCGCCCGGTCTTGCCATCCTCGAACACCCATTCGATCGCCGCGATGACCGAAGGCTCGGGCAAGGCCATCCACGAGAGGAAAGCAAGGCGGTTGGCGCCGGGGCGGACCATGTGGCCGATGTTCATGCGGCGCGGCGCGAGCAACTCGATCAACGGAGTCATTTCCCGGAACTCTATCTCGCTCGATCCGTTGAGCCGGCAAAACCCCCACTCGGCCTTTTGATCGGCCATCTTTGGCACGTCGAAGGTCGGATCGAAATAGGAACGCCCCTCGACCCAGAGCCAGAGGTGCGCCTCGCGAATGGCACGCCCTTTCGGGAGCACGAAATCAACCACCGTGGCGAGGAAGCGGGACGCGTCCGGGTGGCGCTGTTCTGCGGGCCCGATCCACCGCGCGTTCCGTAGCGGGAGCAAATCGGCTTCCGGCTCCGGCCGAATCGTGATCCAGGCCGCGCCGTCCAGCATGTCCCATGAACTCATTCCGCCCTTTGTAGCGGAACCGGTTCGGAAACAGACTTCCAAAGACACCTGTTTTTGTTCAATCTACCGGCGTTTTTGATCATGAAACAGGTCCGCACACTCCTTGAGCCGCCGGGCCTTTCCTCAATGCCCGAGCTTCGGATTGTGACCGCGCATTGGGACACTGGCTTCCGCGGATTCTCCACCACGCGGGTCGCCCACTACATTCTCGCCCTCTTCCCCAGCGGACACGGTTTCTTTGGCCCCGAGCCGGCCGCGGACTGGCCGATCGAGCCGCCCTGTCTCGTGGTGATTCCGCCCAATTGGGCGCATCGGCTCCAATCTACCGGCAAGGGCGGCATCGTTTGCCGGATCGTGATTGTGGGCGGGAAGCGCGTCGAGGAATGGGTTGCCGCCGGATGGCTGCCACGGGAACCCGCTCGGGTGAAGCTTGCGCGGCCCGCGCGGTTCATGGCCGCCCACCGTGACCTGCTCCGCGCCCTCGAAATGCGGGACCGCCGCAGGCTCGACCTGGCCAAAAACACCCTGGAGCGCGCGTTGATCGAAATCGGCGGCGTCTTTGGACCGGACGTGCGGGCGCAAGACTCGCTGGAGCACCGTTTCTGGCGCGTCGTCCACGGGTGGCGCCGGGATCCCGCGGTGGACGCGGATTGTTCAAAAATCGCGCGGGCGATGGGAATGAGCGAGGTTCAGTTCCGGCGCCATTTCCGCCGTCTCTACGGCGCGCCCCCCCACCGGTATTTGATCCAATTGCGGCTGGAAAGGGCGGAGGCGTTGTTGCGCGGGGGCGTCCACACCATCAAAGAAACCGCGTTCGCCTCCGGGTTCGGTTCCGAAGACGCTTTTCGCCGGGCCTTCCGGCGCCGGCACGGCGCGGCTCCATCTGTCCTGAGAGGGTGACGCCCACCCGCCATCCCTTTTCGGTGGCGCCTCGCCGCCGGCATGGCGGCGAGGATCGAAGCGCTCGGACCGCTGGAAAGTCTTTCCCGATCCCTCCATGCGCCGGGGTGCGGGAGAGAAGAGTTGAAGCACCCCACCGAACTCGGCGCGGGACAGAACCGTGGGCACATAAAGAACAAAGGGACAGGCCCGAATGGCACTTGCTTAAGAGGCCTTGCCCCAAAGGGGCAACCCATACCAGCCCAGGGCAACGCCCTGGGTGCCATGGATTTATACAACCATAGCCCTGTAGGGGCGCCATAATGGTGGCATCCCAAAACCGCCTTAAGTTAGTGCCATTCGGGACAGGCCCATTGCTAATTCATTGCTATTTGACAGGTCCGCGGACAGCCAGTCGCGGCGCCGAAGCCGGAAGAAGACGTGCGGCAGGCCGGCGCGAACGAAGTCGCATTCATAGGTAAAGCCGGTCTTCCCGATGACGCGGCGGGAGGCGGTGTTCGTGGTCATCGTGAAGGCGACGATCTCGTCGAGGCCAGCGGATTCGAATCCAGCAGCAACGGAGGCGAGCGCGATCTCGGTCGCGAGGCCGCGGCCCATGTGGGCGGGCATGAGCGCGTAGCCGACCTCGACCTGGGGGCGTCCGAGCACTTCCATGCGCCGCAGGCCGCCCCGGCCCACGAACGCGCCCGAGTCCGAATCGAACCAAAGCCATTGGCCGAATCCGTCCGTGGACCAGCAACCGAGGTTCCATTGGAAACGTTTCCCGAGTTCCTCGTCGGAAACCGTGCCACCCAGCGTGGCCATGACGCGCGGGTCCTGGCCGAGTTCGAGAAACAGGGAGCGATCGGCGGACGTGGGGCGGACCCCGCGGAGGCGGGCGGTTTGAAGGGTCTCGGGGACGAGGGCCGGGAAGTGCGGGGCGGCGACAACCATGCGCCCAGTATCCGCGAATTCGCAACACCTGCAAGGCCCGGTTTTCCGGGGCGAGAATCCGCTCCATCATGGTCTGTTCTTGAGGGTTCCCATTCTTCCCCTCGTGGTGGCTCTCATCCTTGCCCCGCCTGCCGGCGGTATCGGCTTGGATGTCCACCACGCGGTCGGAGCCCTCCTGTTTGGGAAACTTTCGTCAAGCCTTCCTCTCCCCGGCCGGTTACCCTTCCGGAGTTGGCCTCAACTGGTGATTTGACTCTCATGTTTCCATGTTCTGGTTCTTTCACAGGGGACTTGCACCCCATTTGCAACGCGCCCATGCTGGGCGCACACAAGGCGGTTGACTCAACGCGCCAGAGCGCGTGAGTCACGTTCGACGTTGGCCGGTTGATCCGCGGACTGCGAACGTGCCGCCCCCGCTGGTCACGCGAACATCGCGGCCCCAGCGCGTCGCCACATGGGAGCGGCCTGTCCCCCTCGGGAAGGGGACCCATGCAAGGTTGATCCCCGGCAGCTTAATCCGCGGCCAGGGTCCAGCCTTCGCCGGGATTGTACTCTTCCATGGCGGCGGCCACCTTCGCGGTCTCCGCGCCGAGATCCTTCTCGTAAACGTCGCCGTAGTGGTTCACGAGCAGCGTCATGATCCCGGTCTTCCCGTAATCCGCCGGCCACGCGACCATGGCGAACCCGCCAATGAACTTGTCGTTGATCACGTAACTGTATTTGCCGGCAGGCGCAGCCTCGCCCTGCGCGGTGAGTATCTTGAAACAATAGCCGGCGTACGGCGTCTTGGAATCCTTGATCTCCGGCCCTGCGGGGCTCGGTTCCTCACCCTTTTTCGTGTCCGACGGCCAGTAGAGGCCGTCCTTCTTGTCGGGGGAACTCTGGATCTGCCGCGCGAACTGCCGGACGCTGGTTCCGTCGCGCGGGACAGACGCATACTCCCGCTGGGCGGCGACATACGCGCGCAATACGGCGATCGCGGTGAGTTCATTCTCGCCAATGCGCCGTTTCACGACCTCCATCGCGCCCGACGCCGTGTCGAACCGCCACCCGGCTTCGCTCTTCACCAGGGGGATCGGGAACCGCCACGCCTCGAATCCGACGACCATCGTGACCGAGCCGTCGTCATTCTTCAGCAGACGGCGGTACTCGCCCGCCATCTTGGCGAAGCGCGCGCGCAACTCCTTGTCCCGCGCGGCGTCCACGGTGCCGATCATATCCTTGTACTCGGCGCCAAAGATCGCGACGAGCGGTTCGTTCTTCCCGGTGTTGGCCGCGGCAACCAGCGCGTCGGCGGCCTCAACCGGTGTCTTGAAGGTGGTCCCGGTTGGCGCCGCCTTTTCGTCCGCGCCGAACAAGGGTTGCAGGGAGGCCCCTGCGAGCATGAGGCAAACAATCCATGTTTTCATGTTGGAATCTCCTGGTTGCAAACCCGCGTTACCTGCGTCCTCCGCCCCCGCGACCCCCGCCGCCACCACCCCCGCCCCCGCGGCTGGCGCCTCCGCCCTGGAACCCGCCGCCCCCGCCGGACATGCTGCGGCTTCCGCGCTCGCTAAAGCTCGAGGATCGCGATCCCGAGGACATTCCCCCAAATGCGCCGCTGTCACCGCCCGGGGACCGGGAGATGCCGCCGCCGCTGCCCGAACCCCCGAACTGCTGCGTCCTGGCCCCCGCCCCCGCGCTGGCACCGCCGTAGGACGAGGCCCCCGCGGAGGGACGGTTTGCGGCCGCCCCGCTGTACGCTGAACCGCCCGAGGCGCGGTTGGCCGCGGTGGCGCCGCCTCCGGCGGTTGAAGCGCCGCCGCCATACCCGCCACGATTCTGGGCGGCGGACTGCCAGTTCTGCGCGCCCTGCGGCGACCAACCGCCCTGTCCGGTCGTCGCCCTGGGTTGCTGGCCGGGCTGGCCCTGCGCGCCGGACGCCGCGGCCTGCCGCTGGGCCTGGCCCTGTTGCGCCGTCACCTGGCCCTGCTGGACCGCGCCCTGGCGTTGCGACTGGTTTGCCGAGGTGGTCTGCTGCACATTCTGCTGCCGCTGCCCCTGGTTATTATTCACGCTGTCCTGGCGCTGGCCCTGGGCGTCCTTGGCGTAGTCCTGTCGCTGCCCCTGCGCATCCTGCGCGTAGTTCTGCCGGTCGTCCTGCCGGTTCTCGCCGTAGTCCTGCCAGTCTTCCCGCGCGTTGTTGGCATAATCCATCCGTTCCTCCTGCCAGTGGTTGGCGTAGGAGGCGTAGGGAGCGGCATAGACCGCGCCCGACGCCCAGTTCAACCCATAGGCCGTGGCCGCCCCGGCCACAAACCCCGCCGTCGCCGCCGCGACCGCGCCAGGCTGGTAATAGACGGGATACGCCGTGGGCGCATAGGTGACCACGGGCGCCGCCTGCTGGACGATGACGGTCGTGGGCTGGTATTGCGGCACGTAGATCACCTCGGGCTGCGCCGGAACGATCTGCACCACGTCCTGTTTCACGATCACGATCTGTTTGTCGTTCGACGGCAGGTTGCCCGCCGCCTGCGCCTTGCGGCGGAACACCTGGATCGCCTCCAGCACGTCGGGTTGCTGCGCGATCACGGCACGGCCCAGCGCGTCGGTCCAGTCGAGGTCGTTGCCCATCAGCGCGATGACGTCCGGATAGGTCAGCAGGGTTTGCACCGGCTGCGCGATCGACGGATCGGGCTTCAGGGTGTTGTCATTTGCGTAGGCCGCCAGGAACCGCTGCCCTTTCACGATGTCCAGGGGCGTCGTCGAGGCCGGCAACACCAGCGCCAGCAGGTCGTCCGGGTACAGCGCCACCCGCCCGACGAGATCCTGGAGCTGGCCGGGCGGCAGCAGCGCCGCGGCGGGCGCGCCGCCATACGCAGCCTGGCCCGGCGGCACCTGGGCGTCGAGGGGAAGCGGTTGGACGGCGGCGGCCATCACGGCCACCGCGGCAATCTGCCTGACGTGGGTTTTCATCGCGTTTTTTTTGTTCCTGGTCCAGGCTCAGTTCGGTTTCAGATTCACGGTTACCTGCTTGATGGCGCCGCCGAACCTGAACGGCGGCGTGTAAGTCTCGTCCACGGGCGACCCGGTGTCCTCGCCGATGTCCAGGGTCCCGCCCAGGCCCAGCGTCATCGCCTGAGTGTGTTCCATGCGACCCTCGGCGACCTTCTTGTCGTTGACGAACAACGCCATCTTGCCGCCCTTGCCCAGGCCGCCGCCGTCGTAGGCGAACTCGGCGCGCAACTTCGCCGGTCCCGCGGCCAGCGGCGTTTCCGACGCCACGCGCGTGACCTGGCGGTTGAGGAAGTTGCCCACGAACACCGGCCGGCCCTCCCGCACGTACAGCCCGTAGCCGCCATCAGACCCGCCCAGCGAAAACACCGCGCCATCGCACGGCGCGGCGCCGATCTCGATGTCGGCCGTGATCGAGAACGATTTGTTGAGCACGTTCGGCGCGCTGCCCGACGGCAGGGCCAGCATGCCCGGATAGTAGGTGAACGACGTCCGGTTGCTTGTCAGCGTCGGACGCCCTTGCAGCTCCGCACTCAGCCGCTCGATCTTCCGCCCGTCGAGGGGCAGCACGCTGTTGCGCGCCGCCTCCGCCCACCAGAGCTCCTGCATCTGCCGGAGCTTGTCCGGCTTCGAGGCGGCCAGGTCGTTCGCCTGGCTGAAGTCCTCGTCCAAGTTGTACAGTTCCCACGACGCGGTGTTCGGGTCGGCCGGCGTGGGCGAGGAAACCCAGGGAATCCCGGTCCGCGATGCCGCCCACCAGCCGTCCTGGTAGATGGCGCGGTTGACCATCATCTCGAAGTACTGGGTCCGCCGGCGCCCCGGCGCCGTCGCCGCGTTGAACGTGTAGGCCATCGAGGTGCCGTCAAGCGGCTTCTGGGCGACGCCGTTGAGGGTGTCCGGAAAGGTGATGCCGCACGCCTCGTAGATCGTCGGCGCGATGTCGATGACGTGATGAAACTGCGACCGGACGCCGCCCTTGTCCTTGATCCGCGCCGGCCACGAGACCGCGATCGGGTTGCGGACGCCGCCCAGGTGGGACGCGATCTGTTTGGTCCACTGGAACGGCGTGTTCATGGCGTGCGCCCAGCCGGCGGGGAAATGGTTGAAATGTTTCGGCCCCCCAAGCTCGTCGATCGCCTTGAGGTTGTCCTCCAGCGATTCGGGCACGCCGTTGAAGAACGAGTTCTCGTTCAACAGGCCCACCAGGCCGCCCTCGGCCGACGCGCCGTTGTCGCCGACCTGGTAGAAGATGATCGTGTTGTCCGCGTCCGGGAGCGAGCGCACGACGTCGAGCAACCGCCCCATCTCGAAGTCCGTCTCGGCGGTGAACCCCGCGAAAACCTCCATCATCCGGCTGAACAGCCGCTTCTGGTCCGCCGTCAGCGAATCCCACGCCGGCAGCTCGTCCGGCCGCTTGGTGAGCTGCGTGTTCGTCGGCACCACGCCCAGCTTCTTCTGCCGCGCGAACGTCTGCTCGCGATAGACGTCCCAGCCCGCGTCAAACTGTCCCTTGAACTTCGCGATGAATTCCGGACGCACGTGGTGCGGCGCGTGCGTGGCGCCGGTGGACATGTACAGGAAGTACGGTTTCGCGGCGTCGATTGAGCGCGTCCGGCGCACCCAGGCGATCGCCTTGTCCACCAGGTCCTTCGTCAGGATGTAGCCCGGGTCGGTCGAGCGCGGCACCAGTTGATGATTCTCGTACAGGGTCGGCTGCCACTGGTCGGCGTCGCCGCCCATGAACCCGTAAAAATACTCGAACCCAAGCCCGCTGGGCCACCGGTCGAACGGCCCCGCCTGGCTGGTCTCCCAATCCGGCGTGTTGTGGTTCTTGCCAAACCACGACGTGGCGTAACCGTGCTGGCGCAACACCTCGGCGATCGTGCCCACGTTCCTGCCGATCATGCCCGTGTAGCCGTCATAGCCGGTGGCCCCCTCCGTGATCATGCCCGTACTGGCCACGTGGTGGTTGCGGCCCGTGAGCAGCGCGGCGCGCGTCGGCGAGCAGAGGGCCGTGGTGTGGAATCGCGTGTAGCGCAGGCCGTCGGCCGCGACCCGGTCCAGCGCCGGCGTCGGGATCTGCCCCCCGAACGTCCCAAACTGCCCGTACCCGGCGTCGTCGATCAGGATGAGGACGATGTTCGGCGCTCCCTTGGGCGGGCGGACCGGCTGCGGGAACTGGGGCGCGTCACTCTCCGCGATCGTGCGCCCGACATTGCCCTTGTACCGGAAATCGTCGAGGGGCAGCACCGTGCTCGACTCCGGCGGGACCGAGATGACGCCTGCGGCCACCGGCTTCGCCGCCTGCGCCTGCGCCGGCGCGGGGGCCGCGGCGCCGAGCCACGCGAGCCCGGCGGCCAACACCGGCAACGTTAAACGGAAGGGAATTGTTTTCATTAGAACCGCGACACCCTAGCGCTGGGTGCGCCGGCTGGCGAGGGGATAATGGCCCCGAAACTGGGAATCTGGAAACAATGACACCGCGATACCCCGACCTTCCCCTTAACTCCCACCGACCCCGGCCCGGCGACAGCGCGGGAGCGCATGGCCGAAATGGCAATTTCCGAGCAGTCCTTTTCCATGAACCGGATGTCTGGGAGGCCGCGGCGGTCCGCCCTGGTGCCGGGTCCGGCACGGGCACCTGGCGCTTGGGAATGGACGGCCCCGCCGTCACCTTTTTGCGGGAAAGCTGTACCCGATGCCATGGAATTCGATCCCAGGGAGAACGCGGTTCCCGGCGGCCAACCGGCGGGAGAGGCAACCGTCCCAAAATGCGGCGCCGTGACCCGGCGCCGGTTCTTGGCCGGCGGCGCTGGCGCTGCCGGCGCATGGCGCCCCCGGCGCGGAGGGCGCTGGTCCGGAGCCGCTGCCCGAAGGCGAACGGCTTGCCATCGCGGGCATCGGTTTGGGCAACCGCGGCAGGATTCTCCTGAACAATCTGAGCCGGCACAGCGTCACGGCGCTTTGCGACGTGGACTCGGCCTACGCGGCCGGCGTTTTTGAGAAGTTCCCGGACGCCGCGCGGTACCGGGACTACCGGGTGATGCTGCGGGAGGTGAATGAGATCGACGCGGTGGTGATCGCCACGCCGGACCACACGCACGCGGTGATTGCCACGGCGGCGTTGCGTGCAGGCAAACATGTGTATTGCGAGAAGCCGCTGGCCCACAACATCCGGGAGGCGCGCCATCTCGCCGCCGAGGCCGGCAAATCGGAAAAGACCGCGTGGATGGGAATCCAGGGGCACTCCGGCGAGGGCATGCGCGTGATGCGGGAATGGGTCGAGGCCGGGTTGATAGGCGAAGTGCGCGAGGTGGATGCCTGGTGCAACTTGAGCTACCACCCCGCTGGCCACGCCTGGTGGAGCCCGCGCTCGTTCACCCGGCCGCGGGACACGCCCGCCGTGCCGGAGACGCTGGACTGGGATTTGTGGATCGGCCCGGCGCCAATGCGCCCCTACCACCCGCTCTACCATCCCAAGACCTGGCGCGCCTGGCTGGATTTCGGGAATGGCTGGATGGGCGACCGCGGCGCCCACACGCTGGACCCGGTCATCTGGTCGCTGCAACTGGGGCTGCCCGAGCGGATCGAAGCCGCGGCGCTCCCCGCAGGGCCGGAAGCCCACGCGCTGGCCTCGGTGGTTTCGTACCGTTTTCCCGCCCGCGGCGCGATGCCGCCGGTAACGGTCAATTGGTTTGACGGCCTGCGCCCGCCGCAACCCGATGCGTGGGGCGAGGGAGAGGCGCTCGGGTCGAAGGAAGGCGGGTGCTTCCTCAAGGGCGCCAAAGGCTACATCACCGCGGGCATGTACGGGGAAAGCCCCCGGCTCCATCCCGCTTCGCTCATGGAAGAGCTGCGACGGAACCCGCCGGCAAAAAAGTATCCCCGCGTCCGGGGCACACACGAGATGGCCTGGGCCGCGGCGGCCAAACATGGGCTCCGCGGCGGGAACGACCCGGACTTCGCGTACTCGGCAAAGGTCACGGAAGTTTGCCTGCTGGGCAACATCGCCAAGCGCATCGGGGCGCCCCTGCTCTGGGACGGTGAGGCCGGGCGGTTCACCAATTCCGAGGAGGCCAACCAGTTCGTCGGTCGGGAGTACCGCGAAGGCTGGACGCTCGGGTAAGACGGACAGGACTCCAGCAGCCTGTCGGACTTACCGCGCGGGCGGCGCGGGAGGGAGTTGGGGTGGCTGGCGCGCAGCGGGTGATCCACCATCGAACACCGCCGCGTCTGCTCTCCTCTGTTCTCCCTCTCGCGGGGTCACCTCTCGCGGGGTCAGTCCTTGACACTTGACATGCTCCTGAGCATTGGGCCGTGGGCCTCGTTTTCACCCGCTACGTCAACAAGCACGATAGCCATCCCGAGGTTTCCATGGCCAAGTGTTCCGCTTATGGCGCGGAACAGAAAGCATGCACCGTCAGGCCAAACCACCCGAGCACGTTGACCAGCGCCTCGCCGAAAAAGCCCTTCGATCCCCGTCGCCCGCAAGAATCCTCACGCCCGAGCTTAGGCTTCCTTCTGGGGTTTCCGCCACCGCCTTCCAAGCCCAACCTGCTTCCCGGTCCTTCGTCTTTGTCAAGTGTCAAGGACTGACCCCGGTGCCACCTGACCCCGGTGCCACGCCGGGTGGTGTCGGACCCGTGGTTGGCCACGGCAACCCTTGGTCAGTCGCGGGGACCCGATTTGAAGGTTCCCTTTTGGGGCGACAATGGAAAGTCATTGAAGTGAAACAAGCCGCTTCCTATCAGCACTCGATGCATTCGGAGTCCGCTTTGGGAGTGCAATCTATTACCGTACCTCGCCGATCCCGCTCAAACTGGCAGCAGTGATCCAAACTTTCACGAAGCATCAACCGGCCACGCAGGATTCGGGATTTGACGGCGGGCAACGACAAGCCAAGCCTCTCCGCCACCGCTTTATGGGGAAGCTGCTCAATATCAGCCAAAATAACCGCTTCACGATAGCCATCAGGCAGTGCGTGAATCATTCGGCGAAACGAGGCCATCAACGGTTCCAGTTCGGGAGTGCTGGTCTGTTCGTCCACCAGCATCGTCTCTTCGATTTCAACAACTGGCTTGCGTGTTCGATAGTGGTCAATGGCCGCGTTACGGGCGGTGCGGTAGAGCCAGGCACGGAGATTCTCAATGGAGTCGTCCGCTCGAATCCGCTGTTGCAGCTTAAGAAATACATCCTGCCGTATATCTTCAGCCACGGTGGCGTCGGCAATTCTGCTCCGGAGGAATCCGCCGAGCTGGCCAGCGAATTCCCCCCATAGTCGTTCCGTCTCCTGGGGAGTGGTGTTCATGCCTTTACCGCTTGAATACTGGCGGATGCCACGAAATCGGCAACGCCCCGCCCAGGGAACCAGTCGTCCAGGATGTCGCGACTCCCGCCTTTGCGGGTGATGCGGATGTCGCGGAATCCGGCTCGCTCAAGCATCGCGCGGAGGTCGGCTGCAAGGGAAGCGCCCGCAACGCACCCCGTGTAGAGTTCCCAGTCCCTTTTCAACTCAGATGGAATCGGAGCCATGGCCACCACGTCGGAAACAGCAAGCCGTCCCCCTGATTTCAAGACGCGGAAGGCCTCGCGGAAAACGGCTGGCTTGTCGGGTGAAAGATTGATTACGCAGTTTGAAATGATGACATCGACCGTGCCGTCGGCCACTGGCAGCCTTTCGATTTCACCGAGGCGAAACTCAACGTTCTCATGCCCTGCCTTGATGGCATTGGCCCGTGCCTTTGCCAGCATCTCTGGTGTCATATCCACACCAATCACGCGTCCCATCACGCCAACCGCCTTGGCGGCAAGGAATGCGTCGAATCCTGCCCCGCTACCCAGGTCCAGCACAGTCTCGCCGGCCTGGAGCGAAGCGATGGCTTGCGGGTTGCCGCACCCAAGTCCAAGGTTCGATTCCTCCGGTGCGGAAGCCAGATCGGCGTCCGAGTAGCCGTTACGGCGGGAAAGCTCTGCGGCATCGGGAATGGGGGTTCCGCCGCAAGAAGGGCCAGCGCAGCAAGTGCCGCTGGTGCGTGCAATCTCGCCGTATCGCGCTCGAACTGTGTCTCTCACTGTCTCTTGGCCGCTGGCAGGTGTCGTCATGGTGTTCCTTTTTGGTTCTGCCGGAGTCTTCCCCGGCGGGTTCACTCATGCAGACGAATGATCTGTCCAAAAGATGCAGAGAATCATTCGGGCATCCAGATTCATTCTCAATCTCGAGGGGTCTCGGGGGGTCAGTCTCTTGAGAGGTCAGGACATGCTTCCGATTGGGCCGTCGGCCTCGTTTTCACCCGCTTCGTCAACAAGCACGATAGCCATCCCAGGGTTTCCATGGCCAAGTGTTCCGCTTTTGGCGCGGAACAGAAAGCATGCGCCGTCAGGCCAAACCACCCGAGCACGTTGACCAGCGCCTCTCCGAAAAAGCCCTTCGATCCCCGTCGCCAGCAAGAATCCGGACGCCCGAGCTTAGACTTCCTTCTGGGGTTTCCGCCACCGCCTTCCAAGCCCAACCTGCTTCCCGGTCCTTCGCCTTTGTCAAGTGTCAAGGACTGACCCCGTGACCCTGACGCATCGTGCAACAGGCCATGACCAACCGCTGGCTGGAAGAGCAAGGGGTTCCCGACATGCGCGCATTATGGATCAAACTTCACTACTGGCCGAAAGCCCGTGCCTGATGAGAACCGCCCAGTGCCAACCCGCGTGCCGGGTGGTGTGGGAACCGTGGCACAATTCGAGTCAGCCGCGGGGACCCGATTCGGCTTCATACTTCGCAGAACGCGGCCTCCACGGAAGGCGAGGGAACTGGCTGGCCATCTTCGCGCAGGCCATCGAGGTGAAACTCGATCGCCTCTCGCATGTTCCGCTGGACTTCTTCACGAGTTGTCCCGGTGGAGACGCATCCCGGAAGGTCCGGTGAGTATGCGGAGAATCCGGTGGATGTGGGTTCGATGATTATAAGGTATCGGTTCATTTCATTGATCTATCGGTGCGAATTGCACAAAGGCCGTGAAGCGAAATGTCAAGTGTCAAGGACTGATACCCCACGCGTGTTTCTCTTCATGCGTCTCTCCTGAGATTCAGCTTCTGAAGACTCAGGTGCCTGGATGCCTGATCAATATCTAAACCCACGGCCCGACCCTGTTGCCCCAACGGCACTGATGCACATCTCTTTCGTGAGAGAGATATGGACGCTCTTCCAACACCTTGGTCTCGATGCATTCAGTGAAGGTGTGGTTCACAGGAAACTTTCATTTTGTCCGAGTCATGATGGCTGCGTGAAAACGAAGCTTCGAGTGAAAAAGGGGATGGTTTAAGACTTACACCGAGCAAACGCCAAAGGCGTGGCGCAAGGCGGCGGCCGGATCGCCCTTTGGCGTGAACTCGTGGCCGAGGTACATGTCGTAACCCGTGGCGTTGATCGCCCGGCAGACACCCGGGTAATGAATCTCCTGGTCGTCGTCGAGATCATGGCGCCCGGGGTTGCCCGCGGTGTGGTAATGGCCGATCCACCGCGCGGCCCGGCGAATGGTTCGGATGATGTCACCCTCCATGATGGACATGTGGTAGATGTCGTAGAGGATTTTGATGCGGGGGCTGTTGACCATCTCGCAGAGGGCGACCGCCCAGTCGGTGTTGTCGCACAGGTACCGGGGATGATCGACGGTGGTGTTGAGCAGTTCCATGTTAAGATTCACCCCTTTCTCCTCAGCGTACGGGGCGATCCGGCGCAGGCCCTTGGCGCAGACAATCATGGACTCGCAATCGCTCTCGTTGTGATTCCGGTGCCCGCTGAGGGTGATCAAGCCGGGGATCTTCCAGCGCGCGGCGATGTCGATGGATTCCCGCAGTTCAGCCTCGAGCCGCGCGTGGTTCCTGGCGCGGGAGAAGCCTTCCGCGTGGGAACCATCAGTGAGCGAGGCGTGTTCGTGGCCGACCATGCTGGCGATGACAAGGCCGCGGGAGCGGGCGGCCTCGAAGACCTCTTCGCAGCCGGGAGTGCGGCTCCATATTTCGACGGCGGGAAAACCGATCTCGACGGCGGCGTCGAGCAGGCCGGTGGTGAGGGCCAGGTTTGGATGGAAGATGGGAAGAACAACAGATTGCTTAAGCATAATATTTGGATGGGTATTGGCTGGAACGGGCTATTCGTAGCGGACGCCCATCTTGACCGCGTTGTCCTTGTCCGCCATGATCCGCTCGTAGTCGGCGGCCAGGTTTTCCGAGAACGGGATGACCGGGGAGACAATCGCGGCCCCGTTGATTTTTCCATCGAGTATAAGGCGCAGGACGGTCCCGCGGATGCGGGCATTGTCCCAGTTCGGGTGATCGCGGTTCGGATCGGATTCGGTGCGGGTGAAGACAATGTTGGGCCGGTTCATGTGGGCTTCGCCGCCGAAGTCGAGGCCTTCCGGATAGGGCGCCGGAAACGCGCCGCACGCGATGGTGCCGCCAAAGGCCACGCCGCGCAGCGCGGCATTAAGGGCTGGAACCGCGCCGGAATACTCGATCACCTTGTCCACACCCCGCCAGTTGGTGAGCTCCCGGAGTTTCATGCCGGTGTCCAGGCCCACCGGGTTCAGCGTAACGTCGGCACCCAGCGTCCCGGCGGCTTTGCGGCGGCTTTCCACGGGATCGATCGCGATCACGGGGTGGCACCCTGCCATCCTGGCAAGGATCACGGCGGTCAGGCCGATGGCGCCGAGACTGAAAATCGCGACGGAGTCGCCGATCCGCACATTGGCATCGCGCATCGCGGCGAATGCGAACGTAGCGGGATCGAGACAGGTGGCAGCCTTCCAGCAGGTATCCGGACGGATCGGCCAGCCTTCGGTTTCTTTGATTGCGGAATAAGGTTGGAACCCGCGGAAAAAGACGAGGCGGTCGCCAACTTTGTAGCGCGTGACTGCCGGGCCGGTTTTCTCGACGAAACCGACCTGCATGTTGCCGAGTTGGATAGGATAAGCCCAGCCCAACCCTTCGCCGGGAGTGTGCATCTGGCGTTTGGCGTCCCATGCGCCGCGCTTGTTCCCGTGTTTCCGGACAAAGGCCTCCATCGTGCCATGCTTTTCGGCTCCATGGGTGTTGCGGACGAGAACCTCATCGGGTTCCAGACTTTTGGGGAGCGGGGATTCCACGAGTTCAACGCAATCATGGCGGGGACAAACAAGGCTAAAATTCTTCATGCGCCATGCACTATAGGCGAGGTTGCGGGACGATGGAATTGACGATTGGAGAAAAAACATGCACTTTTGGCGAATTGATGGAGCGCGTTTCCTTTGCGGAGAACGACCCGCGGTTTGGCGGCGGCGTCCGGCTCCTTGGCGCCGGCTGCCGGGAAACGATGCCCCCTGGCTTTGTTTCCCGGCGGCAGGGGCTCGATGCATGGTTGTGCGTTTTGTTTCACGACAAAGTCCAGGTCGAACTGGCGGGAAACCTGGTGGAGGCCCGGGAAGGAACACTCATTCTTTGGGACAAACGGCGCCCCCATTACTTCGGCCGGCCAGATTGCGAATGGCGCCATTCCTGGGTGGTCTTCACCGGATCAGAGTGGACTCGAAGCGATTTGCTGGGATTGTTCGAGCAGCCGCAGGAATTCGAGGAGTGCGCCTATTTGACCTCCTGCTTTGCAAACCTGGTGAGGGAGTTTGAAGAGTTCGACCGCCCGGACCTGCCGGTTCTCGCGGCGCATATCCAGCTGATCCTGAGGGAAATGGTGCGGGGCCTCGCGCTGACGCGCGAACCGCAGCCCCCAAACGATCCGGTCAAGCTGGCCTGCAAATTTGTGGATATGCGATTGGCGCATGAGCTGTCCGTGAACGGGTTGGCGGGGCACGTCGGCCTCTCGCCGTCGCGGCTCCAGCAACTCTTTCGCGCGCGCCTCGGTTGCAGCGTCCGGACTTGGATCGAAGGCCGGCGATTGCAGGAAGTCTGTTATTGGCTGATGCATTCTGGCTTGCGGATCGGCGAAATCGCGGAACGAACGGGGTTCTCGGATGGGTTTTACCTCACACGCCGGTTCACCCTGGCGTTCGGGGAAAGCCCGTCGGCCTGGCGGCGGAAGCGATTCGGAGCCCCGCCGGGGCCGGATGCCCTTCCGCGGAAAAACTGAATTGCCGGGAATTTGCCTATCGCCCCAACGTCGGCGCACGGCCAATGGGGCGGGGCCGGTCGGCGTGCGGCTGCCCCGCGGAAGAGGCGTGATCTATCGGGGCGAATTGCAGAAAGGCCCTGAAGCGAAATGTCAAGTGTCAGGGACTGATAGCCACGCGTGATGAACAATCCCACTTCACTACGGGCCGAAAGCCCGTGTCGGATTGGAACCGCCCGGTGCGGACCCGCACGCCGGGTGGTGTGGGACTCGCGGCCGGCTCACTTCGAGCCGGTCGCGGGGACCCGATTCGCACTTATATTTTATGCAAAGGACTGCGCCTGCTCTTCGATTTCCTGGGCCGCAGAGCGGTTAAACCATGTGAGCCCGCCGAAGATCACGGCGCAAACAGCAAGCATGAACAGGAATCCTGCGTATGAAGCTCGCTGCGATGGCAACGCTGTAATCATCGCGCCGGTCAGAATCGGAGCGAGATACCAAAGTGGAACCGAGCGCAAGAGTCTGGCTTGCGTTAGGAATGCCTCCCGCCAGAAGATTGTGTCTGTCTCCGGGTGAATCCGAAGGGTCTGATATCCAATTACATATGACCAGAGGACTCCCATGATGAATCCAAGGGATCCAGTGATTAGGATGGTTCCGTAATACTGCGGAGTTCCTGGTGCGATGGTCTGCATCTTGTAAGCGAAAACGCCCATCAGGATGATTCCGACGATTGACTTGCGCACGGCGCGGTGGAATGTGCCGCTGACGAGCTTGGTGATGGTATCTGTTATATTCATGGTGTGGCTTCCTTTCGTGGTTTGTATTTTGTTTGCGAACGTCCCGCATCAGCCGCGGCGCGAAGCGCCGTTGGCTGAATGCGTTGGTTAGCCTTTTTTCACCCAATTGTAAGTGAGCGTGTGGTCCAATGAGAACTCGTAACCGAACTCGGAAGTCCGGTCTTCGAAAGCCCTGCAACGCCTACGCTCGCTGTTCAGAAAGTATAGCATCCACGACGCTGCTCGGAGAAATTGATGCCTTAGGTTCGGCAATCCAAACTTCTTCATGTAAAGCGGGCTTCGCTCGAACATCCCGTGTGACTGGGTAAGATGCTCGATGCGAGACTTGATTTGCTGGTCGTCCAGAGAGCACCCGGCTGGACGATGAGCGAAATCATTTCTGATCTTGCGGACGAGATGAAGGTCGCGACACATCCGGGAACTGATAGCTCCAATGCGCTGAGCGAGATCTATCTTGTTGGTGAAGCTGCTTAACGGAGCATTCGGTGTGTCAAACAGTGGATCGGACGACCCGGCCGCGGGCACAAGCTTGGCGAGAAGCAGCGATTGGAGAGCTTCATCTAGCATCGCTGCAGCAAGAATTACGGCAGCTCGATCACTCTCCTCGTCGAACTCGGCGTGTAGGCCTACGATTTCTGAACCTGCTTCGGCTTGGATGCGCTTTTCGTCGTCAGTGATGTCCACATCTTTGTGCCCAACGTCGCGCATCACTCGCCCGAAGGAGCTTTAGCGACTGAGGGTTGAGTGCATGCGCCTTGTGTGCGCCCAGCATGGGCGCGTTGCAAATGGGGTGCGAGTCCCCTGTGAAAGAACCAGAACATGGAAACATGAGAGTCAAATCACCAGTTAAGGCCAACTCCGGAAGGGTAACCGACCGGGGAGAGGAAGGCTAGACGAAAGTTTC
>CAYSZK010000042.1:0-29702 GCA_964435495.1 uncultured Verrucomicrobiales bacterium
GGCTTTTCTATTTTCCCAGGGTATCGCGCGAGGTGGCGGCGTATATGGATCGGCGGCTGGAGGAGGCGGCGGTTTCGGCGGGCAATCGGGCGGATTAACGGAAATGGATGCGGTTTCACTTGGATTTTTGCCGGAAATACGGGCATCCGCCCCGTGAGGCTGCCAGCGTGGAGCCGTTTCTGGCCAAGCTGGCCTCGAAAGGGCAGACCGAGGCGCAACGAGATCAGGCGTCGCGGACGGGGATCAGGAGGCGCGGGGAACGGGCGGCGTTGTGGCCGGACAGGTCCGGCCTGTTGTTCGGAGAATGGGACGGCGATTACCCCGCGTTGGGGCCGCGGGCCTCGGCGACGGTGTCCCGCTCCCAGGGAATCCAGGGGCTGAGGGCGTCCACCGTGCGTTCGGTGGCGCCGCAGCGTTCGACGAACATCGCCCGCGCGCGCGCCGCGCGTTCGAGCGCGGCTTCCGGGTTGGCCAGCCAATGGGCGACGGCCGCTTCGAGCCCGGCCTCGTCGAGGACGCGGTCCACGGCGCCGGCGTCCGCGAATTCGGAGGCGATGGGCTCGAAATTTTCCATGTGCGGCCCGAAGACCACAGGGTGGCCGGCCTGGAGGGGTTCGAGGAAGTTCTGGCCGCCGCGCCCGCGCAGGCTTTTGCCAACGAAGGTTACGGAGGCGTGGGGATAGAAGTACTTGAGTTCGCCGGTGGAATCCAGGACCAGGGCCGCGCAATCCGCGGGCGCGGCGGCCGGTTTGGAACGGCGCGCGTGAACGACGCCCGCCGCGGCCAGCGCCCGGCTGACTTCGCCTCCGCGCTCGAAGTGGCGCGGGGCAACAACAAGGAAAAGGTCCGGGTGCCGTTCGCGCAGGCGGAGGAAGACGCGTGCGGCGAGGGCTTCCTCGCCGCGGTGCGTGCTGCCGGCGAGCCAGAGCGGCCGGCCGGGGTTCCATCCGGCGCCGCGGAGGATGGCGGCGGCGTCGCAACTGTCGCCGGCGGTTGAGCGGGAGACGTCGTACTTCATGCTGCCGGTGAGGGCCATGCGCGCCGGCGGGACGCCAAGCGATTCGAAGCGGGCGTGGTCGCGGGGGTTTTGGACGCAGATGCGTTCGATGCGGTTGAGGAAGGGGCGGACGAGCGGGTTGAGCGCGCGGTACCGCGATTCGGTGCGCGGCGAGAGGCGGGCGTTGGCCATGAGGACGGGGATGGAGCGGCGATCGGCTTCCCAGAGATAATTGGGCCACAGCTCCGATTCCACCAGGACGAGGACGCGGGGCCGGAGGGCGTTGAAGGCGGCGCGCACGCAGGGCAGGAAGTCGAGGGGATTGAAGACCAGCGGGAAGGCCTCGCCCAACTGGCGCCGGGCGACGTCGTGGCCGGTGATGGTGGTTGTGGAGAGGATCACGGGCATGGCGGGATGGCGGCGTTTCCATTCGCGGATGAGGAGCACGGCGATGTTGGCCTCGCCGACGGAGACGGCGTGAATCCAGACGCCGCCGCGGGCGGACTCGATCATACGCCGCGCGCGCGGGCCGAAGAGGCCGAACCGCTGGCCGAAACCGCGTCCGGAGCGCCCGCGGCGGACCATTTTGACGGCGTAAAATGGCGCGACAAAAAGGAACGCAACAAAAAAGAACAGGTTATAGAGGAGTTGCATTTTGGGACGTCGGCGCGGATTCAAAAATTACGGCAATTGGGATTGGGATGGAACGGCTTCTCCAGAGGGCGCAGGGATTGTGGCCCGACTAATCGCCTCCCGCTTGGCTGCGCCAATCCCGGATGGTGTCATGGAGCCGGTCACGGAAATCGACCAAGGTCCCGTTCGTGGCGTTTGCCTCGGTGCGGGCGACAATCCTTCCAACATCCGCGACATCCCTGCCCATTCCTTCCATCAAGACGTGCAGTCTTTGCTTGGCAACTTCCGGCGGTCGATCGGTGGAAGCGGCAAAACTCCGCCGCAAAGCGGCCATTTCCATTTCCAGGGTGCTCTGAGGCGTTCCCAGTTCACGGGAATAGCCGCCGATCCGGGCGTTTAGCATATCCCAAATCCACTGTTCCGGCCCGTTGTCACCCGGAAGAAACAAAACCCGGATCGACTGCCCGTGTTCCGTGGCGATTGCTTTCAAGGCATTCTCCAAATCCCGGCCATCGCCATCAAGCACAAAGACGAAGTTATCGAGTTGCTGGAACTTCGCGAGAGTCCTGGCGTGCTGGGGAAATTCGTGTTTCCCCGTGTCATGCCCAACCACAATGTCGCCCGCCGACAATCCAGTCGCGGGGGCGAGGCCGTCCAGGACCCCTTGCACGATGGCCTTTGAGACGCGGTCTTCGCACAATACGCTGAGCTGCTGCAGCGGCCTGCCATACAACGCTCTTTGAAGGATATCCCGGAAGGTTTCCCGCTGGACGACATTGGCTCCGATTCTTTCGAGAAAGATCCGGCCTTCGGCGGGTACCGATTCAAGGATAATCGGACTGTGCGACGTAACCAGGATTTGCAGATCTTGGCGCAGGGCAAGCCTTTGCAGTTCCAGCATCAGCTGCTGCTGGGTGAACGGGTGCAGGCCCACGTCAACTTCGTCAATCAGGACCAGACTGTTCCGGGCGGCGGAGATATCCTGGGACAGCCGAAGCACAGCGCGCTCGCCTGAAGACATGTGGAACTCCGAGTAGGCGGTCCCGGCCTCGGTGACGGCGAAGAGAATGTCCCTTCGCAACGCGGCCAGCAACTCGAGCCGTTCGTAGCGCCACGGAAGAATGCGGTGCGCGAACGCAATCAGCGTGGACGGAACTTCTTTGGCGGCAAGGGACCGCCGTCCAAGCTGAAGCAAACTTCGCACCTCGCTGGGATTCGTCAGGCTGGCCAGGGTTCGGATATGCACATGACGCGCCGGTTGCCGCGCATTCTTGGTTCCGAAGAAGCTCTTATTCCATTTCCCTTTGGCCCCCCGGGACCAGCGCATCTGTCCCCTCCGGGATTCCGCGATGAACGAAAAATCCAGGATGGTTCCCGCGACAGGATCCGAACGCACACCCGGTTGCGCCGTGCGAAAGCCCGGAAACACGTCGCTCGGATACCGTCGTCCCGGGTAGTCCGCTTCTGCTTCGGAATCGTACAGGCACGCGCAAGCGAGCAGGGCCGTGGTTTTGCCGCATGCGTTTGGACCAGCCAGAACGGTCACGGGGTAAGGAAACGTGAGTTTCAGGTCCGAAATCCCCCTAAGGTTCTGAATTCGGACATCGTCGAGATAGTCCGCCAACTGCGCCTTCTTGGCGCGCAACTGGTTCCATGTGGATTCGAACTGGCGTTTAAGCATTTTGGCCGTGAGGCAAGGTGGCTTGGCAAGCGTTAAAAGTCATCCTACAGGGACTCAGGGTGTCCAGCCATCAAAAAGTGGGCGGCGAGTCAAGCGCGGGGGTGGGCCTCCTTGTGAATGCGCCGGAGGCGGTCGAGGGATACGTGGGTGTAAATTTGGGTGGTCGAAAGCGAGGCGTGGCCGAGCATCGCTTGCACACTGCGCAGGTCGGCCCCGCGATTGAGCAGGTGCGTCGCGAAACTGTGGCGCAGTTTGTGCGGGGTGATCCCGGCGTCCAGGCCGCCAAACGCCAGGTACTTCTTCATCATCCGCTGCACCGACGCCGGCGTCATCCGTCCCCGGCGCGATTTGCCCGTGAACGCCGGGCCCCGGCGCGGATGGCCCGCGGCGGCGAAGTAGGCGCCAATCGCGGCCGCGGCCGGTTCGCCAATCGGGGCAAGGCGGGTGCGCGCGCCCTTGCCCAGGACGCGCGCGACGCCGGAGTCGAGGTCGATGTCCTCGGCGTTGAGCCCGCAAAGCTCCGACACGCGCAGCCCGGCGCTGTAGAGCGTTTCCAGAATCGCCGCGTCCCGTTGGGCGGTCCACGGCGGCGCCTGCTTGGGGCGCGGCGCGCGGAGCGGGGCGTCCACCAGGGCGGCCACCTGTTCCTCCGTCAGGAAAACCGGCAGCCGCCGCGGCATGCGCGGGAGGACGGTGTCGTGGACGGGGTTTTGGGTGGTGGCGCCTTCGCGGGCGAGGTGTTTGTAGAAGGTGCGCAGGGCGGCAAAATGCTGGCGGATGTGGCTGCGCGCGAGGCCGCGGCGGTCGAGGCTGTACAAATAGGCGCGGGCGTCGTCCGGTGTGACCGCGGCCCAATCCTTGCCAAAGAAGCCGGCGGCCTCGTGAAGGATGTCGCGGTAGGCGCGGACGGTCAGCCGCGCGCGTCCGCGGATGCCTTCGAGGTGCTCCAGAAACCGGTCAATCGCCGGATTCTTTTTTGGGGGCGCGCTTTTTTCGCGTGCCCGCGCCGGGGGCGGCGGGAGCGCGCGGGCGCCGGGGTTTGGCGGGGGCGGGGGCCGGCGAGGCGTCCCGGACTCCGCCTTCGGGCGGGGCGGCGGGTTCGCTGTCTTTCGTCGCACGCTTGGAGCCTACGCGGGCGGAGGCGCGCGGGGCAAATTCAAAGGCGACCTTGGTTTCGTCCGCCTTCCAGACGAGGTGGGCGTCGAAGGGGCGGCCTTTTTTGGAGATGAAGCGCCGGAGCAGCGGGGTGCGGCCGGCACCGAGGAGCTGGGCCATTTCTTCGCGGGCGATCTGGCGCTGGAGAATGACGCGGCCGGAGCGGAAGGTGCAGGATTTTTCGGGGCCGACGTTCTTCTCGCAGGTGTACACCATGCCGTGTTCGAAGACGCGCCCGCCGCATTTCGGGCATATGCCCAGGGGTTCCTGGCCGGTGAAATCGGGCGCGGCCTCGCCTTCGGGATTGTCCTGGCCGAAGTCGAAGAGGATTTTGTGGTCTTCGCCGAGCTTGAGCACGGCGGCGAACGGGCGTCCGAGGCGGCTGCGGAACCCTTGGAGCGGTCCGATATGCCGCTGGGCGAGGAGTTCGTCGGCTTCGGCGGGTTCGAGCAGGCGCCCGGAGAGCAGCTTGCGGAGAACAAACGCGCACTTTTCGCACGCGAAATTCTCGAAACGCTCGTGGACCTTGCCGCCGCAGAGAGGGCAGGGGGTTTGGAGCGTGCCGAAATCGCCGGGGATGGTGTCGAGATTGTGGGACTTGGCCTGGCTGACGATGTGGCGGGTCATCTCCTGGATGCCGCCCATGAATTCGGCGCGGTCCATCTGGCCGTGCTCGATGCGGCGGAGCTTGAACTCCCAGTCGCCGGTGAGCTCGGGCCTGCACAACTCGGGCACTTCGAGGCCGCGCAGGAGGCGGAGGAGCTGGAAGGCCTTGGCGGTGGGCTGGAGTTCGCGCCCGTTGCGGTTGACGTAGTCGTCGTAGATCAGGCCTTCGATGATCGCGGCGCGCGTGGCCGGGGTGCCCAGGCCGCGGGCGCTCATGGCTTCGCGCAATTCCTCGTCCTCGACCAGTTTGCCGGCGCCTTCCATGGCGGAGAGCAGCGTCGCTTCGGAAAAACGTGGGGGCGGCTTGGTTTGGAAGGCCTTGGCCTCGATATCCTTTGTGGCGACGGTCTCGCCTGGACTGACCGCGGCGAGCACGGGGGTTTCGTCGTCGTCGGCCGCCTGGCCATAGACCGCCTTCCAGCCGGCCTTGACGAGCACGCGCCCTTCGGACTTGAACGGCTCCTCCTCGACGCGGGTGACGCGGGTGGTGACAAGAAATTCGGCGGCGGGATAGAACACAGCGAGAAAGCGTTTGACGACCAGGTCGTAGAGTTTGGCCTCGGGCTCGGAGAGGTTTTTGGGCGCCTCGGCGGTGGGGATGATCGCGAAGTGGTCGCTGACCTTGGCGTTGTTGAAGATGCGCTTGTTGGGCCGGACCCAGCCCTGCTGGAGGATTTCGCCGGCGAACCGGGCGTAGCCAGGCATGCCTTTGAGCGTGCCAAGCGTCGCGCGCACGGTGGCGGCGTAATCCTCGGGCAACGCGCGCGAGTCGGTGCGTGGGTAGGTGAGCGCCTTGTGGCGTTCGTAAAGGGCCTGGGCGAGGCCCAGGGTGTTGCGCGCCGAGAATCCAAACCGCCCGTTGGCTTCCCGCTGGAGGCTGGTGAGGTCGTAGAGCAACGGCGAAAGCTGCGTGGCCGGTTTGCTTTCCTCGAAGACCACGCCGGGTTTGCCCAGGCACTTGTCGCGAATCGCCTGCGCGCGTTCCGCGTCCCAGAGGCGCTCGGGCTTGGCCTCGGCGTCGCGTTCGGCCTCGGCCTTGTCGCCGGAGGCGCGCCTTTCCTTCTCCCGTTCCTTGGCGAGGGTTTCGTCGAACCACCGGCCCGGGTACGCCCCGGCCGCGGCGGCGAAAGTGGCGTGCAATTCCCAATAGTCGCGCGGGGTGTGCTGTTTGATTCGTTCCTCGCGCTCAACCAGGATGGCGAGCGTCGGGGTCTGGACGCGGCCCACGGGGGTCTTGAAGAAACCGCCCTTGGTGCTGTTGAGGGCGGTGAAAGCGCGCGTGCCGTTGATGCCCACGAGCCAGTCGGCCTCGGCGCGCGATTCGGCCGCGGCGGCGAGCGGGCGCAATTCCTCGTCGGCGCGCAACGCCTGGAACCCGTCGCGGATGGCGGCGGGGGTCATGGATTGAAGCCAGAGGCGGCGGACCGGCTTGTCGGCGCCGGCGTGGCGGACGATGTTGCGGAAGATCAGCTCTCCCTCGCGCCCGGCGTCGCACGCGTTGATGATCGAAGTGACGTCCTTGCGCTTGATGAGTTTGACAAGCAGTTTCAGGCGGGATTCGGTTTTTTCAAGGGGTTTGAGGTCGAAGCGCGGCGGGATGACGGGGAGATTCGCGAGGCTCCATTTGCCGCGCGCGGGTTCGACGCCCTCGGGCGGTTCGAGCTCCAGCAGATGGCCGACGGCGGAGGAGACGATGAACTCGCCGCTCTCGAAATAGTCGCCGTGGCGGGTGCATCCGCCCAAGGCGCGGGCGATGTCGCCCGCGACGCTCGGTTTCTCGGCAAGGACGAGGGATTTCATCGCGAACGCAACCGCCTAGGCGCCGTGGCCGCGTTTGGCCAGATATTTTTCGCTTCGCCTAGGGCGGGGTCCCCGTCCATAAAGGGCGGCCATGAAGATTTCGCTCGAATGGTTGAACGAGTTTGCGGCGACCGATGGCTCCGGTTCGCGGCTGGCTGAGGCCCTGACCATGGCCGGGATCGAGGTCGAAGGCGTCCTCACCACAGGAGTGGACATCGGCCAGGTGGTCGTCGCCGAAATCCTCAGCTCCGCCCGCCACCCCAACGCCGACCGGTTGAGCGTCTGCAAAGTCGCCGCCGGGGGCGCGCCGCTGCAAATCGTTTGCGGCGCCAAGAATTACAAGGTGGGCGACAGGGTCCCGCTGGCGCTGCCCGGCGCGGTGTTGCCAAACGGGCTCACAATCAAGGAGTCCAAACTCCGCGGCGAGCTTTCGCAGGGCATGATGTGTTCGGGCCGCGAACTCGGGCTGGACGCGGACGCCGAGGGGCTGCTGATCCTGCCGCCGGACGCGGAACTCGGGCGCCCGATCCGCGATCTGTTCCCGCCGGACACGGTCTTTGACGTGGAAGTCACGCCGAACCGTCCGGACCTGCTCAGCCATCGCGGCGTGGCGCGGGAGCTGGTGGCGATGGGCGCGGCGGTCTGGCGCGAGGGGAAAGCGCCCGCGCCGGGGCTGGGCAAGGCGGCCGCGGCGCCCGGCAAGTTGAAGGCCTATCCCGTGACTGTGGAAGACGCGGACGCGTGCCCGTGTTACACCGCGACGCTTGTCGGGGGCGTGACGGCCGGGCCGTCGCCAGCCTGGATGCGCCGGCGGCTGGAGGCGGTGGGATTGCGGACGATCAACAGCCTGGTGGACATCACCAACTATGTACTATTGGAGTGCGGCCAGCCGCTGCACGTGTTCGACGCGGCGAAACTAGCCAAGAACGGCGCGATCACGGTGCGCTTTGCGAAGGCCGGCGAAAAGATCGCCGCGCTGGACCACAACGAGTACGCACTGGAAACCGGGGACCTGGTCATTGCGGACGCGTCGGGGCCCATTGCCGTGGCCGGGGTCATCGGCGGCGAACCCACCGGCGCCACGGGAACGACGAACGCCGTGGTGCTGGAGGCCGCGCGGTTCCGGCCCGGAACGGTCCGCCGCACGGCGCGCAGGCTCGGGCTTTCGACCGATTCGTCCTACCGTTTTGAGCGCGGGGTGGACCCGGCGGGCGTGCTTGCGGCGCGCGCGCGGGCGCTGGAATTGCTCGCGGAGATCGCGGGCGGCGCGCCCACCGCCTCCGGCGCGGCCGGGGAAACGGAGCCGAAGCCGGCGCATGTCACTCTTCGCCCCGCGCGCGTGGCGCGGTTGCTGGGGTTCGAAATTCCCGGCGCCGAGATTCAGCGCGGGCTGGAGGCGCTGGGCTGCCGGGCGCAGGGGGAAAAAGACGGCGCGGTGGCGTGGGCCGTGCCGTCGTGGCGGCCCGATCTTGAGCGCGAGGCCGATCTCATCGAGGAAGTGGCGCGGCTTGCGGGGTTGGAGCGCGTCCCGTCGCGGCTCGCGGCGCGGCCCGCGCCCTCGGGTCCCGCGGACATTGCGGCGGCGCGCGAGGCGGAGACGCGGGAGGCCCTGGCGGGGTTCGGGTTTTTCGAGGTCGTAACGAGCCCGCTCGGCAAGGATCCGGATGCGGCGGCAAAACTTGCCAACCCGATGACTTCGGATCAGACCGTGCTCAGGCCGAGCCTTCGGGAGCATCTGCTTGCCGTGGCCGCGTGGAACCTGAACCAGGGCGCGCGCACCCTGCGCCTGTTCGAGATCGGGCGCGTGTTTGGCGCCGGGAGCGAGGAAGTCCGGCTTGGGCTTCTGGTTTCCGGGCCGTGGGGCGAGCCGCACTGGGCGGGCGCGCGCGCGGACCTGGACGTGTACGATTTGAAGGGTGTGCTGGAGGCGCTGGGCCTGGACGCCGCAGCCGCGGCGCCGGTGCCGGCGGCGGTGTTGAAGCGGCACGACATCAAACAGGCGGTGGCGTTCGCGGAGGTGGCGGCGCCCCGCGCGGCCACGGCGCCGCCGCGGTTTGCGCCGTGGCCGGTGCATCCGCCGGTTGTGCGGGATGTCGCGGTCGTGGTGCCGCGGGCGATCCCCGCGGCGGAGGTCGAGGCGGCGATTCGGAAGGCCGGGGCTGCCCATTTCGAAGAGACCGCGTTGTTCGACGTGTTCACGGACGACAGCGGCGGCAAGCTGCCTGCGGACCGCAAGTCGCTTGCGTTTTCCGTGCGGTACCGGGCGCGGGACCGGACGCTGACCGACGCGGAAGTCAACGCGGCGCATGAGACCCTGCGTGCGGCGCTGGCGAAGGCGCTGGGCTGCGCATTCCGGTAGGCGCGCGGCGCGCGGCGAACGGGCGCGGTGGCGCCGGTCCAAGGGATGGACCCCGTTCTTCCCGGGGCGCCCATCCTACCATGGTGGGAACACCAAAGAACCGCCTTTTCAGGTGTAACATCCGGCCTTCGGTGCTCTACTAACCAGAGCCAAGTGAAAGATTTATTGCCTTCGCCGGCAAGTGCCGTGGCCCTCCGAACGTTGGGCGCCGTGTCGGGGCTGCTGTGGCTTGCGTCCGCCCCGGCCGCCGGGGGGCTGGACCTTTTTTCCAAGGCCGCGGCGCCGTCCAACGCGGGTCCGGTGTTCCGGCGCGACGTCCATCCGCTGCTGGACCGGCTGGGTTGCGGCACGGTCGAGTGCCACGGCGCGTTTGCGGGCCAGGGGGGCATGACCCTTGTGCTGTTCGGGGGCGATCCGGTCGCGGACTACGAGACCCTGGTGAAGGCCGAGCGCGGCCAGCGCGTCAACCGGATGGAGCCGGAGAAAAGCCTGTTGCTGTTGAAGACGACCGGCGCCGCCCACGGCTGCAAGCAACCCGTCAAGCCGGGCTCCCCCGAATACAAGCTGCTGCTTTCCTGGATTCAGAATGGCGCGCCCTACGATGACAACGCCCCGGCGCTGGTTTCCCTCGCGCTTGCCCCGGCCGAGCAGACGCTCGCCAAAGGAAAATCCGCGCGGTTGACGGTCACCGCCACCTACGGTGATGGATCGAGGAAGGACGTGACCAAACAGGCGACATTCCGGGCGCGGGAGGAGGGCGTGGCGGGGGTGGGGGCGGATGGAACGGTGAAGGCGGCGGGGTTCGGGCTGGGGACGGTGGTGGCGCGGTATCTGGGGGAGGCGGCGGTGGCGCGCGTGCTGGTGCCGCAGCCGGTTCCGGGCGGAGTTCCCAAGCCGGCGCCGGCCAACCGGATCGACGAGCTGGTTTTCGCGCATCTGGAGAAACTCGGGTTGCCGCCGTCGGAGATGTGCGGGGACGAGGTGTTCCTGCGGCGGGTGTATCTGGACGTGGCCGGGGGGCTGCCGCCGGTGGAGGAGGCGCGGGCGTTCCTTGCGGACGCGGCGCCGGACAAGCGGGCGCGTTTGATCGACCGGCTGCTGGACAGCGACGGGTACGCGGTGTTTGGCGCGCTGCGCTGGGCGGACATCCTGCGGATCAAGTCGGAGGACCCGGTCAGCCTGTGGCCGAAGGGGGCGGAGGCCTATTACCAGTGGGTGTATGAAAGTCTCGCGTCGAACAAGCCTTACGACCAGTTTGCGCGCGAGCTGTTGACGGCGACCGGCAGCGACTTCCGCAACGGCGCGGTGAACTTTTTCCGGGCGGTGCCGAAACGCGATCCCCAGTCCTACGGCGAGGCCGCGGCGCTGGTGTTTCTGGGTGCGCGGCTGGCGTGCGCCCGGTGCCACGGGCATCCCGAGGAGGGCTGGGGGCGCGAGGACAACCTGCGGATGGCGGCCTTCTTTTCCCAGGTGCGCTACAAGTGGACCAGCGAATGGAAGGAGGAGATTCTGTTCCGGGATTCAGAGGCGCGGTTCGTCCATCCGCGGACGGGGGCGCCGGTTGTGCCCGCGGTGCTGGACGGCAACGCCTGCGGGGCGGGGCCGGGGGCGGATTTGCGGAAGGCGTTTGCGGAGATGGTGGCGGCGCCGGGGGACGGCGCGACGCCATTTGGGCGTGCGATCGCCAACCGGGTTTGGTTTTGGCTTACGGGGCGGGGGATCGTGCATGAACCCGACGACATGCGCCCGACCAATCCGCCGTCCAATCCGGCGTTGCTGGATTATCTCGCGGCCGAGCTCGTTTCCCACGGCTACGATTTGAAGCATCTCCACCGGCTGATCCTCAACTCCCGGACCTACCAGCTTGCGAGCGCGCCCCACCCTTTGAGCGCGAACGACACGGTCCATTTTTCCCACCGTATCCCGCGCAAGCTGGCGGCGGAGCAGCTTCTGGACGCGCTGGCGGGGGTGACGGGGGTGGCGCGGGGAAGTTTCGGCACGTTCCATCGCCCGACCCTTGCGCCGGTGACGTCGATGCCGGAGGATACTCCCGCCATCGCGGTTTCCGATGGGAGCGCGGAATGTTCCGCGGCGACCATGCTGGGGCGTCCGAACCGGGCCACGGGTTTCGAGGCCGAACGCGCGGCGGGGGTGCGGCAGGATCACATCGCGTTCCTCGCCGGCTCCAAGGAGGTCGAGAACGCAATCAACAACAGCGCGCGCCTGCGCGACCTGCAAAAGTCCGGCAAACCGGACGGCGACATTCTGGACGAAATCTTCCTGGCCGCCCTGTCGCGTCCGGCCACCGCCGCGGAGAAAGAGAAGCTTTCGGCCCCGCTGGCGGCGCCGGGCGCCAACCGCGGAACGGTATTGCAGAACGTGATGTGGGCCGTGTTGAACACGACCGAGTTTTTGATGATCCCGTGACCCCTTTTTGCCTCGGAACCCAACCAAACCCCACGGATGAAGCGAAGACAGGAGACCCGACCATGAACCATCGACATGCAAGAACCCACGGCTTGACCGGCGTCGGCCGCCGCGATTTCCTGCGCCTGACCGGCGCGGGCGCCCTCGGCCTCGGCCTGGGCGGGCGCTTTGCCGGGGCCGCGCCCGCGGCGGCGGCGGCGGCGAAAGGGCCGAAAGCCACGACGCTGATCCAGCTTGTGCTGTGGGGGGGCATGACCCAGTTTGAGACGTTCGATCCGAAGCCGAAAGCGGCGCCGGAATTCAAGAGCGCCTTCAAAGCGATCCCGACCAACGTTCCGGGCATCGAAATCTGCGAGCTGCTCCCGAAGCTGGCGCAAATGGCGGACAAGTATTCCATCATCCGCACGATGATGAATCCGCGCACGGGCCACGGGGACGCCAACTACGTGATGCTGGCCAACGCGCCCTACCCGAACGACGTCATCAGCGCGCACCCCTCCGGCAAGCTCGTCTATCCCGCGGTTGGCGCCGTGGTCGGGATGAAGCGGCGGCTCGACGGCAGTTACAAGGGGGAAATCCCCGCCTGGGTCTGCTGCGGCAAACCGCCCTCGGGGATCGAGGAAGGGTTCCTGGGTCCGCAGTTCAAGCCGTTCACGGCCAATCCGCGGACAGGCGGCGGCAACAACGACGCCCAGCGCCAGCGGCTGGCCGAGCGCCGTGCGCTGCTGGACGCCATCGAACCCGCCGAGCGCCTCGCCGCCGCCCCGGCGGCGGTGCGCGAGGCCGCGGCCCTGCGCGACGAGGTGTTCCAGAGCATGACCGGCGACGCCCAGCGCGTGTTCGACATTTCGGAGGAATCCGAAGAGATGCGCGAGCGCTATGGCAAGAACGAGTTCGGCCAGGCCTGCCTCCTCGCGCGGCGGTTGGCCGAATACGGCGTGCCCTCGATCAGCGTGCCGTGGGGCGCCATCCAGGCCGCCGACGGAAAGAAGTACAGCTGGGACATGCACACCGAACTCAACGCCTCCGTGCGCGCGCTTTGCCCGGTCCTCGACCAGACGCTCTCCACGTTCCTCACCGACCTGGAATCGCGCGGGCTGCTGGAAAAGACCATCGTGGTGCTCTACGCCGAGAACGGCAAGGCCCCGCAGTTCGGCAAGGAGGACCAGGGCAGCGGCAAGCCCAACGGCACCAAGTCCGGCCGCAGCCACTGGGGCAAGGGCTTTTCGGTGGTGCTCGCCGGCGGCGGTTTCAAGGGCGGGCGCACCGTCGGCGAAATGGACGACAACGGCGAGCTGCTCAAGTCCCGCCCGGTCTATCCCTGGGACATGTGGGAAAGCGTCTATCGGCAGCTCGGCATCGACCCGCACGACCGGCTGCCGCATCCCTCCGGCTGCGTCGCTTACGTCAGCATGGCCGATGCCTGCGGCCAGCCCCGCGGCGGCCTGCTCACCGAACTGGTCTGATCCCATGAACCCCGCTCCACCCCGCATGACGGCCCGCGCCGCCGGCGCCGGAGTCGCGCTGGCCGCGGCGTTCGCGCTCGGCGCCGCCGCCGCCCCCGCTCCGGCGCGCACCCTTGCCATCCCCGTCGGGCTTCCGGCGGCATTGGCCAAAGACGGCGCGTCGCTCGAGTGCGTGGCGCCGTGCGGGCCGGCGCTGCCGTTGTCGGGCGCGGCGTTCAGTCCCGACGGCAAGTGGCTTGCGGTGGGCGGCTACGGCGAGGTGGCGCTCTGGGATTTGGCGGGGGCCGCGCTTGCGCGGCGCATGGCTGCGGGCAAGGGGGGTTCGATGGTGCAGGCGGTGGCGTTTGCCAAGGACGGCAAGCGCCTGTTCGCCGGGGCGGGCGTGCCCGACGCCTCGGGCGCGGTTTTCGCCTTTGACCCGGCCACGGGCGCGGTGGCCGCGGAGTTTGGCGGGCCGGAAGGCCCCGTGACCAGCCTGGCGGTGAGTCCCGACGGCAAACTGCTGGCGGCGGGCAGCGGCGACGGCAACGCGTACATCACGAACCTTGCGGACGGCAAACCGGCGGCGGTGCTCAAGTTCCACAAGCTCGCCGTGCTGCACGTCTCCTTTTCCGGGGACGGCAAGTTTCTGGTGACCGGCGGCGCCGACCGCGCGGTGCAAGTTTGGGACACGGCGGCGTGGACGCCCGACCGGCGGGAGACGCGGTTGGAAGACACCGTGCGCCGTTGTTTCCTGCGTTCGAGCCGTCCGGCGGGCGCCGATGTCCAGCATCAGTTCGCGCTGGTCGTGGGCGGCGGCGAGTCCCGGTCGCTGCAGGTGCGCCTGGATGACAAGGCCCAGCCTTGGGCGCGCAAGGATGTGCGGGCGGAGATGCCTTCGGGCACGCCGTTGGACGCGGTCTGGGTTCCCGGCAAAGGAACCAGCCGCGTCTATGCCGCGTGCACGGACGGCACCGTGAAGGTCTTTGACGAAACACGGACCGCGTTCGAGCCCGTGGCCACGCTGGCCGGGCACGGCGACTGGGTGTATGGCTTGGCCGCGAGCCCCGACGGCCGGCGCCTGGCCTCCGTGGCGGGCGACGGCACCGTGAAGTTGTGGGACCTGGCCTCCCATACGCTCCTCGCCACGCTCGCGCATCTGCGCCCAGGCTCGAACGAATGGGCGATTGTGACCGCCCGCGGATACTTCGCCGCCTCGGGCACGAACACCGTCCAATGGGCTTCCGACGGCATCCAACTGGCCGCGGAACGGTTGGGAGCGCTTGGCAACGCGGAACTGGTGCGCAAGGCCTTGGGCGGCGAGCATCCGCCGGAACCGGAGCTGCGTTGATCCCGTGACCATGCCGCGCGTTTTTCCGGCACGGCCCGCCCGACTCGCATTGGCCCTCCTCGCCGGGGGCGGCGCGGCCATGGCGCAGACGGCGGGGCCGACGGTGGTGTTCATGTTCCCCGCCGGCGCGCAGCGCGGGCAGACGATTGAGGCGACCGTGGTGGGCAACAAACTCGCGGGCAGCGACGGCGTCTGGGTTTCCGGCGCGGGCGTGACGGGGTCGGTGGTGTCGGTCCAATCGCTGAAGGCCAAAAAACCCAGCAAGGGCGGCAAATCGCCCAGCGAACCCAGGCCGTGGACGAACGCCGATGACGCCACGGAGGCGGTCAAGATTTCCCTGGCCCTCGCGCCGGACGCGACGGCGGGCCTGCGCGACCTGCGGTTGCTGGGGCCCGAGGGCCTCTCGACCCGCTGCCGGTTTTTGGTTGATGACCTGCCGGACCGCACCGTCACCGAACCCAATTCGACGCCCGCAACCGCGGTGGCTCTCGACAAATTGCCGGTCGCGGTCAACGGCCAATTGTACTCCGGGTGGACCGGGCCGGTCGGGTCGCCGGACCGCGCGCTGTTCCGGTTCCGGGCGAAGGCCGGGGAAACCGTGGTGTGCGATCTGCGCGGGCGGTCGCTGGTTCCCTATATCAATCAGGCGGTGCCCGGTTGGTTGGACGCCTGCCTGACGCTATATGACGCCTCGGGCAAGCGGCTCGCCTACGCCGACGACGAGGAGTTCGGGCCGGACCCGGCGCTTTGTTACAAGGTGGACAAGGATGGCGACTACATGCTGGAAGTCCGGGACGTGCTGCACCGCAGCAGCCAGGAGTTTGTGTACCGGCTCCGGGTCGGGACCATCCCGTTCCTCAAGGCTGTGTATCCGCTTGGCGGCAGGCGCGGCGCGGAGGCCAAGGTGGCGCTGCTCGGCGCGAATCTCGGTGTTCCCAGCCTCGCGGTCACCCCGCCCCCCGGCGGGCCGGATGTCCAATGGATCAGCGTGGCCGCCGCGGGCGCCACCTCCAACCCGCGGGCGTTCGCCGCCGGCGCTTTGCCGGAGTCGGAGGAAAAGGAGCCCAACCCCGATGCCGCGCAAGCCACCCGCGTCGCCGTGCCCGGCACGGTCAACGGACGCATCGGCCAGCCGGGAGACGAGGACGTGTTCGTGTTCCGCGCGGAGGCCGGCCAGCGGTTGGTGTTGGAGGTCGAAGCCCGGCGCTTGGGCTCGCCCCTGGACTCCGCGCTGGCCGTCACGGACGCCGCCGGCGACAAGGTGGCCGCCAACGACGACTTCTCCCCGCCGCAGGCCGTGCCGGCGATTGCCGAGACCGACACCAGCGCCACGGTCGATCCTGGAGACGCGCTGCTCACGCATCAGGCCGATTCGCGGATTTGCCATCTGTTTCCGAAGGCGGGCGATTACTTCGTGCGCGTGCGCGATGTGCGCGACCACGGCGGCGAAACCTTCGGGTACCGGCTCACCATCGCGCCCGAGACGCCGGATTTCGAGCTGCGCGTGGCGCCGGACACGGTCCGGCTGGCGCGCGGCGACTCGGCGCTTTTCGCCGTGTCGGCGTTCCGCGGGAACGACTTCAAGGAGGAAATCGCGATTGAGGCGGGCGGGCTGCCCGCGGGGTTCGTCTCCAGCCGCGGCGTCATCCCCTCCGGCCAGACCCAGGGCGTGATCACTGTCACCGCGCCGGCCGACGCGGCGCCCGGCGTGGTCTGCCCCACCATCACCGGCGTGGTCGAGGCGGGCGGGAACCGGATTGCGCGCAAGGCGTTCCCGGTCGAAACTGTGGTGCAGGCCTTTTACATCAAGCACCAGGTGCCGGTGGAAGCGTGCGTGGTGCGCGTCGAGGAAGGCGGCGGCTTCACGCTCGCGGCCGATCTCCCGCCCGGCCAGGCGCTGGAGATTCCGCAGAACGGTTCCCTCCAGGTGCCGCTCCGGGTTGTGCGCGAGGGAACCAACAGCGCCGCCATCGCCATTTCCCTCAATCCCAAGTCGCAGGACGTGACGATGCGCCCGCTCGCGATCCCGGCCGGAACAAACGAGGTGATCGTGGCATTGAGCGCGGGCAAGCAGTTTGCCGCCGGCCAGCAGCGGAGCGTGGCGGTCACCGGCATTCTTCGTGACGGCAAGTCGGCCTGGACCCGCACAACCCCGGCCATCACCTTGCGGGTGGGCGCGCCCGCCAAAGCGCCGCCCAAGGCCGCCGCCGCCCAGGAGCAGAAAGCGCCCAAAGCCGCGTCCGGGTCGTGAACCCCCCGCGGCGGCGATTCCCAATCGCGCCGCCAAATGGGTCCGTCCGAAAGGCGTCCGAAAGGCATGGCCCCGTGTTCTCCCCCGCGATTCAGGCTCACGGTCCGGCCAGCGACACGAGCACCTGCTCGTACCAGCGCTGGTCGCCGTACGTGAGCGCGTCGCTGCGGTAGATCAGGGCGTGGAGCCGGCCATCGGCGGCGATCAGGTCGATCAAGGCGCTGGCCGGGTTGGTTTCGGCGGGGAATCCCAGCTGAAAACGCCGGATCACAGGGCCGGCCCCGGGCTTTTCCAGGTCAACCGCGGCAAGCACAAGCTCGGCCTCGCCCTGGTTCTTGGTGCCAACCCATCCGACATAGGCGAACCGCCCCGCCACAACCAGATGCGAACGATCCGTGTACCCGAAGAACTCGTTGGGCGGCAGGTCATCGGCGAACTTGCCCAAATCCAGCCGGGCGACGACGCTCCCGCTGGCGGCGTCGAAGACCGCCAACTCCGGCGGACCGGACGGCGGCTCGTCCGTTTCGCCCCACGCGTCCTGGATGAGTGCGCCCTCCTTTTCCGCGCAGTTGCTGTGGGTGAGCCTGTACGGGACGCGCGCGCGGCGCCACGCATTCCCGGCATAGGAAATGATCAGGCGTTTCGATCCCAATTTCGCCATGGCCAGGTGGGGCCACGTTTCGTGTCCGGCGCGGCCCTTGCCGATGCCAAGCAGCCAGCCCTTCTGCCCGCTTTCATCCGCCCGGACCAGTTCCATGCCGTCGGCCACGGAACGGGTCCACGTCGCCCACAACGCGCCCTGGTCGTCCACCAGCATCGCCTTGTTGCGATACAGGCCGTCGGCCTCCAGCCAGGACTCGTTGATGGCCTCTTCCCGGGAGTGGCTCTTGCGGGACCAACCCCAGGCCAGCCTGGCGGTGGCGGTTTCGGCGGCAGCGGCGCCGGTCGCACCGTCGTTCGCCTGCCGGTCTTCCCACTTCAAGTCGTACGCCCACAAGCCCAGGCCCTGGTCCCGCCGCCTCGTTTGCCAGCCGGCCCCGTTCACAAGCCCCAGCTCGCCGCTGCGGTCATCATCCGTTCCGGGACTCATCCCATAAAGCCGGTTGCGATGCGCGAGGAAGCCGCCCCATTTCGCGAACGGCCGCGCATGGGGATACGCCGCCGTGTTCCCGTCCTCATCGACGAGGCGCAGCGGTGGAAGGGGTTCCGCCATCCCGTACAGGCCCGTCCATTTGTTGGCGATGTAGTAGGAACAGGCATCGGCATGCCAGGATTGGCCCATGGCAATCCCAGGCCCCTCTGCGTCGATGGCGACGAAGGCGGTGCGGTTGAACACGTTGTTCTGGTAGAGGCCGGAGGCCATGGTGTTCGGTTCGGGGACCGGCGCGCCCGGTGGAAGCAGGATGGGCAGCCGGTTGTCGATCGCCGTGTGCCTGCCCTCCGCATCCTTGGGGACCAGGCTCGGACCCCAATGGGCGGCCTCCGCCGGCCCCGCCGGTTGTGGCCCGGCGGGGCTGTGCAGCGAAACCAGCTCCGCGCGCGGCCGTCCGAAGGCGTCCTGAAGCTGGCTGTGGTTCTCCACGATCTCCTGGAACGCGGGAACCCCCATCTGGAAACCGCCGGGCGCGTACCCGTCCAGGTTGGCCGCTGGAAGATAGGCCGTGTACCGCGCGCCGTCGCCGCCGACACTCACAAAGCACGCGTTCCGTTCCCTGTCCCAATCCAGCACGACCTGGCCGATCAACAAATCGTTCGCGTCCGTCCACGGCGCCTGCGGCCAGCCCCACACGCCGGCCTTGCCCTTGCTGACGGCGACCTGGATACAATTGACGGTCTTGCCGGTGGTGTGGTCCAGCAGGGTCAGCCAGGCCGTGTCGCCCGCGCCGGCCTGGATCGGTTGATCATGGCCGGCGGCGATCAGCGCAAGCCGTCCGTCCATGAGCACAAGGTTGCGGCTGCCGAAGGCGCCGTTGAGCGCGCCCCATTTGAGCCGCTGCTCGTGTGGCACGGGATCCAGGTTCCTGCCTATCACCACCTGGCGGTCAAAGCGCCGGATCCATGAAACCGAGAGCCGATCTGGAACAATGTCCACCGCCGAGGCGTTGCGCCGGGGACCGCCGCCCTCGTAGCCGGGCCAGTCCTCCCCGTCGCAGGCGGGCAACGCCAACAACCAGATGGCGAGCAAGCGGGCCGCGCGGCTCACAAACAGTCGCATCCAGGCACCCTAGCCAACGGGATGCTTTCGCGCCACAGCCTCGTTCAGCTCGTAACCGAGCCCGGGCCGTTTTGACGGGATGATGAACCCGTCCTTCCACTCGATGGGTTCCTTCAGGATCTCTGCGTGGAACCCGCCGAAATCCGCGATGCTTTCCAGGATCAGAAAATTCGGGCAGCACGCGGCGATTTGGATCGAGGCGGCCGCGATCAGGGGCCCGCCCCAGACGTGCGGCGAAATCTGCAGGTAATTGGCCTCGGCCATCCCGGCGATCTTTTTCGCCTCCAGAAGGCCGCCCACGCGGCCCATGTCGAGGTTGAAGATCGCCGCGGCCTGGCTGCGGATCAAACGGGCGAAATCGTACTTCGTGGCCAGCCGTTCACCCGTGCAGATGGGAATGCTCGTGTGCCTGGCCACAAAGGCCATCTCTTCCATGTTCTCCGGGGGCACGGGCTCCTCGAACCAGAGCGGGTCGTACGGCTCCAGCCGCTTCGCCAGGCGGACCGCGCCCGCCGCGGTCATCTGCCCGTGGGTGCCAATCAGGATGTCGCACCGGTCCCCCACCGCGTTTCGAATCGCCCGGATGACCGCCTCCGCCTGGCCCAGTTCCCTGGGGGAATAGTGCCAAGGGACATGCTGCTCCCATTGCGCGCCCACGATGTCGTCCCCGGCCACCGGATCCAATTTCACGCCGGTGAACCCCAGGCCGCAATAGTGCAGCGCCCTCTCGGCGCAGGCCTCCGGTTCCCGCCACAACCGGACGTTGCTCTTCCGCTGCGCGGCGTCGGGATACAGATAGGTGTACGTGCGGAGACGCTCGCGCACCCTGCCGCCCAGGAGTTCATGCACCGGCCTGCCCACATCCTTGCCGACAATGTCCCAGCACGCCATCTCAATGGCGCTGATCAACCCGCACCGGGTCAGTTCGGGAGAGTGGCCGTAGCCGTGGCCGTACAGCTTTTGGAAGAGGGCCTCGGTCCGGTAGGGATCGTGGCCCGTCACCAATTGTTCCACCAGGTCGTGGATCATCCCCTCGATCACGCGCGGATCGAACGGAATGCCGTAGGTGTAAACCTCGCCAAAACCGTCCACGCCGGCATCGGTCCTGAGCTTCAGAAACACCCAGGCGGAACCCCCCTGATGGGGCGGTGGGGTCTTTACGGAAAAGGTCTCGACTCCGGTGATTTTCATGGGCGCACGGGTCCGGGGCCGGGCCTGTTCGCGGCTTCAGTAGCAACAGTTGGCACAAGGCCATGCTGGCGCATTTTTTGACGCAGTTCCACCCGGAAATCGCCACTGAACCGCGCAAAAACCGTCACACGCCTCCCGTACCTGCCCGCTTGCCCTCCGGAGTCCCGATCCCGCCACGAAAACGAGACCAGTCCGCGGCGTGGCACCGGGCACGGACCGCCGTCCCACGTTCCATATCCACGACCGCATGGCATACAAAAGGTCCCGCCCATTATCGGTCCGCACCGTCCAGATTATACCCCGCCATAGGCCGAAGTTCCTGCTTTCATTCCCCGTGCGAGCCCGCAAAATCCAAAAAACGCTGATTATCCCGAAGAAACCACGGCGAACGCTTTTCCGTAAGGCGGCCGGCACACCGCTCGAACAACCGAACGGCCCAGCCCGTCACGCTTTGCCCCTTCACCCGCTCCCCACCTCCCGCCCCACCGGGATACACCCCGCGCGCGGGCATCCGGCCACCTTCCGCCGAGCCCCCGCCAGTCCCGGCAAGACCGTGCGCCTCCCCCCAAAAAGCGCGCCGCCTAACACGCGACTCCCAACTTTTTCTTGGCTTTTAACCGGTACACAGTACATTAATGCGCCTGCACAACGTTACCTTAATGAGATATCTCGCATGAACAGCTACCTGGAAACTCCCCGAACCCGTCTGCGTCCCTTCGCGCTTTCAGATGCCGAGACCGCCTTTTCCTGGATGAGTGACACTGAAGTGATGCGTTTCATCCCGCTTGGTCCCGACTACACTATCGGTCAGACATCTGCACGGATATCCAGATACATAGGACATCAGGAGACCCACGGATTCAGCAAGTGGATCATCCTTGACCGGGAATCAGAGCAACCAATCGGGGATTCTGGATTTTCTTTTCTTCCTGATGGAAAACGAGTTGAATTGGGTTATAGGCTTAGGCGAAGTCATTGGGGCCAAGGTCTCGCGACTGAGGTCGCCACAAGATGGATTGAAGTCGCCAGCGATTTCTTGACCGGAGAAACCTTGTATGCTTTCGCCCACCCCGAAAACGCCGCCTCTTTACATGTCATGACCAAAGTGGGCTTCACATATTTCCAGAACGAGACATTCTACGGGCTGGATGCGCCACTTTACTCCCTTGAGATAAACAACAAAAGCTAACAATGCAGTCCGCCGAAAACCTGCCCGCGCCACGCTCCATGCTTGGTCGCTACGCTCCCGGCACGGATCGCGCCACGGATAGGTGTCGGTGACCGCGGGCGTTCGGTAAAAGCAAAATGGCATTCGACACGCCAAAGGGCCTTGATGAGTTTGAAAGCCTCGAATGGGCCTCCCCTGACTTCGAATCACCTGTTGTCGAAACCTGCCATGAACTTCGGAAGAAAGCGTCGCGGGATTTGTTGCCAGAAGGCTTAAGAGTCATGATATCTCAGAATATAGGCTCTGCCGATTTGGCTCCTGTCGCGATTAAGATACTGTTTCATAAGCCATTCGCATGCGATCCCTGCCGCAAGGGAGATTTATTTGATGCCGCAGCCACGCTTCCCAAAGAATTCTGGTCTGAACATCCTGAATTAACTCAAGATGTCAAGGATGTAGTGGAATCTTGTGAAGAGGCGCTACCGGATATACAAAACAGTATAAGAGAATTCAGAAAAGGAACGGACCAGCCGGTTGACCCAACGGGCGAAGCGCCCGTGGTTCACCGGTGGCTCGGCACAAAAATGCTTTTCACCACCAACACCCAACCACAAAATAGGAATCCATGAACAACCAACTACTCAAAGGAAAAGTGGCTCTCGTCGCGGGCGGCGCCAAGAATCTCGGAGGTCTCATCAGCCGCACTCTTGCGGAGGAGGGCGCCAGAGTCGCTGTTCACTATAATAGTGCTGCTACACGACCAGCAGCCGACGAGACTGTTGCTGCGATCAAGGCGGCAGGCAGCGATGCCTTTGCCTTGGACGGCGACTTCACCAAGGCTGCGAATGTGGAGGCGGCGTTCGCCGCCACCAAGCGGCGCTTTGGTGGCATCGACATCGCCGTAAATACCATTGGCAAGGTGCTCAAGAAGCCCATCGTGGATACGACCGAGGCGGAATATGATTCGATGGCTGACGTCAATGCAAAGACCGCTTTCCTGTTTATCCGTGAGGCGGGCCGAACCCTCAATGATAACGGAAGGATTGTGACGATCATTACTTCCCTTCTTGCGGGCTACACTGGCTATTATGCCACGTATGCGGGCGGCAAGGCTCCGGTAGAGCATTTCACGCGCGCAGCATCGAAGGAATTTGCAGAGCGAGGCATCACCGTGAATGCTGTTGGACCTGGACCGATGGACACGCCATTCTTCTACGCACAGGAGACGCCTGAGGCGGTGGCTTGGTTGAAGTCACAAGGTATCGGCGGACGATTGACCGAGATTCAGGACATCGCCCCGATTGTCAGATTTCTTGTCACCGAGGGCGGTTGGATTACTGGCCAATCCATTTTTGCTAACGGTGGATTCACCACCCGCTAACTCGAGGGACATGAAGCCGCTGGACATCCCGATGCACTTCCTCGGCGGAGTCGTCATTGCCTTCTTCTTCCATCGCGCATCCCTGGCCGCTTTCCGTCACGGCATCCTTGGCCCATTCCACCGCGTCACTCACACCGTCCTCGTCTTTGCCCTCACGTGCATGGCGGCCGTGTTCTGGGAGTTCGCCGAGTTTCTCTCCGACCATTTTTTTGGCACGCACGCCCAGCTTGGGCTCGACGACACACTCTTCGACATGTTTCTCGGCATCAGTGGCGGCATTACTCTGCTCGTCGCCGCTCCTTTTGCAGCCGCACGCAATGAATCCAATTCGGCCAGCGCCTAACCATGCGCCGCGGGCGAACTGGTCCGGCAGCGCGCGGGGTCAGCCCTGAATGGCGCTAACTTAAGGCGGCTTTGGGATGCCACCATTATGGCGCCCCAACAGGGCTGTGGTTGTATAAACACATGGCACCCAGGGCGTTGCCCTGGGCTGGCATGGTTTGCCCCTTTGGGGCAAGGCCTCTTAAGTTAGTGCCATTCGGATCAGCCCTCGGCCCAGCAGATCAGCCGCAGCTCGTGCTTCTGCACCAGGTCGGGGTGGGACGGAAGGATCCGGACGTTGAACCGGTACACGCCCGAGTCCGAAGCGGTGACGCCGCCGCGGTAGAGGCCGTTCGCGGCGTGGGCCAGCGGGAAGATCGCCGGCGGGTCCCCGTCCTCGGACGCCACATAGGCTTCCACCGTCACGTCCTGGTGGGACAACGCGCCCAATTCAATCTGGGTTTCGACCGTAAACTCGTCGCCCACCGTCAACGGATTGCCCGGCGCCGCCTGGGCCTTCACCCAGGCCACCCGCACCGCATGCCAGTTTTCGCGCACGCGCGATTTCCAGGCCGACAAGGCGGCGGCCTTGGCGAAGTTGTGTTCCTGCATTCGGGCGCCGCGTTCGGAGGCCGGGAGGTAATAGTTGCGGGTGTAATCCTGGACCATCCGGAACGTCGAGTAGGCCGGAGAGACGGTCATCATGGATTGCTTCATCATCTGAATCCATTGGCGGGGGATGCCGCCTTCGCGCGCGTAGAACAGCGGCGCGATTTCGTGCTCGAGGAGCGTGTAGAGCGAGTCGGCGTCGAAATCGTTCTGGACCTCGGGATCGTGCGAGTCGAGGTGCTCGCCGACGGCCCAGCCGTTGACGTGCCGCCGCCAGGCCTCCGCCCACCAGCCGTCCAGCACCGAGCAGTTGATCGCGCCGTTGGGGCACACCTTTTCGCCGCTGGTGCCGCTGGCTTCCAGGGGCCGGGTCGGCGTGTTGAGCCACACATCGACGCCATGGTACATGTGGCGCGCGACGTCGATGTCGTAGTTCTCCAGGAACACCACGCGGTGGTTGAACTCGGGCCGCCGCGTCATGCGGAAGACGGCCTGGATGAGTTCCTTGCCGCCGCCGTCGGCGGGGTGGGACTTGCCGGCGAACACAAATTGGACGGGGCGCTCCTCGTTGTTGACGATCCGGGCCAGGCGTTCCGGGTCGCGGAACAGCAGGCCCGCCCGTTTGTAGGTGGCAAACCGCCGCGCGAACCCGATGGTGAGCACGTCCGGGCTCAGCACGGCCGCCGCGTCCTGGATGGACCGCGCGGACTCGCGGGTGCGGATGCGCTGGGCGCGGACATTGGCGCGCGCGAAATCGACCAGGCGCCGTTTCAGCGCGAGGTGCGTGGCCCAGAGCTGTTCGTCGGGGATGGACTCCACCCCCTTCCACGCCGCCGGCTCCGAAACGTCGGTTTCCCAGATCGGCCCGGTCTTGGATTCCACGAGGCTTTTGATCTCGGGGGCGATCCATGTTTGCGTGTGGATGCCGTTGGTGATGTGGCCGATGGGAATTTCGTGGCCGGGCACGCCGGGCCACACGCTCTGCCACATCTCGCGCGACACCCCGCCGTGGATGCGGGACACGCCGTTGCAAAACCGGGAGAGCCGCAGCGCGAGGATGGTCATGGAGAACGGTTCGTGGGGCGTGGACTTCCAGGGGCGCCCGTACTTCAGGAATTCGTCGAAACCGATCCCCAGCTCGCGCGCGAAATCGGCGAAATAGGCGTGCATCAGCTCGGGCGAAAACGCGTCGTTGCCCGCCGGCACCGGCGTGTGCGTGGTGAACACACTGCTTGCCGCCACGGTTTGCACCACGGAATAAAAATCCGCGCCCTCCTCGACCACGGGGCGCCGGATGCGTTCCAGCGCAAGGAAGGCCGCGTGCCCCTCGTTCATGTGGAACACCGTCGGGTTGAGGCCGATGGCCCGGAGGAACCGTTTGCCGCCGATCCCCAGCACGATCTCCTGCTTGATCCGCATCTCGTGGTCGCCCCCATAAAGCTGGTACGTGATGCGCCGGTCGTCCTCGCGGTTCTCCGCCAGGTCGGTGTCCAGGAAGAAAATCCGGGACAACCCCACCTTCGCCTCCCACGCCCGTATCTTCACCGGCCGATGCGGCAACTGCACCGTCACGCGGACCGGCTCGTTGTTGGCGTGGCGGACCTCCGTGATCGGGAGATCGTGGAAATCCCAGGTGATGTATTCCGACTCCTGCCACCCGTCGCCGTTGAGGCGTTGGATGAAGTAACCCTGCCGGTACATGAGGCCGACCGCCACGAACGGCAGGCCCAGGTCCGACGCCGACTTGCAATGGTCCCCGGCGAGAATGCCCAGGCCGCCCGAATAGGTCTGGAGCGATTCGTGGAATCCGAACTCGGCGCTGAAATAGCCGACCAGGAAATCGTCTTGTTCCGGAAACGCCTGCTTCCGGAACCAGCGGTCCCGCCGCCCGATGTAGCGCTCCAGGTCCTTCTGCACCGCCTGCACGCGTTTCACGTACCCGGCGTCCCCCGCGGCGGCGGCCAGGCGCTTTTGCGAAATGCGGCGGAGCATCGACGCGGGGCCGTGGCCGCAGGCGTCCCACAACTCCGGGTCCAGGTCGCGGAAAAGGGCGCGGGCATCGGCGTTCCACGCCCACCACATGTTGTAAGCGACCGTGCGGAGCGGTTCCAGCGGGGCGGGCAGGCGCGGCACGACCGCGAACGTGTGGGGAAGGTTCATGGGCACTTGACTAGAAGTCGGAGGGCGGGCCGTCAAGCGGCGGTTTGCCCGGAGTGGCGCGGTGGCCGCCTGCGGTCCAGATAGCGCCCCCGGTTCAGACAGTGGGCAGCCGGGGGCGGTGGCCGGGCGCAGGCCGGGCCTATCAGGCGGAACGGGGGGGTGGTTGCCGAGGAGTATCACCTGATGGAGAAGCGAATCCTGTATCGCATCGACCCGGACTCCATCTGCCGGTAGATTCGCCCTGTCGGCCTTTCCCCAATTCCCCTTCCCTCCTGCCGCCGAATCCGCTTCCATACTTCGCGCCGTGCCCCCATCCGCCGACCCTGACGCTTTCATCGCCCGTTGGGAGGGTTCTGGCGCCTCCGAGCGCGCCAATTACCAGCTTTTCCTGTCCGAACTCTGCGACCTGCTCGGCGTCCCGCGCCCCGATCCCGCCAAGGCGAACGCCGCCGGCAACGCCTACACGTTCGAACGCGCCGTGACCCGCATCGCGCCGGACGGCACGGAAACCACCGCCTTCATCGACCTTTACCGCGCCAGTTGTTTCGTTCTCGAAACCAAGCAGGGCGTCACCGCCGCCGCCCAGCCCGCCTCCAACGCCCTGCTCCTCGATGAAACAGCCCCCTACAAAACCGGCCACGGCGTCCGCGGTTCGAAGACCTGGGACAAGGCCCTCGAACGCGCCTATCACCAGGCCCGCCGGTACATCCGCGACCTTCCCGCCCCCGAAGGCCGGCCCCCGTTCCTCATCGTCTGCGACGTCGGCCATGTCATCGAACTTTACGCCGAGTTTTCCCGCACCGGCGGCGCCTACGTCCGCTTCCCCGGACCCGCCACCCACCGCATCCTCCTCCAGGACCTGCGCGACCCCGCCATTCGCCAGCTTCTGCGCGCCGTCTGGCTCGATCCGCTTTCGCTCGACCCGTCCAGGCGCGCCGCCAAGGTCACCCGCGAAATCGCCGCCCATCTCGCCCGGCTCGCCCAATCCCTCGAAGTCCAGGGGCACGATCCCGAGGCCGTCGCGCTCTTTCTCCAGCGCTGCCTGTTCACCCTTTTCGCCGAAGACATCGGCCTTCTGCCAAAGGCCGGATTCCTCGACATGCTGCGCGAGATCAAGGACAAGCCCGGCGGATTCACGGTCATGGCCGAAGGGCTGTGGAAGGAGATGCGCGACGGCGCGAAGTTCTCCATGGTCCTCAAGACCGGGATTCCCCAGTTCAACGGCGGCCTCTTCGACAATCCCGCCGCCCTCCCGCTGGACGCCGCCCAAATCCAGCTCCTCTTGAACGCCGCCACCGCCGACTGGGCCGAGGTCGAACCCGCCATCTTCGGCACCCTCCTGGAACGCGCCCTCAACCCCCGCGAACGCCACAAGCTCGGCGCCCATTACACCCCGCGTTCCTACGTCGAGCGCCTCGTCCAACCCACAATCATCGAGCCCCTCCGCGAAGAATGGGACGCCGCCCGCGCCGCCGCCGCCCAGCACCACGCCCGCGGCGCGGACAAAAAGGCCCAGGCCGAAGTCGAGGCCTTCCACCGCCGCCTCTGCGCCGTCCGCGTCCTCGACCCCGCCTGCGGCTCCGGCAACTTCCTGTACGTCACGCTCGAACACATGAAACGCCTTGAGGCCGAAGTTCTCGACCTCTACGAAACCCTCGGCGGCCCGCGCACCTTCGAGATGGAGCAGTTCAAAGTCCGCCCCGGCCAGTTCTTCGGCCTCGAAATCAACCAGCACGCCGTCGCCATCGCGCAATTGGTCCTTTGGATCGGCTACTTCCAGTGGCAGCACCGCGCCACAGGCAAGGCCGACACCAACGACCGCCCCCTCCTCGAAAAGCGGAACACCATCCGCCACCAGGATGCCGTCCTCGCTTTCGACGCCAAAACGCCGTGCCCCGGCCCCGGCGGCAGGCCGCTGGCTGTCTGGGATGGCCACACCACCAAGCAGCATCCTGTCACCGGCCGGGAAGTGCCCGACGAAACAGCAACCAAAGTTGTGTTCGACTACAAGAACCCGCGCCGTGCCGAATGGCCCGAAGCCGATTTCGTCGTCGGAAATCCGCCGTTTATTGGCACCAAACGTATGATTGATGCTTTGGGCGATGGCTACACCGAGGCCCTTCGCTGGGCGTGGAGCGGCGATGTTCCGGAGTCAGCGGATTTCGTGATGTTCTGGTGGCAAAAGGCCGCTGAACTGCTTCGCGCTGGGAAAATCCGCCGTTTCGGTTTCATTACGACAAACTCGATTCACCAGACCTTCAACCGCCGGGTCCTTGAACCCCACCTTTCGGAAACGAAGCATCCGGTCCACATCGACTTTGCGATTCCAGATCATCCGTGGGTCGATTCCGCCGACGGCGCAGCGGTGCGGATTGCCATGACGGTTGCGGCGCCCGGCGAAGGCGCCGGCATCCTCGCGAGCGTTATTGATGAGCGTGAAATTGCGGATGGCGAGCACGAAGTGGAGATCAGCACCGCCTTCGGTGCGATCGGCTCGAATCTTCGTATTGGAGCGGACTTGGTTTCTGTGGGTCCGCTAAAGTCGAATGCCTTGATTGCGGGGATGGGTGTTGCTCTTCATGGTTCAGGGTTCATCTTGGAGCCCGGCGAGGCCCACGCATTGATGGCCACTGGTTCCCAAGTGATTCGCGTATACGTGGGAGGAATGGATCTTCTTCGGCGGCGGAGAGAGCGGTATTTGATTGATTTTTCGTTCATGACTGAAAAGGACGCCGCGGCAGCGAACCCAGCGGCCTTCCAGCACGTCCTTACCCACGTGAAACCGGAACGGGATCAAAACCGTCGTGCGGTCCTCAAACGCCTTTGGTGGCGGTTTGGCTGGGAACGTCCAATCCTCAGACGGGCACTGAACGGATTGTCCCGCTACATTGGCACTACGGAAACTGCTAAGCACCGAGTATTCCAATTCATCGATGGCCGAATCCTTGCGGATCATATGGTCGTCTGCATCGCAACCGCCGACGCATGGCATCTCGGCGTGCTTTCGAGTTCCGTCCATGTCGCCTGGGCTCTTGGAACCGGTGGAACCCTCGAAGACCGCCCCCGCTACAACAAGACGGTGTGCTTTGAGCCCTTCCCCTTCCCCGACCCTTCGGAACCGGTGCGGCGGCGCATCCGGGACTTGGGGGAGAGGCTGGACGCCCATCGGAAGGCGCGGCAGGCGGCGGACCCAGAATTGACGTTGACCGGAATGTACAACGTTCTGGAAAAACTTCGCGCCGGCGCCCCGCTCGATGACAAGGACAAAGCGATCCACGAGAGCGGTTTGGTGAGCGTTCTCAAGCAAATCCACGACGATCTCGACGACGCCGTCCTGGAAGCCTACGGCTGGCCGGACCTGCATCCGCTTCAAGACCCCGACCCCGCCCGGCGGCAGGCGAAGGAAACGGACCTGCTGGGCCGTCTCGTCGCGCTCAACCACCAACGGGCGGACGAGGAGGCGAAGGGGATTGTCCGCTATCTGCGGCCCGAGTTCCAGAATCCGGCCGGCGCCCCGGCAAAGGCGCTCCAGACCGAACTTGACACGGGGAGCGGCGGGCCGTCGAAGCCCGCCAAAACTGTCAAACATCCTTGGCCAAATGACCTACCCGGCCAGGTCCGGTTGGTGAAGTCCCTGTTACCGCAAACCGGCGCACGGGTCGAGGCGCTTGCCGCCGCGTTGATAGGCGGTTCCACGATCAACCGAAGGAAACAATTGGAAGACATCTTGCAGACGCTCGAGAATCTTGGCCACATCTAATCACTGTATCCTTCTATGAATATCCGACCTGAACGCGTTTTGGACCAGATGGCGCGATGGACTTTCATTCCAAATCCTCACGGGTGTCCGGTTGACGGGGAATTGAAATGACAGAACATATTGGTAATGAGG
>CAYSZK010000043.1:0-29689 GCA_964435495.1 uncultured Verrucomicrobiales bacterium
GTTAGGAGATGGGGGGCCAGAGGGGATTGTCTCACGCGAGGCGCGAAGACGCTAAGGGGGGAGGGGGGCGGTAGTCAGGAGTCAGGAGTCAGGAGTCAGAATGGGAGGGGAAACTGATGGACAGGCATTCTGAATTCTGACTCCTGAATCCTGAATTCTTGGGAGGGGCGCGCCTGGGGCGCGGGAGATTGGAGTTGGGGGGGGACAGCCGAACAACGCTCAACGAAGAACGAGCTGGGGGGCGGACGCCCCCTTGCCCCCGCGCGGGCCTGAAGGCCCGCCTCCGGCGGATTTAGCGGCTTGGGCTGGACCAGTTTAGGATGGGGCGGGTGACGCCGGGGAAGATGCCGTGGTAGTGGCCGCGGGCGGAATCGCCTTCGATGGGGTCGGTGACGAAGAAGGAGGCGGCGCGTTCGTCGAGGAAGATTTCGAGGGGATCGGGCCAGAAGACGGCGGGGGCGACGGTGTAATGGCCCTCGGCGAGGAGGTTGCCGGGGATGGTGACGGCGGCCTCGTGGAGGCCGGGTTCGCGGAGGGTTGCGCGGGCGGCGTCCTCGAGGTCATGGGAGCTGAGGACGTGGATGCCGGTATCGTTGAAGAGGTTGAGGCCGTGGGTGGCGCGGACGGGTTTTCCGAGGATCCAATAGCGGAAACGGATGACGACGGGCTTGCGGATGTCGAAGGAGGCCTGGCGGTTGCCCTGTTCGTCCTCGGCCCAGGCGGCGTCGAGTTCGACGTGCCGGGCGCCGCGGGGCGACTGGGATTCGGCGGGGCGGGTGAAGGAGTCGATGTAGGCGGCGACGACCTGGGGGGCGGGACCGTCGAGCACGACGCGGCCCTGGTCGAGGAGGATGGCGCGTTTGCAGAGGCGGGTGATGGCCTCCATCTGGTGGCTGACGAAGAGGACGGTGCGGCCGTCGTGTTCCCCGAAGGATTGCATGCGGCCGAGGCATTTGCGCTGGAATCCGGCGTCGCCGACGGCGAGGACCTCGTCAACGATGAGGATTTCCGGGTCGAGATGGGCGGCAACGGCGAAGGCGAGGCGGACGTACATGCCGGAGGAGTAGCGTTTGACGGGGGTGTCGAGGAACTGTTCGATCTCGGCGAAGGCGACGATTTCGTCGAAGCGCGCGCGGATCTCGGCGCGGGTCATGCCGAGGATGGCGCCGTTGAGGAAGATGTTTTCGCGGCCGGTGAGTTCGGGATGGAAGCCGGTGCCGACCTCGAGGAGGGAGGCGACGCGGCCGCGGAGGGTGACGCGTCCCTCGGACGGCTCGGTGATGCGGCTGAGGATTTTGAGGAGGGTGGACTTTCCGGCGCCATTCCTGCCGATGATGCCGATGGCCTCGCCGGGGGCGACGGCGAAGGAGACGTCGCGGAGGGCCCAGAATTGTTCCAGCCGGGGGCTGGGGGAATCGTTGATGGTTGATGGTTGATGGTTGTTTGGGGAAGTCGGACAAGGTTTACGCTGGAAGGCGCGGCTGATGGAGCGGAAGGGGGTGGCGCAGGCGTGGGCGAGGTCTTCGCTGAGGCGGCGGTATTGGAAACGTCCGGGGGCGCGGTTGTGGCGGAGGGTGTAGGCCTTGCCGAGGCGGTCGATCTGGAGGGCGGGGGGCATGGGGGAGGCGCCGGAGGCGCGGGAGTTGGGAGTTAGGAGATGGAAGATAGGGGGGGATCTGGCTACACGGGGCGCCAGGTGGCGAGGCATTCGGCGATTTTATCGCGGACGGGGGTCATGTTGAGGCCGGCGGCTTGGGCTTTGGCGGTGTCGAGGACGCAGTTGGAGCGGGGGGTCTTGGCGGCTTTGTCCATGAATTCGTCTTCACTGGCGAAGAAATCGAATGTGTCCTTGAAGGGGGACGGCCGGCCGGCATTGAGGCGGCGATGGTGCTCGGCGCGGATGAGTTCGACGACGTCGCGGGCGGTGAGGGATCCGGGGTTGGTGAGGTTGTAGATGCCGAAGGGCAGGCGGCGGGCGTGGCAGTCGAGGGCGGCGGCGGCGAATTCGCCGAGGTGGGAGAGGGAGTTGCGGGCGTCGAGAAGCCGGGCGTAGCGGAGGAGTTTGGTGAGGTAGTTGCGCGGGTTGTCCTGGTTGTCGAAAGGGATGCGGAGGCGCCAGATGAAGGCGTCAACGGCCGGGTCAGGGTGGTAGCGGTTCTGGTGGGTGGCGCAGCCCATGGCTTCTTCGCCGAGGGCCTTGGTGCCGCTGTAGAAGCTGCAGTGGTTCGTGCGGAAGGAGAAGTTGGGGGTGTCGGTTTCGGCGAAGCCCAGGGGGGTGCCGTCGGGGGCGGGGCCTTTGTCGCCGGTGAAGATGCAGCCGGAGGAGACGTGGCCCCAGGGGATGCCGAGTTCGCCGCAGGTTTCGGCGAGGAGGCCGGGAAGGACGGCGTTGCCGTCGAGGCAATCGGCCTTGTGCAGTTCGCAGGCGTCCACGTTGGGTTTGCCGGTGTAACCGGCGCAGTTGACGAGGAAATCGGGGCGGAGTTCGCGGAGGCGGGCGGCAAGTGTGGCGCGGTGGGTGTAGTCCCAATCGGCGCGGGCGACGTTTTGGAATGGAACGGCGCGGCGCCGGAGTTCCTGTTGGAACGCCTGGCCGACGTAGCCTGTGCCGCCGAGGAGAAGGATCATGGGGGGCGCCTTTGGCGCAGAAGTTGGGAGATAGGAGATGGGAGATAGGGAGGAAGTGGAAGCGGCGTCACGCCGCTTAACGTGTTGGTTCATGAAAGCGCTTTGACATGTTTCTGGCTCCCGTCCCCTGTCCCCCGTTTCCCGTTTGTAGAGGGGAAATTTTCACCACGAAGGACACGAAGGGGACGAAGGGGGGCGCCGGAGGCGCGGAAGTTGGAAGATAGGATATGGGAGATAGGGAGGAAGTGGAAGCGGCGTCACGCCGCTTAACGTGTTGGTTGATGAAAGCACGTTGACATGTTCCTGTCCCCCGTCTCCCGTCCCCCGTTTCCAAGGAGACTTTTCACTACGAAGGGCACGGAGGGGGGGCGCCTCTTGCGGAACGCCTCGGCTGCGGGCAAATCCAAAGCTCCGTCAAGCCGGATCACTCCAAGGCGGCTGTGCCGCGGGAGGGCGTGCCGTGAAATTCGACGCTACTTGCGCCCAAGAATGTTACGCCGCGCCTGCCCGCGCCGCCAGTTCCTCGATTTCGACGATGTGATTGGAGTCGATTGTGTGCGTGATCCCATTGGCGAACAGTACGACGACATTGGCGTCGTGCGGCACCATGACGTGATCCGGATACTCGATCTGAAACACTTTGCCGTTTGTTAAATTGATGCGAAAGGGTCGAAAAGGGACCCGATCACGGTGGCCGGCGACTGCCGAGGGATTCATGATAACTAGAATCTAGCGTGGCGGTTCCCAGGGTCAAGATGCCTTGCCCATCCATCCATCCCGCACCGCGCCTCGTCGCGCGGGTTGCCACGGAGGGGGGGCGGGAGACGGGGGACAGGGGACAGGGGACGGGGGCGCGAAGCGCGCAAAGAGTCCCGGTAGGGACGAAAGGAAATAGCCCAGCGTTTCAACGCTGGGAAAACAGGTGGGAAACAGGATAAAGCCCCGGAGGGGCGAAAGAAATCGGTTCAGGGCACAGCCTTCGGAAATTTCACGGCGCACGCGGAGGGGTCGTCGGGGGCAACGGCGGGCCGCAGAAGGTGGCCATGGCATTGCGGAGGGTCTGGAAGGAACGGCGGGCGTTGCGGCGGGCGATGGCGGCGCATTGCTCGGACCAGAGGATTTTCTCGCGGAACGTCATGCGATAACCCGCCGCCAGGGTGGTCAGACGGTCGCCCTCGGGGGTGCCGGTGTACCATTCGAAGGTCATGGATTCCGGTTTTGAGTCAGAGGCCATGGAGGTCCTTCAGGGCGGCGGCGGCTTTCATCTTGAGCAGGGCGCCGAGGGCGTGGGAGATAGAAGATGGGAGATGGGGGAGCGCCTTTGGCGCGGAAGTTGGGAGATAGGAGATTGGAGATGGGGGGGTGCCAAGGGCGCGGAGTTTGGGATTTGGAAGATCGGGTACTTACGGGACGAGAAGCTTGTTCAGGTAGGCGGCGTAGTCGCCGCTGCCTAGGCTTGCGATGCGGGCCTGGAGTTGGCCGCGGGTGATCCATTTCTGGGCGAAGGCGATTTCCTCGGGGCAGGCGATGCGCAGGCCCTGGCGGGATTGGATGGCGTGGACGAACTGGGAGGCGTCGAGGAGGGACTCGTGGGTGCCGGTGTCGAGCCAGGCGAAGCCGCGGCCGAAGGTGACGACGTGGAGGTTGCCCTGGTCGAGGTAAACGCGGTTGAGGTCGGTGATCTCGAGTTCGCCGCGCGGGGAGGGCTTGAGATTTTTGACGTGGTCCACGACGTGTTTGTCGTAGAAGTAGAGGCCGGTGACGGCGTAGTTGGACTTGGGTTTGGCGGGTTTTTCCTCGATGGAGGCGGCGCGTCCGGCGGCGTCGAACTCGACGACGCCGTAATCGGACGGGTTGGAGACGTGATAGGCGAAGACGGTGGCGCCGTCGGGGCGGGCGGTGGCTTCGGCGAGGAGTTCGGGGAGGGCGGCGCCGTAGAAGAGGTTGTCGCCGAGAATGAGGCAGGAGGGACCGCCGCGGACAAAATCGGCGCCGATGAGAAAGGCCTGGGCGAGGCCGCCGGGGTGGGGTTGCTCGGCGTATTCGAGGCGGATGCCGAATTGCGAGCCGTCGCGGAGGAGGCGTTGGAAGAGCGGGAGATCGCTGGGGGTGGAGATGATGAGCACGTCGCGAATGCCGGCGAGCATGAGGACCGAGAGCGGATAATAGATCATCGGCTTGTCGCAGACGGGGAGCATCTGCTTCGAGACCGCGAGCGTGAGCGGGTAGAGGCGCGTGCCTTTGCCGCCAGCGAGGATGATGGCTTTCATGGGGGGCAGTTCCGAGTTTGGAGTTTCCAGTTCCCAGTTGGGAGGGTTCTTCTCTTCACCACGAAGAAGGGGGGACGGATCTCTCACGGAGCACACGGGGCGCACGGAGGGGGGGCACCGGGGGCGCGGGAGTTAGAAGCTGGAAGTTAGGAGATGGGAGATGGGGGGCGCCTTTGGCGCAGAAGTTAAAAGTTAGAAGTTAGGAGATGGGAGTCGAGGGTCGAGAGCAAGGGGACGGGGGCGGCAAATCAGAATTCGCCTGGGAACAGGAGAACCGGAGCGAAACAAGTTCAGCTTCTTCGAGCCATTGGATATTCTCACGGAAAGAACTCCGTAGTCCGACAAGGAGAGTGTGGTCGCGCGAGCCTTGTGCGGTGCACCACCTGAAGCCGGGATGATTGGCCAGGTTTGCGGCGGGTGGCGGATTGTTTGCGCTGGAGTCGCGGAGGGGCTGCATGGACGAAGGTTTCCGGTGTCAGAGTTCGGGTTTCGGGTCCGGGGATGGAGGGAGATCGGAACTTTGCTTGAGCTGCTGGACGCGGTCCAGTTCAGCGATGTCGGCCAGGTCCTGGGGGCGGCCGGCTGCTCGCTTCATGGATTGCAGGTCGCGCAGGCCGATGACGGGGACGGTCAAGCCGGGCCCGATCGTCACGCTGACCGCGTTGTGGAAGGCTTCATCGAAGGGAAAGGGTTCATGGACAAAGATGTCGATGGGAGTGCGGCGGTGCGCGTCGCTCCAGAGCTTGAGGACGAGCATTCCCTTTTCCCTCCGCCAAGAGTCCCGGAGGGAGGGGTCTGCGAACTGTTCCGGGGTGATGGGGATCGAGGGTTGGTAGCCGATGGACTGCAGGGCTTCGAGTCCCCGCCGGATATTGTCGGGCTCCAGACTGATGAGGAGGTCCACGTCCTTGGTGAAGCGTTCGTAGCCATGGGCGTTGACTGCGAGGCCGCCGACGAGGAGGTAGCGGACGCGGGCGGTATTGAGCGCAGCGAAGATGGCTTCGACGGAGGCGAGTTGCATAGAGAATCTGGTGACAATCAAACGCCGCCGAGGCGCTGGCGTTGGTAGCGGCCCTGGGTGATGTCGTCGCACCAGGCGCGGTTTTCGAGGTACCAGGCGACGGTTTTCCCGAGGCCGGTCTCGAGGGTTTCCAGTGGTTTCCAGCCGAGGGCGCGCTCGATTTTGGAGCAATCGATGGCGTAGCGGCGGTCGTGGCCGGGGCGGTCGGTGACGAAGGTCTTGAGCGTGGCGTAGGATTTTCCGTCGGGGCGCGGGGCGCGGCGGTCGAGTTCGGCGCAGACGATGTCCACGATCTCGATGTTCATGCGTTCCGAGCGGCCGCCGACGCAGTAGGTTTCGCCGACGGCGCCGCTGTCGAGGACGCGGGCGATGGCGCTGCAATGGTCCTCGACGTAGAGCCAGTCGCGGACGTTGCGCCCGTCGCCGTAGATGGGGAGCGGCTTGCCGTCGAGGGCGTTGAGGATGATGAGGGGGATGAGTTTTTCCGGGAACTGGCGCGGGCCGTAGTTATTGGAGCAGTTGGTGATGAGGACGGGCAGGCCGTAGGTGTGGTGGTAGGCGCGGACGAGGTGGTCGGAGGCGGCCTTCGAGGCGGAATAGGGGCTGCGTGGGTCGTAGGGGGTGGATTCGCGGAAGGCGGGATCGCCGGGGCCGAGCGAGCCGAAGACCTCATCGGTGGAGACGTGCAGGAAGCGGAAGCGGGCGGCTTCGGCGGCGGGCAGGGATTTCCAGTGGCGGCGGGCGGCGTCGAGGAGGCGCTGGGTGCCGAGGACGTTGGTGGTGATGAAAGGCTCGGGGGTGTCGATGGAGCGGTCCACGTGGCTTTCGGCGGCGAAATTGACGACGGCATCGAAGCGGTGGGTGGCGAAGATCTGTTCCACGGCGGCGGTGTCGCCGATGGAGGCGTGGACGAAGGTGTGGCGCGGGTCGCGGTCGATGCCGTCGAGGTTGGCGGGGTTGCCGGCATAGGTGAGGGCGTCGAGATTGACGACGCGGGCATCGGGGCGCGAAGCCAGGAGCATGCGGACGAAGTTGGAGCCGATGAAACCGGCGCCACCGGTGACGAGGAGGGAGGTCATGGGGAGGGGTGGGAGACGGGAGACAGGGGACGGGAGACAGAAGTCAGGAGACAGGAGATGGGGGATGTTAGTGGGCGCGGAGAAATCTTTTCACATGCTCATGGGTGCCAGCAGTGTGGACAAAGAGGGTGCGGCCTTGGCGGGTGAAGACGAAACGGAGGTCGAGGCCGAACCGGAATTCGTAAATGCCGCCCCCAAGAGCGCGGATGCCAAGGCCTGCATGGGAATGCGGAAAGCCGAAACCGTTGGCCAAGCGGCCCAAGGCCGCATTCAGGCGGTCCAGATCAGCGTCGTTCCATGCGGCCAGGATCTTGAGGACGCGGCGGTCAAACGCGATTTCGAACGAGGTCCTTGATGTTGCCTGTCCAGCGGACGCTCCGCCCTTTTCGAGTTTCTTGCGCGGCTCGTGCATGGAGGGACTTGGCAATGCGCCGCATCTGGCTGTCGGGAATCCCGAATCCCTCGCCGGAGTCGGCCGCGACCACGGCGGTGGGGCGGAGGGTGAAGACCTGGTTGCGGTAAACGATTCCCAGTTGGCCGCCGCTGGCGACGCGGTTCAGGACGCGCGTCAGATTCTTCCGGACTTCAGTTGGGGTGAGGAGCTCGAGAGCGGCGGGTGGCATTGTGGAAATCTAGCAGGGACGCGCTTGCGACGCAAGCGCGTCCCTTACGGGTCTTAAATCACGTCGGCGAAGGTGCGTTCCGTGCGGCGGAAGAGGGCGATGCCGGCGGCGAGGAGCAGGGCGGCGAAGGCCATGGAAAGTGAGAAAGCGGGCCAGTGGATGGGGGTTTGGCCGCCGAGGAGGCACCAGCGGAAGCCGTCGATGACGCCGACCATGGGGTTGAGGGAGTAGAGGAGGAAGGCGGTGTCACCGAGGCGCTCGCGGACGACGGCGCTGCTGAAGCCGACGGGGGAGATGTAGAGTCCGAACTGGACCAGGAACGGGATGACGTAGCGGAAGTCGCGGTATTGGACGTTAAGGGCGGTGATGAGCAGGCCGGGGCCGAGCGCGGCGAGCATCGCGGCGGCGGTGAAGAGCGGGAGGCAGACGATCCGCCAGTCCGGGGCAAAGCCGCAGGCGGCCATCAGCACGCCGAGCAAGGCGAGGGCGACGAGGAAATCGGCGAAGGCAACCGCGACGGCGCCGGCGGGAATGAGCATGCGCGGGAAATAGACTTTGGCGACGAGCGGGGCGTTGGCGACGATGCTGCCGGCGGCGGCGGAGAGGGAGTTTGCGAAAAGTTGCCAGGGCAGGAGCGCGGCGAAGACAAGAATGGGATAGGGGGTGGCGCCTTCGGAGGGGAGGTTGGCGATTTTGCCGAAGACAAGGGTCATGACGGCCATGGTGGCGAATGGCTGGAGGAGCGCCCACAGGATGCCAATGGCGGTTTGTTTATAGCGGACGGCGATGTCGCGCCAGGCGAGGATGGCGAAGAGCTCGCGGTAACGCCAGAGATCGGCCCAGTAATGCCGTTCGGCGCGTCCGGGCTCGAGGATGAGCGGTGGCATGGGGGGCGGTTTAACCACGGAGGACGCGGAGAGCGCGGAGGGGGAGGGGAGGCGCCTGCGGCGCAGGAGTTGGAAGATAGGAGATGGGGGGGGAGACAGGGGACGGGGGACGGGGGTTTTTTACCACGAAGGAGTCGAGGGTCGAGAGTCGAGGGTCGAGGGCCGGCAGTCGAAGCGGCGTCCCGCCGCTTATCGTGTTGGTTTGTGACAACGCTTTGACCTGTTTCTGTCTCCCGTCTCCCGTCTCCCGTCTCCAGAGGGGGACTTTTCACCACGAAGGACACGAAGGGGGGAAGCCGGGAGATGGGAGTTAGCAGATAGGAGAAAGAGGGGACACCAAGCATCTCTCTGTTCTGGCTCTCGACGGTAGTGGGGGACGGAGTTTGGGAGGGATGTTACGCGGTGAGGTCGAGCCAGTGGGGGTTGCTTTCGGCGTGGGAGGCGATTTCGGCGAGGATGGCGGAGAGCGGCGTTTCAGGGCGCCAGTGCCAGGCGTCGGCGGCGCGGGCGCAGTCGAGGACCATCCAGGGGATGTCGAAAGGGCGGGGGGTGGGGTCGGCGGCGACTTCGCGGGGGCCGAAACGTTCGGCGCACCATTCCGAGAGTCGCGCGAGGGAGGTGGCGTTGCGCCGGCCGCCGGCGGCGTTGAGAATGCGGGGGACGTTGCGTTTGGGATCGTTCATTTGCGCGGTGAGGAGCGGGGCGAGGTCGCCGGGGTGAAGGGCGTCGCGGACCTGGTGACCGGCGCCGTGGAAGCCGATGTAGCGGAGAGGGGCTTTCTCGAACCAGGATTGTATCCAGAAGGAGAAGATGCCCTGATCGGCGCGTCCGAACTGGCCGGCGCCGGCGAGGACGCCGCAGCGGTTGACCCAGACGGGGAAGCCGCAGGTGGCGCCGTATTCGAGGGCGAGCAGTTCGGAGGCGGCCTTGGTGGCGCCGTAGAGCGAGACGGGGGGGGCGGTGGAGAAGGATTCGGCGATGCCGTTGGGCGAGAGGCCCGGGGGAAAGTCCTGGGTGGGGGATGGGGCGAAGGCCTGGTCGCGGACGTCGAGCTTGAGGGCGGCGAGCGGGGGGATGGAATAGACGCGGCTGGTGGAAAGGAGGATGAAACCGGCGCTGTGGCGGCGGGCGAATTCGAGCATGTTGACGGTGCCGAGGAGATTGTGTTCGACGACCTGGCGCGGGCTGGTGCGTCCGTCGATGCCGGCGAGGACGGAGGGGTTGGCGGCGCAATCGATGACCCAGTCGACCCAGTCGAGATTCTCAAAGTCGGCGGCGCTGCGCACATCGCCGTGGACGACCTTGACGCCGAAGTTGCGGAGGGCTTCGCGGTTGAGGTAGGCGCCCGGGCGGCTGAGGTTGTCGAGGACGGTAATGTCGAGCGCGCCGGGGTCGCGCGCGCCGATGAGGCGTTCGATGAGCGTTGCGCCCGCGAAGCCGCAGCCGCCGGTGACGAGGAGTTTCATGGGAGGGCGTGGGAGCGGCGACTATGCGGCGGGCGGGGCATCGGGGGAAGCAAAAGCTTGCACGGCGCGGCGGAAGGACGGCGCGTCGATGGCTGGAAAACGGATGAGGAGCGGCTCGATTTCAAGGAACGCGGACCAGACTTGGCCGCGGGAGACCAGCCCGGAGGCCGCCATGGCGGCCGCGTCGGCGAGGTCGCGGGCGTGGCCGCGTTCGAGTTTGGAGAGGCATTGCGAGACCGGGTCGTAGTGGAGGAAGTCGAGCGCGCCATGGCGGGCGATGAACGGGCTGCGTTCGCGCCAGCCGGGAACCTCGGGAATAAAGTCGGAGGGAGCGGCGAGTTCGATGTTGACGCCAAGGCTGTCTTTCAGGGTTGCGATGGCCTCGAACAAGCCGGGTGGCTCAGGGTCGGCTTTGAGATCGATATCGATGGTGGTGTCGCGCCAGCCGTGGAGGAGGGCGGTGCTTCCGCCGGTGAGGTAAACGCGGCCAGGCCCGCGCACGGCGGCGCCCAGTTCGCGCATGAACTCCTTGATCTTTCCGCGATTGGTTTCAGGGCGCATCGGGGGTGGATGGCATCCTGTCCAGGGCACGCTGGAAGCTTGTCCAGCGGCGGAGGAGCGCGTTGTAGCGGGAGTAGGCGTCACCGGGTTCGGCTTGGAGCATCCGGTAAAGCTCCCGCTCGGGCTCGGCGGATTGCGGGGCGAGGGCCGGGTCGAGCAATCCGTGGCGGACAAGGCGGGGGCGCCCGATCCATACGAGGCAGGCAGGAATGGAGCGCCGCCCGGCCTTTGCGTCAGCCAAGCCTTCGGCGGCGAGTTCCCCGCCGGGCAGGCGGGCCAGATCGGGGGGAGAGAGGGTCATTGGGAGGGACGGGGAACGGGCATTTCACGGAGCACACGGGGCTCACGAAAGGGGGGGTGGGGAGAGTCGAGGGTCGAGGGACGAGGGTCGAGAGCAAGGGGACGGGGAACTTTTCATCACAACGAACACGAAGGGCAAAGGGGTAAGGGGACAGGTGGCCCACTGTCGGTCGCGCATCGTGGGTGCGAGCGGACAGGGCACACTCCGTGCCGGTCAGTTCGGCGGCGTTTTTCGCCAAACCTACTCACCCGCAGTGAGTTGTGTTCCCATCCCCGGCACTTTGCCTGGGATGGGAAATCAACCCACGACCATGACCATAGACGTGTCGATCTCCATGGAGACGGAACGTTGGAGGATGTCCACGGACAAGACAATGCGGGTTTTGCCGGCCTTGCGTTGGACGATGCCTTCGAGGCCGCGGAAGCGGCCGGCGGTGATGCGGACGCGGGCGCCGGATTCGAGGTAGGGGCAGAGTTCGAGGGGGGCGTCGAGGGCGAGGGCTTGTTTGATGGGCTCGATTTGGGTGAGGAAATGGGTTTGATCGGCGACGTGGAGGATGTTGGCGGCGAAATCGGAGTGGAAGACCGCCTGGCGGGCGAGGAGGCTGAAGCAGCCGAAGGTATAGCCGGGGAAGAGGGGTTTGAAGAACTCGACGCGTTTGCCTGGGTAGAAGCGGACCGAGCGGCGCAGCGGCAGATACTGGTCGTGGCGTTCGAGGCGGAGCCAGTCGGCCATGCGTTTTTCGCAGCGGGGCCGGGTGTGGATGGCCCACCAGCGGGGTTCCTGGATGGGGATGGGCGTTCCCGCGAAGGGAAACACCTCGTCCCCGTCCGCGGGCGGCGGGCTGGGGGGGGCCGGGGCTGGGAGGAGGGCGATCATTTGAGGAGGGCCTCGATCATGGGGACGAGTTTCTGGAAGCGGTTGCGGAGGGATTCGATGCGGGTGATGCGTTCGCGCATGAAAGCGGAGGAGGGGGCGGCGCCGTTGGCGCGGGGTTTGGGGGGAGTGCCGTCAAGGGCGTCGCGGAGCTCGGCGAGGTGGCGTCCGCCGGATTCGAGACGTGGGAGGATGAGGCCGAAGAGGGTGGAGCGGAAGAGGTTGCGGAAATCGGTGTTGGCCTCGTAGAAATCGCGGCGTTCGCCGCGGCGCCAGACCTTGCGGACAGCGCCCCAGGTTTCGAGTTGCCGGACGGACATGGAGGCGCCGCCTTTGGAGATGCCGAGGAGGCGGACGAGATCGTCGAGGCCGAGGGGCTTTTCGGAGAGGTAGAGGAGGGCGTAAATCTGGCCGAGGGACCGGGCGAAGCCCAGGCGCTGGGCGGCGCGCCCGCCGAGATCGACGAAGGCATCGCGGACATCTGTGGCCGGAACATTCAAAACGTTTTGAACGTTAAAGGAGGCGTGGGGGGGTTGTCAAGGGGGAGTTCCCGGCCGGCCGGGGGGCGGACCATTCCGATTCCAAACCTTTGCGCCGCGGGTTGGCGCGTTCGCCGGAAGGCATGGGGTCCGCGGGCCGGGACGCCAGGACAGCGCCCTACTCGAGTTGGAAGCGCACCCAGGGTGGATCGGCGTTTGCCGCGGGTTTGGTGGCCTGGGTGCGCAACCAGGCGCGCCTGGCCTTTTCGATCTCCTCCATCCAGAGCGCCCAGTCAAATGGCGCGAGATGGGTGGGGGCAAGGGGCGCGCCGGGTTCCGGGAACCGCAACCGCACGCTCCCGGGGTCTATCGTTCCAGTTCGTGTTTTAGCCGTGGCCATGCCGAAGCGCCTCCAAACTTCTCAACAATCGCACGAAACGCGGGGTCGTCCAGATCGATTGCGCACGCATGGACAAGGCCGGCGACGTCGCTCCAGTCGGAGGCGCCCGTGCGGCGGTGGGGGGATGCGGCGGCCTGAAGTTTCATGGCCACAAGGTGTTCCGGGGCCGGCACGTCCAGAGGCGGGCCGGAAGCCCCCGCGGGACGCCTTGCATTCGCGAGAAGCTTTTCCCATGTCGCCGTGTCCACCAGCATCATGTCCACCGGGGGCAGCATGGCGTCCGAATCGCCGGTGAATTGGAGGAAGGCGTTGGTCCCGTGAACGAACCGGTAACCCAGGCGCCGCATGGCGGCCCTCCACGCTTTTTCGTGGGTGTCCGGGACGCAAAGGTCGATGTCGCGCGTGAACCGCGGGATGCCATAGAGAATGATTGCGTGTCCGCCGATCAACATTAGTGGCAGGCCTTCGTCCGCGGCGGTGGCGGCCAGGCGTTCCAAGGTCTCTTTCACGCCGGTTCAGATCATCGCGTCTGTTTCGCCGGAGACGCCCTGGATGAAGTGCTGGACGCGTTCGTCGGGGTTGGCGCGGAGTTCTTCGGGGGTTTGGAGCGTATGGATGCGGCCATCGTGGAGCATGGCGACGCGGTGGGCGATGGCGAAGACGCTGTTCATGTCGTGGGTGACGACGACGCTGGTGACGCCGTAACGGCTGCCCATGCCGTTGATGAGTTTGTTGATGCTGTCGGAGGTGACGGGGTCCAGGCCGGTGGTGGGTTCGTCGTAGAGGATGACTTCGGGGCGGCGGACGATGGACCGGGCGAGGGCGACGCGTTTGCGCATGCCGCCGCTGAGTTCGGCGGGCATTTTGCGTTGCTGGTTGGGGAGGCCGACGGCGTCGAGGACCTCGGCGACGAGGGAGCGGATTTCGGATTCCGAATGGCATTTTTCCTCGCGCAGGGGGAAGGCGATATTCTGCTCGACGGAAAGGGAATCGAAGAGCGCGCCGCCCTGGAAGACGATGCCGATTTTCCTGCGGATGGGAACCATGCCGGCCTCGTCGAGGGGGACGACGTCCTGGCCGTCCACGAGGATGCGCCCTTTTTCGGGTTTCATGAGGCCGATGAGATTCTTGAGGAGGACGCTTTTGCCGCAGCCGCTGCGTCCGATGACGGCGAGGCATTCGCCGCGGCGGACGCCGAGGTCCACGCCGCGGAGGACGTGCTGGCGTCCGAGGGTTTTGTGGAGGCCCTGGAACTCGATGATGGGGGCGGCATCGGCCATGGGCGTCAGCCGGAGGGCAGGAGGCGGTTGAGGAGGAGCGTGAAGAAGAAATTGGCGATGAGCACGGAGATGGAGGCGTTGACCATGGCCTCGGTGGTGGCGCGTCCGACGCTTTCGGCGCCGGGCTCGGAGAGGAGGCCCTTGTTGCAGGCGATGGCGACGATCATGAGGGAGAAGAGGAACGCCTTGATGACGCCGATCCAGATGTCGCGGGCCTCGGTGAATTTCATGACGTTGTCCCAGTAGTAGGTGCCGTCCACGCCAAGGAGGGGGACCGCGACGAGGTAGCCGGCGCCGATGCCGGCGGTGATGGCCATGGCGACGAGGGCGGGGAGGGAGATCATCATGGCGACAAACCGGGGCACGATGAGGAATTCGATGGGGTTGACGGCGAGAGCGCGGAGGGCGTCGATCTGTTCGGAGGTTTTCATGGTGGCCAACTCGGCGGCCATGGCGGACCCGACGCGTCCGGCGACCATGAGGGCGCTGAGGACGGGCCCCAGCTCGCGGCACATGGCCAGAGTGACGACCGAGCCGGTGGCCGACTCCATGTTGAGACGGCTGAACTGGAAATGGATTTGGGCGGCAAACACCGCGCCGGTGAACACGCCGGTGATCAGGCAGACCGTGAGCGAGCGGACACCGACAGAATAAAGCTGGCGGACGGTCTGGCCGATGCGCAGCGGGCGGGTGAAGAGGCAATGGAACGTGTCCAGCGTGAGGAGGAGGAGGCTGCCGAGGGCGTCCAGGAACGCGAACACAGCGGCGCCAACGGCGCGGGCGGGCTGCAGGATGGCGCTCACGGCCCAGTTAGGTAACGGCGCGCGGCGGGGAGGTCAAACGCTTTCAGGGGGGGCGCGGATTCCCCAAGAGCCTGCCGGCCACGGCGGCCAGGGAGGCGTTGTCGCCGTGGAAGACGCGGCCCGGCAGGCGCTCTTCCAGGACGGCAAAGTTGGATTGCATCAGGCCCTCAAGGTCCAGGCCGGGCGCGCCGGCGGACGCCGCGGGCGCGGAAGGGGGCGGGCGGTTGAGGATGACCGCTTCCAGGGGCAGGGACGCCGCGTGGAGGCATTCGGCACAGGCGAGGGCCTGGGTCAGGGCGCCGAGGCGGTTCTCGACGACGAGCAGCACCGGGCAGTTCCAGCGGCGCGCGAGGCCGCGCATGGTTTCGTCCCGTGCCAGGGGCGTCATCAACCCGCCGGCGCCCTCAATGATCACGGGATTGCCGCGGGATTCGAGGGCCGCGAGCGCGGCGTCGAGAGTGGCAAAATCAAGGGCGCGGTCTTCGAGGATGGCCGCGGTGTAGGGGGCGGCGGGGGCCTGGTAGAACCACGGGTTGATCTGGTCCAGGGTGACGCCGGAGTCCGGTCCGGCGGCGTCGAGGTAGGCCACGGCGTCGGCGCGGTCGCCGCAGGCCACGGGTTTGAAGCCCAGGGCGGGGGCGCCGGCGGCGCGGAGGGCGCGCACCAGCCGGACGCCGATCCATGTCTTGCCAACGGCGGTGTCGTTGCCGGCAAGGAAGTAGCGCATGGCGTGTGGTGGCGGCGTTTGGGTCAGGCGGAGTAACCCGGGATGCGCTCCAACTCGGCCGCCCATGGGTGGTCCTGATAGAGGAGTCCGGCGTCGGGGTTCTCGGGGAGGGTGGCGCGGGGCCATTCCTTCCAACCGGCGCCGTCCAGGCCGTCGGTCTCGCCCAATGCGCGGAGATGGTCCAGCAGGGCGGGTTTCATTTCAGCGATGCCGGCCCGGCCGCGGGGGCCGGTGCCGCCGCCGTTGGCGGCGAGGTCGAGGGCTTCGCCGGGGTCGCGTTCGAGGTCGAAGAGAAGTTCGCGATGGTCGGGCGCGGAATAGACGTACTTCCAGCGGCGGCTCACGGCGGTGTGGATGGCGTGGTCGCGCCGTCCGAGCTGGGTGAAGAGGATGCGGTCGCGGTCCGGGTTTGTGGCCAGGCCCACGAGGTTTTCGCCTTCGGGCTGGTGGGTTTCGAGCCGGGCCGAGGCCGACTCCAGCAGCGTGCGCGTGACGTCCAGAAGGCTGGCGGGGGTGGCGCAGCGGCGGCCTTCGGGGAGGACGCCGGGCCAGCGCAGGAGGAGGGGGATGCGGGAGGCGGCGTCGTGGTAACTGCGTTTGCCGGCGCATCCGAAGTCGCCCAGCAGCTCGCCATGGTCGGAGGCGAAAAGGATGAGCGTGTTGGCGGCCTGGCCGGTCTCGTCGAGGGCCGCCAGGATGCGCCCGATCTGGAAATCGACGAACGAAACGCAGGCGTAATAATAGGCGCGCATCATGCGGACGCGGTGGAGGTCCCAGCCGCGGTCGAACCGTTTGTAGCGGTTTTGGAAGCGGTTGACGTGAATCCAGTTTTTCGCGCAATCCGGCGGCATGTGCGGCGGCGGGACATCCACATCGCGGTAGAGCTTGTGCCAGGGGGAGGGCGGGCAGAACGGCGGATGCGGGTGGATGAACGAAACGAACGCGAACCAGGGGCGGTCCGCGCCGGCCTGTTCCCGGACAAAAGCCTCGCCCCGGCCGCCGACCCAATGGGAAGGATGGCAATCGGCGGGCATCTGGGCGGGCTGGGGCATGTAATACATGTCGCCGCGGACGCCGTGGGGATCGGCGATGGCGCGGAAGCCGCGGCTCCACAGGAACCGCATGTAATCGTCCTTTTCCGGGCGGTTTGTGAGTTCCTCCTGAATCTCGCGCGTTTCGAAGCCGTTCCCGGCGAGGCGGCGGTCGGGGTCGTCGTACTCGAAATGGTATTTGCCGATGCCGTGGGTGCGGTAGCCGGCGCGTGTGAGGGCGGCCATGAAGGTTTCGCGTCCGTCGGTGGGGAAACTGAAGCCGTTGCCGTAGCAGCCGGTCTGGGCCGGGTACTGGCCGTGCGTGAAACAGCAGCGGGCGGGGACGCACTCGGGCGAAGGCGTCATGGCGCGTGTGAACGCCGTGCCGCCGGTTGCGAGCCGGTCCAGGGCCGGGGTGCGGATGACGGGATTGCCGAGGGCGGCGATGGTGTCGTGGCGCTGTTGGTCGGTGATGAGGAAGAGGATGTTGGGGCGGGAGGGCATCGTGCGCGGGAGGCTAGCGCAAGCGCGGGCGGAGGGGAAGTTTAACCACGGAGGACGCGGAGCGCACGGAGGGGGGGAGAAGTTTACCACGGAGGAGGGAGAAGGTTCTCACCACCAAGGGCACATTCCGCAAGCGGACGCTTGCGCTACGGGAGCAGGCGCACCCGAGGCTTGCGCGGCTGATGGAAACGGATAGACTTCCAAGCTAACATGCTCGATCTGTTACAGGAGCGCGATGCGCGGCGGGCTCGGGAACGCGAAGCCCTGCGCAGGCGGGTGCGCCACGATTTGCGGCGGCACTTGGGTGAACTTCTCCGGGGCCACGAGGTGTTCGTTTTCGGTTCGCTTTGCAGGGCAGGGCGTTTTCATCGGGATTCGGACATCGACCTTGCGATGGAGCGCTTGCCGCCAGCGTGGAGCGTGGACCGACTCACGGGCGAGCTGAGCGAACGCCTCGCGCGGCCGGTGGACATCGTCGTGCTCGACGGGTCGCGCCTTGCTGATAAAATCCGGCGGGAAGGGGAGTCGTGGACGCCGTAGGCCTGACCACGCTCGAGACCGAGGTCCGGGACGACTTGCGCGTCATGAGGGAAGCCTTGGCGGCGGCCCAAGACCGTTTCCGTCAGCCTCATCCGGCGGGCCTGGAGGCCGCGGCGCACCACCTGCAGCGGTTTTACAACGCCTTCGAACAAACCGGCCTGCGCCTCGCCCAAGCATTCGAGAACCATATTGGCGACGCCTCCGGGTGGCACTCGACGATCCTCCAACGCCTGGCTCTCGAGATTCCCGGAGTTCGTCCGGCGTTGCTCCCGCCTGAGCTGAAAGCGCCGCTGAACGAGCTTCGCGGGTTTCGGCATGTGGTCGTTCACGCTTACGATCTGGTTCTGGACCCGGCCCGGGTCGGGGCCCGCATCGACGATGCCCGCCGCGTGATGGCTCTGCTCCCGGAAGCTTGCGACCGGTTTTTCACCCGCGTTCGCGCCGATCTCCGCGATTGATGGGGCAAGCGTGGTTTGGCGCAAGTTCCCTTCCGCATAACACGGAGGGGAAGGACACGAAGCGCGAAGGGGGAAGGGGAATGGGTGGGCGAGGGTGGGGTTCGGGCATCCTCCCAAAGGTGGAACTTGCATTTTGCGGGAATGAGGCAAGTTGTCGGCGATGAAACGGATATTCAGTCTGATGTTGGCCACCGCGTTTGCGGTGGGGTTGTCGGTGTCGGCAGTCAATGCCCAGTGTGGCGGCGGCGGGTGCAAGGAGAAGGACAAGCCGAAGGACGAAGAGAAGACCGAGGGCGAGAAGAAAGAGGGCGAGAAGGAGAAGCCGAAGGAAGAGCAGAAGTCGTAATCCGCACGCCGGACAACGAATGGCTTGGAGGGAGTCCCGATTTGGGGCTCCCTCTTTTTCTTGTGGGGCCAGCAGCCTGTCGGACTTACCGCGCGGGCAGCGGCGCGCGAATGCGCAAGTTGCTCTCCCCCAACGAGCCGCAAAAAAATCAACCTGATACATCACTGGTTGAAAGTTGTTAGATAAAGTTATGAAGTTTTCTTGCGGTGGCGGGTGTGGGTGTGCAAGGTGCGCGGCTTCATGAGCGCGCCTTATTTTTTGACCGTAACGCTGAGTCCGGCTGTGGACGTGACGTGGAGGCTGCGCAACGGTTTTGTGAGCGGCGGGGTCCACATCATCCAGGAGGAAGTGGCGTTGCCGGGCGGCAAGGGAATCAATGTGGCCAAGGCGCTTTCGTCGGCCGGGGCGGGGGTGAGGGCGGCCGGGATTGTTGGCGCGGCGGAGTTGCCGGCATTCGACGGTTACCTTCAGGAGGAGGGGCTTGAGACCACGTTCCTGGCGGTGCCGTTTGCCACCCGCGGCAACACAATGATCTCGGCGGCAAATGGCGCGGAGATGAAGTTCAACCGGCCCGCGTTTCCGATGTTGGACTATGACGCGGAGGCGATCCGGCGCCATGTGCTGGAGGCGGCGTCGGGGGTTTCGGTGGTGGTGATGGCCGGGTCGTTGCCGGCGCGGTTTCCGGCGGAGACCTACCGGGAATTGGCGCGGGCGGCGCGGGCGGAGGGGAAGGTGGTGGTGTTGGACGCGGCGGGCGCGGCGCTGGCGGCGGGCGCGGAGGCGGGGCCGGAAGTGTTGAAACCCAATCTGGAGGAATTGGAGGCGTTGATGGGGCGCAAAGTGGAAGGGGAATCGGGGGTGCGCGCTGCGGTGGAGGAGTTGCTGGTGCGCCACGAGACGGTGGTGGTTTCCCTGGGGGCGGAGGGGGCGCTGTTTGCGGATCGGGGGGCGATGATCCGGGCGGTGGCGCCGAAGGTTGAGGCGGTGGACACGACAGGGGCGGGGGACACCCTGCTGGGATGGTTTTGCGCGAAGTATTTTCCCGCGCGCCGCCTTACGGAGGAGGCGGCGGCGTTTGCGGTGGCGGCGGGGGCGGCGATGGCGGAGGAGCGGGGCGTGCCTTTCTTGATTCCGCGGGGGGTTTCGGACCGGGCGTCGCGGGCGCGCACGCGCGTGGTGTGACCGGGGCGGCGCGCCGCCGGGCGGGGCGGCGGGAGCGCGGCGGACGCAAGGGGGATTGAGTTTTTCGGGTTGGGCCGTAGAGTGGGGCAGATGGCGGCCAACGGCGTGATCCCGGTGCAGGTGAAGGCGGTGGTGCCCGTCCAGGGGCAGGGGTGCGCGGTGTTTTTGGGCAATGACGACAAGGTTTTCACGATTTACGTGGACCACGGCATGGGGGCGGCGATTTCGTTGTTTCTCCAGAACATGCCGCGGGAACGTCCGCTGACGCACGACTTGATCGGGCACATTTTCAAGGCGCTGGACGTCAAGCTGGAGCGGGTGGTGGTGAACGCCCTGAAAAACAACACGTTTTTTGCGCGGTTGATCCTGAAAGTGGAGAACGAGGTCCATCAAAAGCTGCTGGAGATCGACGCGCGTCCGAGCGACTCCATCGCGCTGGCGTTGCAGGCGCGGGCGCCGATCTACGTGGCGCGCCAGGTTTGGACGGAGGTCGAGGACATGGCGGAGATGCTCGAACAGCTTTCCAAGCAGGCCAAGGCGGCGGAGGCGGAGGAGGACGAAGGCGGCGGGGAGGACGACCCGCCGGGAGCCGGCGGCAAGACCACCTGAACCCGGTCCGGCCCGCAAGGCGAGGGATTGGGGCCGGTCACCCCACCAGATTCGCGCGGATAAAGTCGAAGCTCATTTTGAGCGAGTCGAAGGGGTCGCCGGGGCAGGTGTCCTGCTCGACGATGAACCATTCGCAGCCGGACTTTTCGGCGGCGGGAATGATGGCGTTCCACTCCAGGGTGCCGCGGCCGATTTCGGCGAAGACGGGTTTGTTCTCGCGGGAGAAGGCATAGTCCTTGAGGTGGAGCAGGGGCATGCGCCCGGCCATTTTGCGGCACCAGGAGGCGGGGTTGCCGCCGCCATAATGAATCCAGTAGGTGTCCAATTCGGCCTTGAGATTTTCCGGGGAGGCCTCGGCGTAGATGATTTCCAGGGCGGTGCGCCCGTCAAAGGGGACGAACTCGATGCCGTGGTTATGGTAACTGAGGACGAGCCCGGCTTCGCGGAATTTCGCGCCGGCGGCGTCGAGCTTTTTCGCGAGGGCCTTGACTTCGTCGAGGCTTTCCCATTTCACGCCGGCGGGAAACGGGTAGGCGGTGTGTTTGCAGCCGAGCTTCCGGAGCTTTTCGATGGCGAGTTCCGGGGTGTTAAGGATTTGGTCGGACCCCTCGTGGGTGGCGCAGAGCGTGAGGCCGTTGTCCTGGAGCAGCCTGACGAGATCGGCTTCGGGGATGGGTCCGAGGCCGGAGGCCTGCACGGCGGTGTAGCCGATGGCGCGGACCTTTTTGAGGGAGGCGGCGATGGCGGCCGGGGTTTTTAAGTGGTCACGGAGGGTGTAGAGCTGGGCGGCGACTTGATGGATTTTCATGGGGTAAGTTGGGCGGGGTTCAGCGGTTGAAGGAGGCGGCCACGTCTTCGGCGGCGGCTTTGACGGTTTTCTTTTGGAACGTCGAGGAGGCGATGCGCTGTTTGAGGGCGGCCTCGTAGCGGGCGCCATCGATGGGGAGTTGGATGGGGGCGTCGTCCCAGGTGGAGAGGAGCATGGCGTTGGCGAGTTCGACGGAGTGGATGCCTTCCTGGGCGGGGGCGATGAGGGGGGCGCCGTCGAGGATGGCGTCGGCGAAGTTCTTGAGGATTTCGACGTGCTGGCCGCCGTTGCCCTGGACCGGGATGTCGATGCTCCAAGTGGGGGGCGAACCGAACTTGTTCGGGGTGGTGCGGCTGAATTCGGGCGTGGGGACTTCGTTTCGGGTGAAGCTGATTTTGCCGTGTTCGAGCACGACGCGCCCGCGGTCGGCGGTGATTTCGAGGCGGTTGGTGCCTGGGGCCTCGGAGGTGGAGGTGATGAAGACGCCGGTGGCGCCGCTGGCGTACTCCAGATAGGCGGTGACTTCGTCCTCGACCTCGATCTCGTGGTGCTGGCCGAAGCGGCAGAAGGCTCGGACGCGGTTGGGCATGCCGAACATCCACTGGAACAGGTCGAGGTTGTGCGGGCACTGGTTCAGGAGCACGCCGCCGCCTTCGCCGGCCCAGGTGGCGCGCCAGCCGCCGGAGGCGTAGTAGATTTCGGGCCGGAACCAGTTGGTGATGATCCAGTTCAGGCGGCGGATGGCGCCGAACTCGCCGGATTGGACAAGCTGCCGGAGCTTGATGTAGTGCGGATCGGTGCGCTGGTTGAACATGGCCGCGAATTTGAGGCTGGGGTTGGTCCAGGCGCCGATCAGGCGCTCGCAGTCGGCGCGGTGGACGGAGATCGGTTTCTCGACCATGAGATGGAGGCCGGCCTGGAGCGCCTGGATGCCGACGGTGGTGTGGGCATAATGGGGCGTGGCGACGAGGACGGCGTCCACCATTCCCGAGGCGAGCATGGCGCCGGCGTTGGGGAACCCCTTGAGGGCGGGAAATTTGGCGAGCGCCTCCGGATCGGTGTCGGCGAGGGCGCCCAGGGTCATGCGCGGGATTTTGCCGCCGAGGAGGTTTTGGGCGTGCATGGTGCCGATGACGCCCACGCCAACGATGCCGAGCCTGACTTGATTCATGGAGCGGGAAGGCATAGGCACGGCTTCGGGCGGAGTCGAGCCCGGAATTTTCAATCTGAACGGGAACGCCCGCCGGAGCGTCTATAATGTGGGTTGGCCCCGAATGAAAAGACGATGGAACAGGCGCGTGTGCGGCCCCGTATGGGGGATGGCGCTGGTGTGCGCGGGCGTGCCGGGGGTGCGGGCGCAGCCGGTGGTGGAAACGCGGGAGGCATTGGGGACGAACGCCGTGGCGCGGCAAACGTTTGGAGATTCGGATGAGACGGAGGCGGCGGCGTGGGCGGACCCTGCGCGCGCGGTGCGGCGGATCACGACCAATTCGATCACGGGCGAGGTGGCGCAGGAGGTGGGGATGCGGGTGACGCGGCGGATCGCGGACGGCCTGTCGTTGCGGCACGAAGTGCGCACGGGGATCACGCGCCGGGAGGATCTGGACCCTTTTGCGCCGGAGTCGCCGGAGGCGCACGAGATGTCGGTGCGGAACGAGTTGGCGGCGCCGTGGCGCGGCGGGATGCTGTCGCTGACGCCATCCGTCGTCTGGCAGGCGCGGGGCTACGATTCGCAGCCGGGGATAGAGGACACGGCGCGGGCGTCGTTGGATGCGGGCGTGGCGCCGTACGCGGGGATGCGGCTGGGGGCGGATGCGGCGTTGCAGGAGCGTCGGGGATTTGACGGAATGGAGGTGCGGGAGGAGTCGCAGGGGGTCACGTTCCAGCAGACCCTGCCCGGGGCGCCGGTGGACGTGCGCCTTTCGCGGCGTTGGATTGAGGAGACGCGCGGCGAGTTTCTCGTGTGGCGGAAGGAAACGGCGCGGGCCGAGGCGGCGCTGACGTGGAACGTGCTGGAAGGCACGGCGTGGACGATGGGGGCGCGGAGCGGCGAGGCCGGGTATAACGGGGGGGCCGCGACGGACTTTGAGGAGACGTGGTATGGCGAGTTTCGGACGCGGGCGGCGCGGGACGTGCAGCTGCGGCTGGGCGCGGCGCGGGATATGCGCGAGCGGCTGGACTTGGTGACGGGAGTTGGGGCGCGGGAACTGGACCGGACGTCGGTGACGGTGGGTTCCGAGATGAAACTCAATGAAGGCCTGGACGCCGGGGTGTCGATGCAATACCGGTTCCAAGACCTGCCGGCGCTGGCGCCGTCCCCGGCGGGTCAGGAGGAGGCGGTCCTGTCTTTTTCCCTGCGGGGCACCTTTTGAGGTCCGGAAAGAAAAGAATTGAACTTCGGATGGAATGTTTTACCTTGTATTGACATGAGAACTCAAAGGGTGTCGGGCAGGCGGGCGTTGGCGTCGTTCACGTTGGTGGAATTGCTGGTGGTGATCTCGATCATCGCGTTGTTGGCGGGGCTGCTGTTCCCGGCGGCGGCGGCGGCGCAGAAGGCGGCGAAGAAGGCGCAAACGGCGGTGCTGTTGCAGGGCATCAAGATGGGCGTGGCGGCGTATCAGAACGAATACGGCCGGCTGCCGCAGCCCGACCCGGATATCTCCGAAGACACCCAATACAAGTCGGACAGCGACGATTTCAAGAACATTATCGCGGCGTTGATGGGGAGCAACGCGGCGGACATCAACCCGCGGCAGGTGTCGTTCGTGGATTTGCAGTCCAAGGATTTCAGGGGCAGCGACCCGGCGCAGGAGGTGGTGGACGGGTTCAAGAACCCGATCTACATGGTGCTGAACTACAATTACGACAATGAGATCGACAGCACCCAAATTTCCGAAATGCCGCCGGCGGTGAGACCGAGGAACAACATCCGCGGCGACGTGGTTTTGTGGTCGCAGGGGCCTGCCAAGGAAGTGGGCAACATGACCCCCAGCGATCTCGTGGCGACGTGGAAATAAGGATGGGGAAGCGGCGTCCCGCCGCTTTCCCTCGGATCACCCGATGCCCGCACACCGCCGCATGGTCTCCGGCGCTTGGCTCGGTTCGCCCATTATCGGCGCGGGCATGTTCCCGATCTGCGTAAAGCGGCGGGACGCCGCTTCCACTCTCTGGGCCTTTGTCAGGCGCCGAATTCGGCCTGGGGCGGCTGGTCGGTGTCGGTGCGGAGGCACCATTCGATGAGGCGGAGCTGGAGGTCCTGTTTGACGGACGCGAGCGCGGGGTCGTCCCAGCGGTTGTTGAGTTCGTGGGGGTCATCGCGGAGGTCGTAGAGTTCGTTGCCGCCGGCGAGGCGGACGACCAGTTTGTGGGTTTCGGAGCGGGCCATTTTGGTGCGGGCCATGGCGTCGGGGTAACGGCGGTAGGTTTCCTGTTTGCCGTTGGCGGGATCGGCGACGCCCGCGCCGCCGGAGGCGGCGAAGCGGCGGCACATGTCGGGTTCGTGGCCGCCGCCGGCGAAGACGGTTTCCTTGCGGCGGCGCCCCTCGAAGACGGGCAGAAGCGATTCGCCGTGGACGCCGGGGAGGGGCGGGGCGCCGAGGAGATCAATGATGGTGGGTGCGAGGTCGGTGGTGCTGGTGAGGCTGTCGATGGCGCCGGGTTTGAGGCCGGGGGCGCAGAAGATTTGCGGGGTCTTGAGAATGCAATCGTTCATGGCGGTGTCCCACTTTTCGTAGAGGCCGTATTGGCCGGCGAAATCGCCGTGGTCGGACCAGAAGAGAACGATGGAGTTGTTCCAGGCGTCCTGGGAGTCGAGCGTTTCCAAAACGCGGCCGATGAGCGCATCGGCCTTGGAGATCATGCCGTAGTAGGTGGCCTGGATGTCGCGGAAGTACGCGGGGGTGGCGTCGGAAGGGGTGCGGATTTCGCGCATGGCGCGGTGGGGAAGCGGCGCGTTCGTGGGAAGGTCGTGGGGCCAGGGGCGGATGCGGTCGGGGCGATACATCGAGTGCCAGGGTTCGGCGGCGCGGTAGGCCGGGTGGGGCGCGCCGAAGTTGAGCTGGAGGAAGAAGGGCTTGGACTTGTCGCGGGTGCGGGTGAGAAATTCGATGGCTTGCTCGGCGCGGTTGTCGTCACAGAAACCGGTGAGCGGTTCCTCGCGCCGGGTGGAGTAACCGGCCTGGCGCCCGTCGCGGAGCGTGGCGGGGGGGCGCGCTTCGAGCGCGGGCGGGGGGGCGGGCCATTCGCGTTTGAGCAGCTCCGCGAAGACGCCCTTGGTGTAGGAATTCCAGTGGGTGGTGCCGGAGCCCGGGGTGTTGTCGCCCCAGAACCCCTCGGTAATGTGGGGGTGGCCGAAGAACGCGGTTTCGTACCCCATGCGGCGCAGGTGGGTGATGAGGTTGGGCCGGTCGTCGGGGAGGTGCTGGGTGATCGTGCGGAACCCGTCGGTATGGGGATGGCGCCCGGTGATCAGGGAGATGCGGGAAGGCACGCATTTGCCGTGGACGGCGAAATGGTTCTTCAACACGAGGCCGCGCTTGGCGAAGCGGTCGAGGTTGGGAGTGCGCACATCGGGATTGCCCATGAATCCGACGGCATCGGCGCGGAGTTCGTCGCAGGAGATGATGATGACGTTTTTCAAGTTGGGCAAGGTTTGGGGGGTGTAAGGTCTCGATCCTTAGATGGGGTCCGCGGGCAGGGCAAGCGAAAGGCGTCGCCCCGCCTGGCCCGGAATGTCCCGAAGCGCCCCCGCTCCGGATGGGTCCGGCCAGGATGTCCCGCCGCGGACGCGTGGGCGCGGTGTCACGGGGTTGGCGCGGGAGCGCCCCAGCCGAAGGAGAGGGTGAGCGTAAGGAAGATGCCCACGAGCAGGATCACGTACGCGGCCAGCGCGCGTGTGGTTCGCTCGAAGTTCTGGATGCGGCCAATGAGACGGGCGGCGCCGGCCGCCCCGGAAGCGAGCGCAAGGGCGACCGCGGCCACGGGCAACGCGGTGCCCGCTCCGTAGGCCATGATGGCCAGGGGCGGCGCGGGCGACGCCAGGGCCACGGGCATGAGCGCCCCGAAGAAGAGGGCGGCGCTGGCCGGGCAAAAGGCCAACGCGAACATGGCGCCGAGGAAAAAATCGCCGGCCAACCCAAGGCGCGCGGCGCGCTCGGCCGCGCCCTGGCCACCCACCTGGAAACCCAGGGGCAGCGTGATCCATCCCAAAAGGGCCAGGGCCGCCAGGATGAGCGCGGGACCCACGAACGGGCCGGCGCGCGCCTGGAGTTCGGCCGCGAGCGTGGGCGCGGTGGCCAGGCCCCAGGCGACGGCAAGCGCGAGGGCCGCATACACCAGCACGCGGCCCAGCGTGTAGGCCGCGGCTCCCGCGAGCGCGAGCCGCCGGTGGCCCGCGCGGCGGGAGAGGAACGAGACCGCGGCGATGTTTGTGGCCAGGGGACAGGGGCTGATGGCGGTCAGAATGCCGAGCCACGCCGCAGCGAAGAGAGCGCCGGCGATTTCCATCAGAATCCGCCATCCGTGAGGCGGCGGGTTACGGCTTCGGTGACATACGCGTCGAAGCCGGCCGGATCGCCAAGTTTCAGCCAGACATCCTGGAGATTGATCCAGTCTGTTTCCGCGCCGTTCTCACGCCGCGAAACGATGACGGTTTTCGCGGCGATTTGGTAGTGGTCCACGAAGTGCCGGTTCTCCGGCAGATCGGTGTTGATGACTTGGAACACGATGCGGTCCCGGTTCTCGCCCGCGCCGAAGTGGGTGGCGACCGCCTGGCGCGCCAGGGCCTCGATCTGGCGGCAGGACGGGCACCGGACGTTGGTGGTGAAGTAGGTGACTACGACCCCGTCCCGGGGCAGGGCGGCAGGGGCGGGGGCCGCGGGCGCCGCGCCGGAGGCCGTGTGCGTGGGGTGGATTTGCTTCCACAGGGCGGCGGCGCCTCCGGCAACCGCAAGCCCGATCAAGGCGAACGTGAAGAACTTTTTCAAGGGATCATCCGCCGATCAAGGTTTTGGCCTCGTGAAGCGACGGCACTTTGCCGGCGCACTTGACCACGCCATCGACGACGAGGGCGGGGGTGACCATGACGCCGAAGTCCGCGAAGCGCAGGACGTCGGTGACTTTCTCCAATTCGCAGGGGATGCCGAGTTCGTCGGCGGCCTGTTTCGCGGTGTCGGCGAGAGCCGCGCATTTGGCGCAACCCGTGCCAAGGACTTGCAGTTTTTTCATGTTCGTTCTTCCTTTCGAGGGTTCAGGGGGTGGGGAGGGGGGAAAGGGAAACCGGAGCGGTTGTGGGGGAAGCGGCCGCCTGTCCGAAGGCCCATCCCGCGGCGGAGGCCAGCAGGATCACGAGCAGAACGTACACCGCCGTCCGGCGCCAGCCCAGAATCCGCCCGATGGCCAGCATGCTGGGCAGGCTCAGCGCCGGCCCCGCCAGCAGCAGCGCGAGCGCCGGTCCCCTGCCCATTCCGCCGCCGATGAGCCCCTGCAGGATCGGGATTTCCGTCAAGGTGGCGAAATACATCACGGCGCCGGCGATCGCGGCGAGGAACACGGCGCGCGGGCTCTCGCCGCCGACCGCGCCGGCGATCCACGCCGAGGGAATCCATCCCTCGTGCTCCGGGCGTCCCAGCAGCAAGCCGGCGACGAAGACGCCGCCGAGCAGGAGCGGCGCGATCTGTTTGGTGAGGTCCCAGGTTGCGTCCCACCATGCGCCGAGTTCGCCTTGGGAGGTGGAGGTGATCCAGGCGAGGGCAAGGCCGCCAAGAACGAACGGAATCTCCATGTGCTCCCGGCCAAGCCATGCGCCGGCCGCGGTTGCGGCCACGGCGGAGGCGATTTTCCAGAGGGGCGCGCCGAACCAGCCCGCGAGGGCCGCCGCGAGCGCCAGGGCGCACGCCGCGGTGAGCGGCCATTTCGCGCCGGCAATGGCGCGGAAAACCGGGCCGTCCGCGGCCGCGTCGGACCAATTGGCGGCGACGAGGAGCAGCACCATGAGTCCCAGCCAGGCCGTGGTTTGCCACAGCGGGCGCGGGGGCGGGCCGGAATCGGCCGCCATGGGCGCGCGCGCGCGGCCGGCCTCGGACTTGCGGAAGAGCCAGGCCATGGCGGCGCCGAGGAGCAGCGAAGAGGCCACGGCGCCCAGGGCGCGGGCGGCGCCGAGTTCCAAGCCGAGAATCCGCGCGGTGAGAATCACGGCCAGCGCGCTGATGGCCGGGCCGGAGTAGAGGAACGCGGTGGCGGGTCCCAGTCCGGCGCCCATGCGCCAGATGCCGGCGAACAAAGGCAGGACGGTGCAGGAGCAGACGGCGAGAACGCTTCCCGAGACCGCGGCGACGCCGTAAGCCACCGCCTTGGGGGCCTCCGGTCCGAGGAAGCGCATCACCGACTCCCGGCGGACGAACACAGAGACCGCGCCGGCGATAAAGAAGGCGGGGACGAGGCACAGGATCACGTGCTCGCGGGCGTACCATTGGACGAGGGCCAGGCCTTCCATTACGCCGCCGCGAAAGCGGTCCGCCTCCATGGGCATCGCCCAGCAGGCGGCAAACGCGGCGGCCAGCCATCCGGCTGTGCGCCATTCGATCCGGGGTTTCATGGGCGGGATTCCCGGGGGGTGGGGAAAGAATCAGCGCCGTTTGCCGCCGGAAGCGGCGCGCTCAAGGCCGGCGAGTTCGAGGTCGAGGATGCTGCCGCGGTCGGGGCGCAGCTCTTCGCGGGCCAGTTCGAGGGCTTTGGCGGCGAGTTTGGTTTGGCCGGCTTCCAGCAGGGCGCCGACAAAGGGTTTGACGACTTCGTAGTAGAGGTTGCCGCCGCCGGTTTCGCCGAGTTTGCGGACGAGGCGCCGGTATTCGTCCCAGGCGTCGTCGAAGCGTTTTTCGGCGAGGAGCGGGGCGATTTGTCCGGCGGCGGCGCGGGAGCTTATGTCGGAGCGCTCTTTTTTGTTGCCGCGGATGATGGAGCCCTCGACGCGCTCGGCGTTGGCGGCATCGCCTTGTTTGCGAAGGAGCTCGGCGAGGCGGGCCTTGAATTCGGAGGCAAGATCGTCGTCGCGGGAGAACTGGCCGATGGCGGCTTCGAGATGCCGGTGGAGGTTGTAGCTGTCGCCGGCGTGGTCGAGAATGGCGGTTTTGAGGCGCCATGCGGCGGGGTTGTCCTTGCTGGCGGCGAGCGCGTTGTCGATGGCGGCGGTTGCGCCGGGGCCGTCATCCCGCGTGGCGAGGAGGGCGGCCATGCGGAGGTGGCGGTCGGAGGCGAGGAAGGCGGGGGTGTCGCGTACGCGGGCGGCGAGGGAGGCGAGGGCGTGGTCGGTGATGCGGGACCAGTCCTGGGGATCGTAGGCGGCGCCGGTGGCGTAGTTTTGGTTTTCGTAGCGGCCGCAGTCGAGTTCCCATTTGTCGTCGGCGCGCATGTAGCCGAACCACGCGTGGCCGCCGTCGGCGCCCTGGCCGGAGAAGAAGAGCGTGGGCAGGCCGTGGGCTTTGCCGGCGATGGTGGCGAAGTAAGCCTGGTCCACGCAGATGCCGCCGGTGGCCTTGATGGCGGCGAGGGTGTAGCGGGAGCCGGGCCAGGTGAAGGTTTGCGTGTCGATGCGGCGGCGGTCGTAGCGGATGGAGGAAAAGGCGCGGGCGAAGCCGGAGCGGGACTGGCGGACCTCATCGCGGGCCCAGTCGAATTCGGAGAAGGGGAGGGGCGCGTCGATGACGAACTTGAGCTGGCCGGGGCCGAGATTGCGGAGGTCGAGGAGGAGTTTGCGGTTGTTATTGAGGCCGGACCAGTAGTCGAACAGGGCGAGGGGGTCGGGGGTTTCGAGG
>CAYSZK010000044.1:0-28710 GCA_964435495.1 uncultured Verrucomicrobiales bacterium
TGATAAAAAGCTTATTTATGAAGGCGCGGCGTTGGTAGAAACGGCGGTGGCGGGCGGCGGGGGCGGTGGCGCTGGCCGTGGGGGGGGCGTGGAGCCGGGGCCAGGCGCCCGGCAGCGTGGCGCCGGAGGGGCAGGCGGAGCCGGAGACGCGGACGGCGCCGGCGCCCGCGCCCAAGGAACGGAGCAGCGCGGACCTGGTGAAGGGGGACTCCAGTTTTTTGGGCAAGGACCTGCCGTTTCTGGACCCGAGCAGCGAAGTGGTGGCGTGGGACGGAAAAGTGTGGAAGGTCAGCGACAACCGGGTGTTCCGCGCGCGGTTCGAGAAGTTTCTCAATGCCCCGGAGCAGGCGTCGGATGAGGAGAGGGAGTACCAGGGGCTGATCGGGCGCGTGATGGACCTGCTGGCGCCGGACACGGTGTCGCCGTTGAAGCTGGACGAGGCGTGGGGCGTGCTGCCGCGGGCGGCGCAGTTCAAGGTGGACGCCGGGCTATGCGACTCACTGGCCAACGCCGTGCACACCGTCTGGCTGGCAAAACGCGAGAGCGGGCGCATCCAGAAGGCGCGGGAGACCCTGGAGAAGGAGAAGAGCACGCTGGAATGGAATTCGCAGATGAAAGCCCGTTCCTCGTTCATGGGGGACAATCCGCCGAAGGACCCGCTGGCGGCGGCGCAGTGGGCCAAGGAACGGGAGACCGAACGCGACATGGCCATGCAGCCGTTTGTGACGCGGTTGGCCGAGGTCCAGGCAATGATCAAGGCGAACATGCTCAAAAAGGAGGCGTCGGAGCTGCAGGCCAAGATCGAGTTCCAGGCGTTGGTCGGGCAGTTCTTCGTACAGCGCCGCTTCCAGCATGTGCTGATGGCAAGCCGCTTTTACCGGGCGCTGTTCAGCGACGGGGACACGCGGCTGAAGGTGGGGACCGACGCCGAAAAGCTGTTCACGGAAACTTCGGGCCTGCCGCCGACGCTGGGCGTCCTGGATTCCCTCGCGCGCGAGGCGATGCGCGACATTGAGGAGGGCGTCGCGGCGTTCAAGTTCCTGATGGACAAGGGGGAGATGGCGGGGGCGGCGGACCGGCTCGCGGAGACATTCGCGATCGGGGAGTTCATGCCCCAGATGCGGAGCCTGCCGCGGGACGCCAAGCGCGAGGTGCTGCGGTTCGTGCAGGCGTCCAACCAGCTCGTGTCGGCGCTGGAAGTCAAGGATTACGGGCTGGCGGAAGAAAAGGTGGCGGCGCTCAAGGCGATGGCGTCGGATTTTGACGCGGCCAAGCCAACGGCGGCCATCGAGACGGCGCGAACCGTCAGCGCGATGCACCTGGCCAAGGCCCGCGTGGCGGCCGTGAGCGGCGACCGGGACACGCTGGAGAAGGAGATGCGCGCGGCGACCGAAATCTGGCCGCGCAACCCCGATCTTGCGAAGGTGTCCGGGGCCATTTTTTCCCAGGCGGACATCCAGCAGCAGGCGCTGGCGGACATGGACCGGTTGATCGAACAGCGGAATTTCCGGCGGATTTTCGAGGACAAGGTCCGGTTCATTGCCGCGACGGCCCTTTATCCCGACCGGCAGGAGCGTTTGCGGCGGGTGTTGGACGACATGCAGATCATTGAAGGCGCGATCATCCGGGCGAAGGAGACGGCGAAACGGGATGATTTCGCCGGGGCCTGGGAAAGCCTGGAAAACGTCGCGCAACAGTTTCCCGACGACACCCTCCTGAACCAATTGCGGGCGGAGTACACGACGCAGGCGGCGGATTTCGTGCGGACAGTGCGCCAGGCGCAGGCGCTGGAGGGGAAGGGGCAGGTGGGTTCCAGCCTGGCGTGGTACCTGAAGGCGCAGAAACTTTATCCGTTCAGCGAGTTCGCCAAGGCGGGCATCGACCGGCTGGTGAAACGGATTTTGCCGGAGGAGGGTTGACAGGCGCACCCAAGCCGGCGGACGGCCACAGCCGGCGGCCCCTTCGGAAATCCAACTCGTCAGCCCCGTAATCCGTGGTATTCTTCCCCACCATGAAATCTTTCCACGCCGCCGGGCGACGGGCCGCGGCCCTGCTGGCTGCCGCGGCGGTCCTGGCCGCTCATGCGCGGGCCGCCGACACCGGCCTTCAGGTCGTTCCCGCCCCCGGGGCCATCCCGGAGGCGCCGGAGGCTGAACCGGCCGCCACCAACCTTTGGTCGCGGAACGCTGACAACCGTTACGTCACCATCGATTTGGTGTCCTCCGTCATGATGGCCATCCGCGAGCATTACGTGGACGAGGACGCCGCCACGTTCCAGGAGATCGGCTACGGCGCCCTCCGCGGCATGCTTTCCGCCCTGGACCCGCACAGCCAGTTCATGACGCCGGAGGATTATCGCGAGATGCGGGAGGAAACCGGCGGCGCCTTTGCCGGCATCGGCATCAACGTCGGCAAGAAAGACGGGTTCATCACCGTCATCTCCCCCGTCGAAGGCACGCCCGCCCACACGGCCGGCATCCTCGCCGGCGACCGCATCATCCGCATCGACGGCAAGTCCACCGAACGCTTTTCCCTGGACGACGCCGTCAAACGGCTGCGGGGCCGAAGGGGCGACGAGGTCAAGCTCACGGTCCTCCGCCCCAACGGGGGTGTCGGCAAGATCAAGGAGTTCATCCTTGTCCGCGACATTATTCCCATGCTCTCGGTCCGGGACTCCCGGCTCCTGCCCGGCGCCGTCACAGGCGGTGAAAAGATCGGCTACCTGCGCATCGTCCAGTTCAGTGAACCCACCGCAAGCGAAGTCCGGCGCGCGGCGGAAAAGCTCGCCGCCGACGGCGCCACGGCGCTTGTGCTCGACCTGCGCAACAACCCGGGCGGGCTCCTGGAGTCCGCCGCCGACACCGCCGGCCTTTTCGTCCCGGCCGGGGAAGTGATTGTGTCCACCGAAGGGCGCGGCAGCCAGAGCCGGTCGGTGCTCAAGAGTGGCGCGGGCCGGAAACTCCCGGACATGCCCCTCGCCGTCCTGGTCAATGAAGGCAGCGCCAGCGGCGCCGAGATCGTCGCCGGCGCCCTCAAGGACTTGCGCAAGGCCGTCCTCGTCGGCGAAACCACCTTCGGCAAAGGCAGCGTCCAAAGCATCCTCCCGCTTCCCGACGGCTCCGCCGTGCGCCTGACCACCGCCCATTACTACACGCCCGCCCACGAGATCATCCACGAAAAGGGCGTCCGCCCCCACATCTTCGTTCCCCTGGATGCCGCCGAGCGCGAGCGCATGGCACGCGCGTTCTTTGAGCACTCCGACAAAAAGCCGCGCGAGATGGCCGACTCCCAGCTCCGGCGGGCGGTCGATGCCCTGCGCGGCGCCCGCCTCCATCTCTCCCGCGCCAACGGCGGAACCGCGGCGCCCGCGGAGGACAAGGCGCCGGCCCAGACGGCCCGGCGCTGACCACGGCGGAGGGCCGGCGGATCATGCGCGTCCTCGCGGTCGAAACATCGTGCGACGAAACCGCCGCCGCCGTGGTCCTCGCCGCCGCGCCCGGCGCCGGGTTCCGTGTCGCCTCCAGCGTTGTCGCCTCCCAGGCGGCAAGCCACGCAAAGTTCGGCGGCGTCGTCCCCGAGCTCGCCACCCGCGAGCATCTCCGCGCCGTCGAACCGGTGGTCCGGGCCGCGCTGGACGGGGCCGGTTGCCGCTGGCCGGACCTGGACGCCGTTTGCGCGACCCGCGGCCCGGGCCTCGCCAGCTCGCTGCTTGTCGGCCACACCTTTGCGAAGGCCGCCGCCCTGGCCGCAGGGCGCCCGTTCCTGGGGGTCAACCACCTGGAGGGCCATCTCTGGTCGCCCTTCCTCGATCCCGCGGCCCCCGCCCCGGAAACTTTGGGCGAATGGATCAGCCTGGTTGCCAGTGGCGGACATACGCTCCTTTTGCGCACCCGCGCGGACTTGCGGCACGAGCTGCTGGGCGGCACCCGCGACGACGCCGCGGGCGAAGCCTTTGACAAGGGCGCCAAGCTCCTGGGCCTTGGCTATCCCGGAGGCCCCGCTCTCGAACGCGCGGCCGAGGGCGGGAACCCCGCCGCCTTCGCGTTTCCCATTGGCCTGGCCCGGACCGGCAGCCTGGAATTCAGTTTCTCAGGGCTCAAGACCGCCCTGCGCGTGCTCCTCGAACGCCACGGCCCGCCGCCACCGCTTGCCGACGTCTGCGCCTCCTATCAGGCCGCCATTGTGCGCGCCCTTGCCGTGAAGACGGCCGCAGCCTTGGAACAGACCGGACTTCGCGCCGTCACCCTGTCCGGCGGCGTCGCCTGCAACCGCGCGGTCCGGGCGGGACTCGCGTCCGTGGCGGACGCCGCCGGCGCGCGGCTGCTGGTGGCGCCCGCCGCATATTGCACCGACAACGCGGCCATGATTGCCGCGGCGGGACTCGCCCGCGCCCGGACCGGCGCCGTTTCCGGCTGGGCCGAGGACATCGACCCCAATCTGCGGTTCATGGACGTTGCGCGGGGGTCCAACACCCTTTCCGGCACTGCGCCATGACCCCGCGGGGGATGGGTCCTTGCCGCCTGGCGCGGAGGGGGTGTTTGCCGCGCGCCATGCGGGCGGGGGTCATCCGGGTCAGGCGGTTTCGCGGCGGTGGAACGGCCGCATCAGGGCCTGGAACACCACCACGCCGAAGCCAAATGCCAGCAGCCGCGGCAGGGTGAACGGCCGGGTCACGGCGCGCACCCGCCCCGCGCGAATCGCGTCGAAAATTGCGCGCGTGTCCGCCGCCGCCGCCTCGACCTCCGTGTAATTATGGCCGACCATGTCCAGGTGGTGCGTGTCCGAGGTGGCGATCACCGGTTTCCGGTTGGCCTCCGCCCAGGCCACGGCTTGCCGGTTCGGGTTCCAGCCCCATCCGTGCAGGTGGGCGTACTCCACCGCGTCAAAGCAGTCCGCGTGCCGGTCCAGCGTCGGGCCAAGGCAGCTGTCCTTCGGGTAGAACGGATGCGGCGCCGCCACGAGAATTTCCGGGCCCCGCCTTGCGCGCAACGCGCGCAGGTCGTCAAAGGAACACCGTCCCGGCACCTCGCCGGGCGCCAAATTGAGGATCAGCACCTCTTTGCCCTCGACCTTCTTCTCGATCCCCGGGATCAGGAGCAGCCCGCGCCCGCGCGCGTATTCCACGGCGTCCGGGTCCTCGAACACCCGCCCGTGCGGCGTAATGGCGATGGCGTGCAGGCCGCGGTCCACGGCGCGGTCCACGAGATCACGGGCCGTATAAAAAATCACGTCCACGGGATCGGTGGAACAATGGTGATGAAAGTCGCAGCGGATTACGGCCATGCCTGGGACAAGCTCGTCCCTATCCGGCCTTCGCGCAAGCCAAACCAGCGCCCTTGCGGACCGCCGAAACCTTTCCGTGCGGACGAAATGCGGCGACACTTTTAGTGATCCGATCGGGACATCAAAAGTGTCGGAAGCTCACGGGCGGATTGGACGGTTTCGGGGTCAATAACGCAGTGCGCGCGCCGTGGAGCGGGGAAATCCGGATTGGAGCGGGCTGAAAGGGATGTCACTATTGGTGTTCCGATCGGAGCACCGAAAGTGTCGGAGGTTCGTGGGCGGGATTGGGTGGAAGGGGAGATTGGCGGCCCGTGGCGGGCGCGGCTTGCGGAGCGGGTCAACCCAGCCTGAAGATGGGCAGGTGGGGGACGCGGGAAACGATTTGGTCCTCGAAGAGCGCGAAGTCGAGGTCGGGCCGGGCGGAATTCTGGAAGAGCAGCGCCAGGCCTTCCTGCTCCTGGAGGCGTGGAGTGTCGAGGATGGCGTTGCCGCCGTAGCCGAGGCCGAAGCGTTTGCAGAGGTGGTTGGCCAGGTTGACCGCGGCGGGGAGAACCCAGGCCTTCTTGAGGCGCCCAGGCGTGTGGTGGTCGGCGATGGCTTCGACGACGAGGCCGGGAAAGCGCACCTTTTGAGCCCAGACAGCGCCGGCGGCGGCGTGGTCGAGTCCCATGGCCTGCCGTTCGCGGGTGGCCAGATCGATCTGCTTCTCGAAGGATTCCAAGAGGGCGCCCAGGACGGCCATGGGGACGATGTCGCTGAGGACGACCTTGCCGATGTCGTGCAGGAACCCGGCGGCGACTTCGTAGCCGGTCGGGCGCTGCCCGAAGAAGGCGATGATGTGGTCGGTGAGGATGCCGCAAGCGATGCCGTGCTGCCAGAGCGGCGTCCAGTCAAAGTATTTTCCGGCGCCCCGCGAGTCGCGGACGAACAACACGATCAGCGCGAGCGCCTGGGCCTGGACGAGGCCGACGCGGTGGAGCGCGTCCTCGATGCTTTCGAGCGGGCCCGCCTGCGCGTACCAGGGGGAGGAGGCCAGGTCCACGAGGTAGTTGGTGAATTCCGGGACGGCGTCGGAAAAGTCCAGCAGGTCCTTGGCCCGGCCCGGCGCGCCAGCCGCGAGGTCGCGGAGCGAGTCGGTGAACCGGTCCAGCGTGGCGAACTCGCGGGCGGTGAGGATTTTCTGGGCGTTGATGTCGGCGCCGAAGTTCTCAGTGAACCGCGTAAGATCGCGCGTGCCCGGCAGGAGGAGGCCGTTGAGGAGGTCGGCGCGCCATTCGGGGCGCTGGGCGACGGGCATGACGGTGATTTTTTCGGTGGGACGGTAGTCGGCCATTTCGTCCACGTGGTCGATCGCGGTGGCGAGTTCGTCGTAATCCTGGAAGCGGTCGGCCATCTCCTTGGCCATCATGCGTTCCAGGATGACCACCCATCCGGGGGGCATGCGGTAGCGGACGGCGGTTTCGTAGGGGAACGGCGCTTCGAGATGCTTCCGGATTTCGTCCTCGGGCTTTTCCGTCTCGTACGGGGTGTGTCCGGTGAGCATGTGGAAGAAGGTGGCGCCCAGGGAGTAGATGTCGGACCGCTGGTCGGTCGCCTGTTGGCGCACCTGCTCGGGCGCGACGTAACCGGGGGAACCCCAGCCGGAGGCGGCGTCCTGGGTGTCGGCGGCGTGGGCCAGGCAGCGGGCCAGCCCGAAGTCGGTGAGCAGAACGCGGTTGGAGTCGCGCTCGACCATGAGGTTGGAGGGTTTGATGTCGCGGTGGATGATCTGATGGCGCCAGGCGGCGGCGAGGGCGCTGACGGCTTCGCGGGCGATCTGCCGGACGCGTTCCGGTGTGAAGCGCCCGGACGAATTGAGCAGCTTCTGGCAATCCTGCCCGTCGATGAGGGCCATGGAAAAGAATAGGAGGTTATGATCCCGGCCGATGTAATAGATTGGGACGATGTGGGGATGGCGGATGGCGGCGATGGCACGGGCCTCCTCCTCGAACATGGTGGCGTACTCGCCGTTCTGGCTGAAATCGGGCCTGAGGACTTTGATGGCGACCTCGCGCTGGAGCGAGGGCTCGAACGCCTTGTAGATCGCCCCCATCCCGCCTGTGGCGAGATGCTCCAGGATCGTATAATGGCCCAAGCGCATCCCCGGAGATAGCTTGGGGTCTCGCGGATCGTTTGTGGCGGCGGAAGGCATGGCAGGAGATGGAATGGCAAGGCTAGAGGTTGTCGTGGCGCGGGGCAAGCGTCCGGTTTCCGCCCGGCGCTGGAGTTCTTCCCGCAGGCGCCCGTGGGCGATGTACTCGGTCGCGCCCAGCGCGATGGCCTGGGACCGGTGGCTGTCGCACTCCGGGCCGAACATCAGGACCTCCGCGTGCGGGTTGGCGCCGCGCGCCCAGTGGATCAGCAGGCTATTGTTGCGCGCCGGTATGGCCGAGCTGCTCAAGAGGAGGTCCACCAGCCCCGCCCCCCGAAGCGCCTCAAACGACCCGGGCGCCAAGGGATCAATGCTCATGACCTCATAGGCCGGCGTCGCCGCGAGGAACTGCGCCAGTTCCGCGGTCCGTTTTGGGTCGGTGTCGGCTATGAGAATGCGCATGGGGCGAATCCCGGACAGGTACTATTGCCCCGAACAAGGCCGTCCCGCAAGCACGGGGTGTAGGGGCGTTTCCAAGGGGGTTCTTCCAGGGGGGGCGGGCTTGGATCACAGCAGGCTCAGCGGGTCCACGTCCACCGTGATTTGCACGCCCGGCTCGTCCCCGGGCTTCACAATCGCCTCCCGCAACGCCGCCCCCACGGAAACCTCCCGCGGATGGCGCAGGAACAGGTGGAAGCGGAACTTGCCCTCGATCCGCGCGATGGGCGCGGGCGATGGCCCGGTCAATTCCGCCCTGGCGGGCAGGAGCGCCCGCAACGCCGCGGTGCGCGCCTCCGCGACTGCGCGGGTCTTTTCTTCGCTCGCGCCGCGGAACAGGACCAGCACGGCGCGGGACGCCGGCGGATAGCGGAATTCTTTGCGGAACGCGATTTCGTCCTCGTAGAAGCCCGTGGAATCGTGCCGGCGCGCGAATTGGATGGCGGGATGGTAGGGGGTGTAACTTTGTACGATGACCTCGCCGGCCACGTCGCCGCGTCCGGCGCGTCCGGCGACCTGGGTCAGGAGTTGGAAGACGCGTTCGCTCGCCCGGAAGTCCGGCAGGTGCAACGCCAGATCGGCGTACACGATGCCGACGAGAGTCACGTTGGGAAAGTGCAGGCCCTTGGCGATCATTTGGGTGCCCACGAGGATGTCCACCTGCCCCTTGCGGAATTCCCCCAGCACCTCGGCGTAACTGTGTTTGCGGGTCATGGTGTCGGAGTCCATGCGGCGCACCGACGCCTTGGGAAAAAGGCGTTGGACGGCGAGCTCGAGTTTTTCGGTTCCCAGCCCGGCAAAGCGGACCGACGCGTCGCCGCACTGGCGGCAGGAGCGCGGCGCCGGCGCCTCGTGCCCGCACAGGTGGCAGAGCACCCGGTCGCGCGCCTGGTGGAACGTCAGCGAGACGCTGCAATTCGGGCATTTTTCAACGTGGCCGCATTTTCTGCACAACACCGTGGGGGCGAACCCGCGGCGGTTGAGGAAGAGCATGACCTGCTCCCCCTTGGCGAGCCGGTCGTGGATGGCGTCTTTGAGGCGGTTGGACAGAATGGGCGGTCCCTTGGCTTTGATGGCCTCCTGGCGCATGTCCACCACGCGCATGGCGGGCATGGACTGGTGGTCCACGCGGTTGGGCAGCGAGAGCGGCACGTACCGGCCCGCGCGTGCGTTGTGGAAGGATTCCAGGGCGGGCGTGGCGGTGCCGAGCACCACGGCGGCGTGTTCCATGCGGGCGCGGACGACCGCGACGTCGCGGGCGTTGTAGCGGGGGCTTTCCTGCTGTTTGTAGGAGGGCTCGTGTTCCTCATCGACCACGATCAGCCCCAGCGGCGCCACGGGCGCGAACAACGCCGAACGCGCGCCCACGACCACCCGCGCCCGCCCGTCGCGGATGCGGTGCCACTCGTCGTGCCGTTCCCCGGCCGACAGCCGGGAATGCAGCACGGCCACTTCCGTGCCCCTGCCCTGGAACCGCGATTTGAACCGCTCCACGCTCTGGGGCGTCAGCGCAATCTCGGGAACCAGGACGATGGCCCCGCGCCCCGCTTCCAGACAGCGCGCGATGGCCTGCAAATAGACCTCCGTCTTGCCGCTGCCCGTAACCCCGTGCAACAGCAGGGGGCGCGGCTCCGGCGCGGCCATTTGCCGCAGGATTTCCTCCAAGGCCACCGCCTGCTCTGGATTCAAGGTGATCGCCTCCGACGACACAAACGCCTCGGTCTGGAACGGGTCCCGTTCCACGCGCGTGCCCTGGATGCGCACCCAACCGCGTTTTTCCAGGGCGCGCAACGCCGACGGCGGCGCCCCCAGCGTCCGCGATGACTCGGCCAGCAGGACCGGCCCATGCCGCAGAAGCGCCTCGAACGCCGCGGCCTGGACCGGGGCGCGCCGGTGCAGCAGCGACAGTTCCGCGGGCTCCGGCTGGCGGGCGGGCGCGGCCTGCAGCTGCTCCAGGTGCCGCGCGTTGGTTCGCCGCACCGCTTCGGGCAGGACGGCTTTCAGGGCGGTCTCGAAGGGGCAGATGTAATAGCGCGCCATCCACGCCGCCAGCTCGATGAGCGACGGCAGCACGGCGGGCGTGGCGCCGGTGATCCCATGGATGGGCTTGAGCGCGGCGACCCCGGCGGTCTCCGGAAACGCGACGACCACGCCGGCGGCTTCCCGGTGGCCGAAGGGCACCCGGACCCGGTGGCCGATCTGGAGGACCGAGGCAAGCTCCGCGGGCACGCTGTAGTCGAAGGCCCGGTCCAGGGCCAGGTCGGTGACCACGCGCGCGATCCGGGGCATGCCGCCATCAAACGCCGGGCGGGGGCCGGGCGGAAGCGTAAAGTGGGCGCGGTTCCGGGCCGCGCCTTCCGTTGCGTTCCCGTTTGTTCCAGAAAGGCGGGCAGCGGCGGGACGCCGCGTCCTCCGGTTGCATTCCTCTCAAACCGGTGTAGGAAGTCGGCCTCCCATGGAATCCGTCATCCTGTTTCCGTTCGCGCACTACTGGGGATTTTACCTGGGGTTCACGCTCTTTGTGCTGCTTATGCTCGCGCTGGACCTTGGCGTGTTCCACCGGGAAGCCCATGTGGTCGGCTTCAAGGAGTCGGCCGTATGGACCGCCGTCTGGATCGGGCTGGCGCTGGCCTTCAACTGGGGCCTCTACCAGTATGCACTCTGGAAATTCCCCCAGGACCCGCGGCTGCTGGCGGTCCCTGGTTTTGACCCGCGCGTGGCCGCCGAACGGACGGGTCTCGAGTTCCTGACCGGGTTCATCGTGGAAAAGTCCCTCGCCGTGGACAACATCTTCGTGTTCGTGGTGGTGTTCACGTACTTCGCCATTCCGCCGAAGTACCAGCATCGCGTGCTGTTTTTCGGGATCGTCGGCGCGCTGGTGTTCCGGGTCCTCTTCATCGCCTTGGGCTCGGTCCTGCTCCAGTACCAGGCCATCGTCATTGTCTTCGGCGTCTTTTTGATTCTGACCGGGTTCAAAATCCTGTTCGCCCCCGAAAAGCCGATCGATCCGGAAAAGAACCCGGTCATCAAGCTCCTCCGGCGTTGTGTCCCGGTGACGCCGGAGTTCGAGGGGCCGCGGTTTTTCGTCCGCCGTGGGGGGATTCTGCACGCGACGCCGCTGTTCGTGGCGCTGGTGTTCATCGAGGTGTCGGACATTATCTTTGCGGTGGATTCGGTGCCGGCGATTTTCGCGATCACGAAGGAGCCGTTCCTCGTCTTCACGTCCAATGTGTTCGCCATCCTGGGCTTGCGCGCGATGTACTTCATGCTCGCCGGCGTCATCCACAAGTTCCGTTACCTCAAGTACGGGCTTGGGCTTGTGCTGGTGTTCGTCGGCTTGAAGATGGTGTGGCTCAACGAGGCGTTCGGCGGCAAGTTTCCGGTCACTTGGTCCCTGGGCATCATCGTCGCGGTTCTCTCGGCGTCCATCGCCGCGTCCCTGCTCATGCCCGCCAAGGCGAAGTGACGGACGAAGGGGTGGCCCGCCGCCGCCGCGTCAGGCGCGCCTGCGGCGGCGCGGGGCGTCGGTCTTGGGCTTGGGTTTGGGCTTGGGCCCGGACGCGGGGCCGGGTCCGGGCGCGAGGCGGAAGTCGGCCTGTTTCTTGAAGCGGTCCACCTTCAGAATCTGCACCGCCACGACGTCGCCCATCCCAATCACCCGGCGGTTCCGCCGCCCGCGCAGCCGCGCCGCCGCCGGATCAAACACATAGAAATCGTCCTCCATCGAGGAAACCGGCACCAGGCCGCTCATGCCGAGGGGGCCGACATCGACGAAGAATCCGAAGTTCCGGACTTCGATCACGCGCGCCTCGTAGGTCTCGGGGCGGCGGGCGGTGAGTTGGGCTTCGAGGAACGCGAAGAGTTTGACGTCGCGGCTGTCGCGCTCGGCGTCGGCGGAGTTGCGTTCGGTGATCGAGATGTGTTCGGCGGCCCGGGCCATGGCGGCCTGGGACATCCGGAGGGTCTTGGGCTCGAACAGCGCGCGGTGCACAACGAGGTCGGCGTACCGCCGGATGGGCGAGGTAAAATGGGTGTAATCGGGCTTCGACAGGCCGTAATGCCCGAGGGGCGCCGCGTCGTACCGCGCGCGTTTCATCGACCGCAGCACGGCGACCTTTAACGCCTCGCCCGCCCCGTCGCCCGAAAGGCGGTCAAGCAGTTTCTGCAGCTCCTTCTTGATCGTCAGGTCCCCGCACGGATACCCGGCGGCGGCGGCCTCGGCGCGCAGGTCCTGGAGCTTGGCGGGGTCGGGATTTTCGTGGACGCGGTAGAGGGCGGGGGCCTGGAGGCGGCGCAGGCGTTTGGCGACGGCGTCGTTGGCCAGGAGCATGAATTCCTCGATCAACTGGTGGGATTCGTCGTTCTCGACGCGTTCGATCCGGTCGATGCCGCCGCGGTCGTTGAGCCAGATCTTCATCTCGGGGAAGTCCAGGTTCAACGCCCCGGCCTTGAACCGGGAGGCGCGGATTTTCTGGGCCACGCGATGGGCGTCATGGAGCATGTGTTCGACCACGCCGGCGGGTTTGCGCCGCAGGACCGCAAGCACTTCCCGGTAGGCGAAACGCCGCTTGGACCGGATCACCGCCGGGTAGAACTTCGTCTCCAGGACGCGCCCGTCGGCGGCGAGCCCGAACTCGACGCACTTGGTGAGGCGGTCCACATCGGGTTTGAGCGAGCACAGCTCGTTGCTGAGTTCTTCCGGCAGCATGGGGATGACGCGGTCCACGAGGTAGGTGGAGTTGCCGCGTTCTTGCGCTTCGCGGTCCAGGGCCGTCCCCGGCTTCACATAATGGGACACGTCGGCGATGTGCACCCAGAGCCGCCAGCGCCCCTCGCCGTCGGGCCGGATCGAAATCGCGTCGTCGAAATCCCGCGCGTCGGGCGGGTCGATGGTCACCACAAGATGCTCGCGGCAGTCGGTGCGCCCCTTGCTTTCCGAAGGGCGGACTTCGGCGCCGAACCGCAGGGCCTCATCGACAACCTCGTCCGGGAAGCGTTTGGGGAGTTCGTATTCGCGCAGAATCGACTCCATATCCACGCCGGGATCGGAGGGCGCGCCGAGGACTTCGACGATGCGGCCCTCGGGCGCAAGCTGGGGGTTGGTCCATTCGGCCAGCTCGACGACCACCTTGTCGCCTACGGCCGGGCGGCGGGTCAGGCTGGCGGAGGGCGCGGGCACGTAGATGTCGTGGGGAATGCGCGGCTGGTCGGGCACGACATAGAGGAATTCACGCCCCTGCATGAGGGTGCCGACGAGGTTGGTGCGGGCGCGTTCCAGGATGCGCAGCACGCGTCCGGCCGGATCCCCGGGGCGGCGGCCTCCGGGCGGGAATTCGCGGCGCACAAGCACCTTGTCCTCGTGCATGGCGGTTCCCGCGTACTCGGCGGGCACGGAGATCGGGTCAATGGCCGTGTCGTCCGGGTGCAGCACGCCGGCGCCGCGACGGTTCATCCGGATGCGGCCTGGGACGAGATCGGCGTCCAGGGGAAGGGCGTAGCGGGTATGGCGGACGCGGGCGACGCGGCCGGCGCGTTCCAGCGTGGCGAGGAGGGCGTCGAATTCCTCGGATTGGTGGGCCTTGAGATGGAGGGCCTTGCGCAGGCCGTGGGCGTCGAGGGGCGTGTACCCGGGCGCCCTCAGGATTTTGAGCAAACGTTCTTCAAGCATGAGCGGACGACGCTACGCGCGCGGGGCGCGGAGGCGAGAGGATTCGGCGGGCGACAGGGGCCGGGATAACATAATGAGCGTGCAAAAAAAGGGGAGGGCGGCTGGTCGGGGGAGGGAGGGAGATAAAAAAGTGACCTCGATGGAGCGTTGGAACCGCCACCTACGCACGAACCGGAATGGGTTGGGGAGGGATGTCCGAGTCCGTGGGAGCGAGGTCGCCCACAGACTCGCACAGGGGGCTTCCGGGTCAAGGGGAATTTTCCAAATTTTTTCACGCGGGATTCGGGGGCAAATCTCCGCCGATTGGAATTGCGAACCGGCCCGGATTTTGCAGCATGGGGCATGGCTTACTCCCCAACGTCCGTGGTCACCGGCGCCGCCGGATTCCTTGGCTCCCACCTCACCGACCGGCTCCTGGCCGAAGGGCATCGCGTGGTCGGGATCGACAACCTGCTCACCGGCAACACGGCCAACATCGAGCACCTCGCCGGGGACGAGCGTTTCAAGTTCATCAAACAGGACGTCACCGAGTTTCTCTACCTGCCCGGGCCGGTGGACTTCGTTTTCCACTTCGCCTCCCCCGCCAGCCCCATCGACTATTTGGAGCTGCCGATCCAGACCCTGAAGGTCGGCGCGCTGGGCACCCACAAGGCGCTGGGCCTGGCCAAGGACAAGAAGGCGGCCTTTGTTCTGGCCTCCACCTCCGAGTGCTATGGCGACCCCCTGGTCCATCCGCAGACCGAGGATTACTGGGGCAACGTCAACCCGATCGGCCCGCGCGGGGTTTATGACGAAGCCAAACGCTTTGCCGAGGCGATGACCATGGCCTACCACAGGACCCACGGCGTCAACACGCATATCGTCCGCATCTTCAACACCTACGGCCCGCGCATGCGCCTGCGGGACGGGCGCGTTGTGCCGGCGTTCGTGAGCCAGGCCCTGCGCGGCGAACCGCTCACGGTGTTTGGCGACGGCACCCAAACGCGCAGCTTCTGCTATTGCAGCGACCTGATCGACGGCATCTTCAGGCTCTCCCGGTCCAGCTTCCACGAGCCGGTCAACATCGGCAACCCGGTCGAACTCACCGTCAAGGAATTCGCCGAGCGCATCATCGCGGTCACCGGCTCCAAGAGCTCCATCATCTACAAACCGTTGCCGGTGGACGACCCCAAGCAGCGCCGTCCCGACATCACGCGGGCCCGGAAAATCCTCGAATGGGAACCCAAGGTGGGCCTGGAAGACGGCCTCAGGACGACCATCGAATGGTTCAAGGCCCGCGTCGCGGCCTGTTAACGTCCGCTCCGCCCGCCACGGGGAGGCGGAACACCCGGATTAGGTGTGCTCGCCGCCGGATAAGGGGTGCTTTCCCGCTTGCCCGCCGGCGTCCGTCCGCATAACCCAATGCTCATGATTCCTCTCGCTTCCGCCGCGGGGACCGTCCCGGACGTCCCCCTGGTCGCCATCGCGCCGTTTGTGCTCCTGCTGTTGATGATTGCCACGATGCCCTTCCTCCACAAACACTGGTGGGAACGCAATTATCCGTGGGTGTCCGTGGGTCTGGGCCTCGTCACCGTCGCCTACTACATCTTCGGCCTCCATGACGCGGCGCGCGTGGCGCATACCGCCATGGAATACGTGAGTTTCATCGGCCTGATCGGGGCGCTTTTCGTGGTTGCCGGGGGCGTGCAGATTGCCGTGAAAGGCGAGTCCACCCCGCTGGTCAACGTGGTGTTTCTGTGGATCGGCGCAGTGCTGGCCAACATCATTGGCACCACGGGCGCGTCGATGCTCATGATCCGCCCCTGGCTGCGGATAAACAAATACCGCATCACTTCGTTCCATACTGTCTTCTTCATCTTCGTCGTCAGCAACGCCGGGGGATGCCTCACCCCCATCGGCGATCCCCCGCTGTTTCTCGGTTTCCTCAAGGGCATTCCGTTCTGGTGGTCCCTGGAGCACCTGTGGCGTCCGTGGGCGCTCACAATCGCCCTGGTTACCGGGGTTTTTTACGTGTTCGACCGGGCCAACTTCCTTCGCGCGCCCAAAGAGGTGCGCGTCCGGGAGACCGCCAGCGAGACGTGGCAGTTCCGCGGCGTGCATAACGTCCTGCTTCTGGGCGTGGTCCTCGCGGCGGTGTTTCAGCCCTCCCCGTGGCGGGAGCTGGTGATGGCGGCGGCGGCGGTGGCATCGTATTTCACCACCCCCAAGCCGGTGCATAAGGCCAACGACTTTACGTTCCAACCGATCCAGGAGGTGGCCTGGCTGTTCGCCGGGATTTTCGCGACCATGATGCCGGCGCTGGATTTCCTGAACCGCCACGCCGGCAGCCTCGGGATCGACACCCCTCTCGAGTTCTACTTTGTCACCGGCGCCCTGTCGTCGGTGTTGGACAACGCCCCAACCTACCTCACGCTGCTGGCCGCCGAGCTGGGCCTGCATCACCGGTCCATTGACCTGGTGGCCGATGTGCTCAATGACCTGGCGGAGCATCCCCGGGAAATCGCGGCCATCTCCATGGGGGCCGTCTTTTTCGGGGCGATGACCTACATCGGCAACGGCCCCAATTTTATGGTCAAGGCCATCGCCGAACGCGCCGGCGCCCGCGTCCCAAGCTTTTTCGGGTATATCTTCTTTTTCTCCGTGCCGGTGCTGCTTCCCATCCTTGCCTTCGTGGGCTGGGTGTATCTACGCTAGCGGCGCCATGTTCACTCTCGGGCTCGATTTCGGCACCAATTCCGTCCGCGCCCTGGTGGTTCGCTGCCGAGACGGGCGGGAGCTGGGGACGGCCGTGGCCGCCTATCCCAGCGGCGCCCGGGGCGTCCTTCTGGACAAACGCGATCCCCATCTCGCGCGCCAGCATCCGGGCGACCATCTGTTTGGCTTGGAGAAGTCGGCGCGCGCCGCGCTCGCCGCCGCCCGGAAGGTCCGCGGGTTCAACCCGGCGCAGGTGGCGGGGATCGGCGTGGACACCACGGGTTCCAGCCCGCTTCCGGTGGACGGGGCCAACAAGCCGCTGGCCCTGGCCGCCCGGTGGAAACGGAACCTGGACGCGCAATGCTGGCTTTGGAAGGACCACACCAGCCACCGCGAAGCCGCCGAGATCACCGCGCTCGCGGCGCGGCTGCGCCCGCATTACATCGCCAAATGCGGCAACACCTATTCCTCGGAATGGTTCTGGTCCAAGATTCTGCGCTGCCGCCGCGCCGCGCCCGCCGTGTTCGACGCCGCCCATTCCTGGGTCGAGCTGGCCGACTGGATTCCCGCGGTCCTCGCCGGCGTCCGCGACCCGCGCGCGATCAAACGCGGCGTCTGCATGGCCGGGCATAAGGCCCTGTTCGCCGACGACTGGGGCGGACTGCCCGACAAGGAATTCCTGTTTGAGCTGGACCCGGCCCTGGCCGCCCTGCGCGACCGGCTCTACGACCGGGCGTACGACGCCACCGCCACCGCGGGCGCCCTTTGCCCGGAGTGGGCGAAGCGGCTCGGCCTGCGCGCGGGCATCCCCATCGCCATCGGCGAGATGGACGTCCATTACGGCGCCATTGGTTGCGGGGTGGAGGAAGGCGCCCTCGTCAAGGTCATCGGCACTTCCACCTGCGACGTGGGCGTGGTTTCCGCGGAGAAGGCCGTTCGGGACATCCCCGGCATCTGCGGCATCGTCAAGGGCGCCATCCTTCCCGGCTACTATGGCATTGAGGCGGGCCAGTCCGCCGTGGGCGACATTTTCAAATGGTGGATTGAGGGCGTCTGCCAGGGCAAGCCGGCGCTCTACGCCGCGCTCGAACGCGAGGCCGCGGGGCTGGCGCCCGGCGCCAGCGGGCTGCTGGCGCTGGACTGGAACAACGGCAACCGCACCATCCTCGTCGATCCGTTGCTCTCCGGCCTGATGCTCGGCGCCACGCTCCACACCACCCGCGCCGAAATCTACCGCGCCCTCATCGAGGCCACCGCCTTCGGGGCGCGGGCCATCATCGAGCGCATCGAGGAATACGGAGTTCCGGTGAACCGGATCGTCTGCGCCGGCGGGCTGGCGGAAAAGAATCGCCTGCTCATGCAAATTTACGCCGATGTTACAGGCCGCGAAATGAAGGTGGCGGGCTCGGCCCAGGCCTGCGCCCTGGGCGCGGCCATCGGCGCCGCGGTCGTCGCGGGCGCCCACCCGGATTTCGCGTCGGCCCAGCGCGCAATGACCCGCCTCAAACCCATCGCCTACCGTCCGCGGCCGGATGCCAAGGCCGTGTACGACAAGCTCTACACTCTCTACCGGCGCCTCCACGACGCGTTCGGCGGCCTCGACCGCGCGGCCAACCTCTCGCGCGTGATGAAAGAGTTGCTCGAACTCCAGGAGGCGGCCCGGCGCGCGGACTGAACCGGGCGTGCGCCGCGCCCGCCGGCGCCGCCATGGAGGCCGCGCTTGCCAACGACGGCGAAGCGGGCCATCGACTTCCCATTCCAGCAAAGGAGGCGCGATGGCATCGGAGGATACCAAGTTTAAGGAGGGCATCGATCCCGGTTTGTTCCGCATGCCCACCACCCAGGCGCCCGCCTGAGTTCCGCCAGGCATTAGGCGCGCTGCGCGCGTATTATTCCACCTGCAATCGTCCGCCGCCGCCTGTTTGCCCCTTGTCCGAGGCACGTCCGAGAGAGCAGCGTTGGCCATGAGCCAGCCTTCCGCCGTGACCCGGTTCCTCGCCCGCATCTGTGAATCCTGTCCCGTGTGCCGCAAGGCGCGGCGGGACCAGAAAGGCTGGGCCTACCAGCTTGTCCGGCGCGTCGAGTCGCATGTTTGCCCCGCCTGCCACGCCTACGAAAAGGTCCATGGCCGCAAGGCCTACGAACCGGTTCCTTGCGCGCCGGCCACGGACAAGCTCTCCCCGGAGTAACGCGAGGGGTTCATGGATTCCGGTGTTCGGGCGCCAAAAAATACCCAACGCCGCCGGGGGGCGGAGCCTCCGCCGCGGGGGACGGCGAATAGGCGGTCCCGGTGCGGCGGCACACGATTCATTCTGGGACCGGCTCTTCCGCGCCGACCGGCTGCCCCTCCCAGTTGACCGCCCCGGATCCCGGATCGTACGTGAGAATCCGGTGTTTGCTTCCCGGCGCCGGCGGCGCGCTCGCTTTCGGAAGCCAGGCAGCCAATTCCTTTTTCACCTCCGCGAACTTCGCGTCCCCGGCCAGGTTCTTCCACTCGTTCGGGTCCCCCGCCATGTCGTACAATTCCTCCGAGCCGTCCGCATACCGGATGAACCGCCACCGCTCGGTCCGGACGCCGTGGTTGCCGGGGTTGTGGGTGGTGATCGCCGGCCACGGGCGCGGGGCCTGGGCGTCCTTCAACTGCGGCGCAAGACTGTGCCCCTCCAAATCCGGGCGGGCGGGCAGGCCGGCCAGCTCCAGCAGCGTCGGGAAGATGTCGAGCAGCTCCACGGGCCGCCCACAATCCGTGCCCGCTACGATCCCCGGTCCGGCGAAAATCAGGGGCACCCTTGTGGAGCGGTCCCAGAGCGAGTTCTTGCCGCTGATCAATTTTTCGCCCAGGTGGTATCCGTGATCGCTCCACGCGATCACAATCGTGTTTTCCGCCCTGCCGGACGCCTCCAGCGCCTCCAGCACCCGGCCCAACTGCGCGTCCATGAAACTGGTGCTGGCGAGGTAGGCGCGGACGAGCGGCTTCCATTCGCCGTGCTCGCGCAGCGCCTTGAGCCGCGGCTCGGGCAGCCGCCAGTGCAGATACCAAGAGAACCGCGGGGTGTCGTCCCGGTCATCCTCAAGCACCGGCGGCAGGAGAAGCGATTCCTCGGGGTACAGGTCGAAGTATTTTTGGGGCGCGAAACACGGGACGTGCGGCAGCCGGAAGCCGCAGGCGATGAAGAAAGGCTTGTCCGCTGGCGCCCGGCGCAGGGCGTCGATGGCGGCGGAGGCGATCTTGTAATCGCCCGCGTCCTCCTCTTTTTCGGGCCAGACGCCCCAGTCCATCGCCGCGTGGCGCGGGGGCGGAAGGTTGGCGATGGGCTTCGCCGGGCGCGCGGTCCCCGGCGCCGGGCCCCATTCCTGGAACTCGCGCGCCTGGTCGTTGGGCTTGACCGACCCGTCATGATAAATCTTGCCGCAGGTGTAGGTGAAGTACCCGGCCTCCGTGAACGTTTGCGGCAGGGTCACATGATTCCGCGTGCGGTCCACCTCGCGGATGCCGGGCGCCAGCCCGTAGATGCCGGTGGTGGAGGGGCGCAGGCCGGTCAGAAGGCTGGCGCGGGACGGATTGCAGACCGGGGACTGGACATGGGCGTTGGTGAAGAGCGTGCCGCAGCGCGCGAGGCGGTCCAGGTTTGGCGTGCGTGCCTGGGGATGCCCCTTGAGGCAGCCGACCCAGTCGTTCTGGTCGTCGATGGCGAGGAAAAGCACGTTGGGCCGGGCGGCGGGTGTGGCCGCCATGGCGCCGCCGGCGAGGGCGGATGCCAGGGCCCACGACGCGGAGAGAAGGCGGAGGTTGTTCATTGGCCCACCCAAGCGCAACGCGGCGCCCAAATCAACGCTCCTTCTTAGAAATGCCTCCACCGTGAGATCGGCCAGCGGAGGGCGCACGATTTCGAGACCAGCCTTGAGAAGAGGTCCTGCGCTTCTATTCATGCACGACCAATCAACCTTGTTCTCTGCTTTGATGCGGGCCGGCCGAACGATAGCAAGAGCGGCTCCTGCCAAGCGACGGCGCCGCCGGTATCGAATCCCAAAATGACGAGCTGTGCTCAGGTCTGCGCTTCACTGCTCCCGCGGGAGCGCCAAAAGCATTACCCAACGGGATGGGCGCGAAAGCAGCGCGAATCCTGAAACGGGGAGGAGGACGGGGGAGGTTCCCATGAGGTCCGAAAGAGGCGCCGGCTTCCGGGGTTGAAACTTCGTGGCGGCGGGGTTAAGAGTGGCTCCGTCCGAAAACTTCAACCTGGAGAACATCCCCATGCCACGTCCCGTCACCCTGTTCACCGGCCAGTGGGCCGACCTCACCTTTGACACCATTTGCCAGAAGGCCGCCGCATTCGGCTACGACGGCGTGGAGATCGCTTGTTGGGGCGATCACCTGGACGTCGCCAAGGCCCAGGAGAAGGCCTACTGCGACGACCGCCGCGCGGTCCTCGAAAAGCACGGTCTTGCGGCGTTCGCGATCTCCACCCATCTGGTGGGCCAGGCGGTGTGCGACCGGATCGACGAGCGGCACAAAGCGATCCTGCCGCCGCGGGTGTGGGGCGACGGCAAGCCCGACGGCGTGCAACAGCGCGCCGCCGAGGAGGTCATGAAGACGGCGCACGCCGCGAAGAATCTGGGCGTGAAGGTGGTCAACGGGTTCACAGGCTCGTCGATCTGGCATCTCTTGTACAGTTTCCCGCCCGTCGGCCCCGCCCAGATTGAAGAGGGGTTTGCGGATTTCGCGCGGCGCTGGAATCCGATTCTCGACGAGTTCAAGCGTTGCGGCGTGAAGTTTGCGCTGGAAGCGCATCCGACCGAAATTGCGTTCGACATCGCCAGCGCCGAGCGCGCCCTCGCGGCGGTAAGCCGCCGTCCCGAATTCGGGTTCAACTACGATCCGTCCCACCTTGGCTACCAGGGCGTCGATTACGTCGCGTTCCTCCGTAAGTTCGCCGACCGCGTCTATCATGTGCACATGAAGGACGTGTTCTGGTCGGACACGCCCACGGAGGCGGGCGTTTTCGGGGGGCACACCACCTTCGGCGACGTGCGGCGCTTTTGGGATTTCCGGTCCCTGGGCCGGGGACGGGTGGATTTCGAGGAGATTCTCCGCACGCTCAACCGGATCGGGTACCAGGGGCCGTTGTCGGTCGAATGGGAGGACATCGGCATGGACCGCGAACACGGGGCCGCGGAGGCGTGCGCGTTTGTGCGGAATGTGGATTTCGCGCCCAGCAACACCGCGTTCGACGCCGCGTTTGACCGGAAGGCCCAGGGGTAACGCCGCCGGCGCGGACGGCGCGCATCCGGGGCGCCGCCCGTCTCGGGGTTGGGGTTGGATATCGACCTGCGCCTGGGCTTGCCCGCGGCGGCATCCGGCGGCAACGCCACGCGCGGGGCAAGCGCGCCAGGGCACTACGCGGGGTGCAGGGCGGCGCGTAATTTCCGGCCCAGGCCGCGGGACTGGGTGACGAGGGCGGCGTCGTCCGCGAAGGCCTGGACGCCGACGGAGGCGACGGTGGCTTCGGGACCATGCGACATTTTCACGCCGCTAATTCCCAACCCATCGGCCATGGCCGGGATCCTGCGCGGGTTGCGGGGTTCGTCGAAGGGAAAATCCGGGCGGGGTTTTGGAGTTGCCGGGGGCGGGCGCGCGCCTACGATCCAGGTCATGAGTTCCCGAAACGGACATGGATGGCCGCGTTGGGACGTTTTTAAGGGAGCGGGCACGCCGGCGGCGGTGGCGCCGTCGAAGCAGGCGATTCCGAGATTGGGAAGCGGGGGGGCGTGATGGAGATTCCATTCTACCAGGTGGACGCGTTTGCGCGGGAGCCGTTTGCGGGGAACCCCGCGGCGGTGTGCCTGCTGCCGGAATGGCCCGCGGACGCGGTGATGCAAAACATCGCCGCGGAAAACAACCTTTCCGAGACGGCCTTTCTGGTGCGCAAGGACGGGCGGCTGTGCTTGCGCTGGTTCACGCCGGTGTGCGAGATCAACTTGTGCGGGCACGCGACCCTGGCGACGGGATGGGTGGCGTTCCACCGTCTGGGCGTGCAGGGCGGCCGGGTTGAGTTTGAATCCGCGGAGGGGCTGGTGGCGGTGGAACGGGACGGGGACCGGCTGGCGCTGGATTTTCCGGCGTGGCCGGGGCGGAGCCGGACACGGGAAAGCATGCCGGACCTTGCGCCCGCTCTGGGGATGCAGCCGATCGACATGCTGGCGTCCCGTTCCTGGATGGCGGTGTTCAGTGCGGAAGCCGAAGTGCGGGGGTTGCGGCCGGACATGGTGAAGCTTGCGGCGCTGGGGCGTTCGGTGATTGTGACGGCGCCCGGGGATCACGCGGATTTTGTGTCGCGCTTTTTCGCGCCGGGCATGGGGATTCCGGAAGACCCGGTCACCGGCTCGGCGCATTGCACGTTGATCCCGTATTGGGCGAAGGTGCTGCACAAGTCGAAGTTGTTCGCGTTGCAGGTGTCCCGGCGGGGCGGGGAGCTGTTCTGCGAAGACGCCGGGGCGCGCGTGCGGATTGGGGGCCACGCGGCGCTGTTTTTGGAGGGGAAGATCACGCTTTGAGGCCGGCCACGAAAGGCTTGGCAAACCATTCGGGGGGTGTAGCAAAGGGGCGTTCAAGTTTCCACAAACGCAACACCAACGGGAGATGGTAATGTACAAGATCATTGGCGGCGACGGCGGCGAGTATGGGCCGGTGGCGGAGGAGACGATCCGGCAGTGGATGGCGGAAGGACGGCTGGACGGCGGGACGCGGATCAAACCGGAGGGCGCGGCGGAGTGGACCACGCTTGGGGCGCTGCCGGAGTTTTCGGGCGCGTTGGCGGCGACGGCGGCCCCGGCGCTGGAGCGCCGGCCGGAGGGTTCCGGTGCGTTGGACGCTGGCTCCTGTTTCAACGCGGCGTGGGCCCTGTTCAAGGAGAGGATGTGGCTGCTGGTGGGCGCTATGGCGGTGTTCCTCGTGCTGAACCTTGTCGTCCAGTTTCTGCTGGGCATCGTGCAGGGGGTGTTCGTTCCGGGTTCAGTGCGGGCCACCCCCGGCCAGATATCTCTGGTGGGATGGCTGGTGATCGGCGCGACGGCCTTGGCGGGGGGCATCTTCACCCAGTTGTTGATCGCGGGGGGATGGCGGTTCCTGCTGAACTTGGTCCGCCGGCGCGAGGCGTCGATAGGCGACATCTTTACGGGAATGGGCGAGGCGCCGGTGGCGGTTGTCGCCGGCGCGATTGTGTCGATGATCCTGATTTTGCTTGGGTACTGCCTTTGCATTCTGCCGGGCATCTACCTGACCTTGGGCTACGCCTTTTTCATCCCGCTGATCCTGGACCGGCGCATGGGATTTTGGGAGGCGCTGGAAACCAGCCGCAAAGCGGTGACGCCGCAATGGCTTCCGGTGCTGCTTCTGGGGTTGATCACCATCGGGCTGGGCATCCTCGGAGTGCTCGCCTGTTTTGTGGGCATCCTGTTCGCGGCGCCCTTGTCCTATCTGATGTGGGCCTACGCCTACGAGGACTTGTTCGGCGGCGAAGGCGCGGGCGGATCGCGTCAGGCGTGACGCGGCGTGGGCGCCGCGGTTTCGTTGAAGCCGGGTGCGGGTTTGGAGAGTACCCATGCCGGGGGCGCGTTTGAAGCCGCCGCGGTTGCGGAACGGTGACCGCGGCGCCGGAATGGCGCGCGGGTGGCGCCGGGCCGGGCCGGTGATCGCCGCCGCGGGGGCGGCGGCCGCGGGCGTGGCGCTTTTTTTTCTGGACCCCGCAAACTGCGGCCTCGTTCCGCAATGCCTGTTTCATCGGATCACGGGTTTGGATTGTCCGTTGTGCGGCGGGTTGCGGGCGGCGCACGCGCTTTTGCACGGAAACGTGGGGGAGGCGTTCCGGTTGAACCCGCTGTTCGTGGCGGCCGGGCCGGTATTGGCGGTTCTGGCCGTGCATACGCCCCGGGCGTTGCACCCGTGGACGGTGCGCGTGTTGGTGGGCGGGGTGCTGGCGTTCTGGATTGTGCGGAACCTGCGGGGGTGAACCTACGGCTTCTTGCGGGGGCGGGCGGGTTTGGGGTCTTCGAAAGCGAACTTAAGTTCGTAGATGTCGCCGGAGGTGCGGGTTTCGAGATTGCGGGCGGCTTTGTGGAAGACGCGGAGCATGCCGTGGTTGGACGGGAGGACGGAGGCGGTGAACCCTTCGATGCCGTTTTCGCGGGCGATGCGGATGAGGTATTCGAGAAGAAATGTGCCGATGCCGCGGCGTTGGAGCTCGTCGTGGATGGTGAAGGCGGCCTCGGCGAAGTTGGTGGCGGGGTCCCGGTAATACCGGCCCACGGCGATGATCCGGTCGCGGCCTTCATGCCGCTGCAGGCCGATGATCGCCATGTCGTTGGCGTAATCGAGCGTCACCAGTTTCTGGAGGCGTTCGTGCGAGAGATGGCGCACGGCGGTGAAATAGCGTTGCAGGATCGTCTGCTCGCTATGGGAATAGAAAAACTCGCGGAGAAGCTCCTCGTCGGTCGGTTGGATCGGGCGGAACCGCAGCTCCAGCCTGCCGCGGAACGTGGCGGTGGTTTCGTATTTTCTTGGGTACGGACGCCAGCCGCGGGGGAGGGGGATTTGCTGGGGGTGTACGAGTTTGCGCCGGCGCGCCTCCTCCAGGAGCTGATCTCGGAACTTGGGATGGGCGATCTGGATGAGGGCGAGGGAGCGTTCCCGCACGGTCTTGCCCCAGAGATCGGCGATGCCGTATTCGGTGACGACGTAGTGGACCTCGGCGCGGCTGACGGTGACACCGGCGCCGGCCGCCAGCGACGCGCGGATGCGGGAGCGGGCGCCGTCGGAGGTGAGCGACGGAAGGGCGATGATCGACTTGCCGCCGGGGCTGCGGGCGGCGCCGCGGGTGAAATCGACGAGGCCGCCGAAACCGCTGTGGAAGCGTTCGCCCACGGACTCGGCGCAAATCTGGCCGGTGAGATCGGCTTCGAGGGCGGAGTTGATGGCGGTGAGCCGGGCGTTCTGGGCGATGATGGCGGGATCGTTGGTGAACTCGACGGGGCAGAACTCGAAGCGTGGGTTGTCATGGACAAAATCGTAAAGCCGCCGGGTGCCCATGCAGAAGGAGGCGACGGCCTTGCCCGGGAGGAGCGTCTTGCGCGCGCCGGTGAGGGCGCCGGATTCAAACAGGCGCAGGATCGCGTCGGTGAACATTTCGGTGTGCATGCCGAGATCGTTTTTGGAGGCGAGGGCGCCGAGGATGGTCTGGGGCACCTCGCCAATGCCCGCCTGGATCGTGGCGCCGTCATCGACGAGGGTGGCGGCGAGTTCGGCGATGGCGAGGGCTTCGGCGGAGGGCTCGCGGAGGGGGACTTCCAGGACGGGCCGTGAGGCGAGGACAAACTCGTCGATCTCGGAGACGTGGAGGAAAGCCTGGCCGAGGGTGCGGGGCATGAGGGGGTTGACCTCGGCGGCGACCCAGCGGGCGGCATCGACGGCGGAGCGGACGATGTCCACGGCGACGCCGAGGCTGCAGAAGCCGTGGGCGTCCGGGGGGCTGACCTGGATGAGGGCGCGGTCGAGGGCGAGGCGGCGTTCGCGGAACAGGCGCGGCACGTCGCTGAGAAGGACGGGCGTGTAATCGGCGATGCCTTCGTTGACAGCGTCGCGGACGTTGGCGCCAATGAAGAAGGCGTTGTGGCGGAAACTTTCGAGGAATTCCCGGCGGGCCGAGGGGGCCTCGCCGGCGGTCAGGATGTGGATGATTTCGAGGTCGAAGAGGCGGGCGCCGCGTTCGGCGAGGGCGGCGAGGAGGTCCTGGGGCGCGCCGCAGCCGGACCCGACAAAAATCCGTTCGCCGTCGCGCAACGGCTCAAGCGCCGCGGCGGCGGTCACGGGCCCGCGGGGCAGGCGTGGGATGAAGTCCAAGGTATCGCCGATGGGGAAGGTTACCCAGGTGGGCGGGCTGGAGGCGACTCGAAAAAGCGGAGGGCCGGGGGGGGCGGAGAGGTTACCGGGTCTGGGTGGACGGGGCGTTGAGCTGGCGGACGCCGTCGAAGATGTAAAGAACGAACGAGATGGCGGTGAAGATGCCCGCGGCGAAGATGGCGGGTTGGAAGGGGAACCATGCGGGGCGGAGGAGGGCGGCGGTGAGGGCGATCATGGTGAGGGCGGTGGCGAATTTGCCGGGCCATCGGGCGCGGACTTCGACATTGCCGTGGACGTAATGGATGATGACGGCGCCGATGACGACGATGACGTCGCGGCTGATGAGAAGGATGGGGAACCAAAGGGGGAGCCGCCAGGGTTCCTCGACGTGGCTCCAGCTGAGGACCAGGAGGGCGGTGATGAGCAGTCCTTTGTCGGCGATGGGATCGAGGATTTTGCCGAGCCGGGAGCGCTGGTTGAAGTGGCGGGCGATGAATCCATCGACCCCGTCGGAGATGGCGGCGAGGAGGAAGACGGCGGCGGCCCAGAGCCGGAGGGATTCGTCGCGGGCGGCGGCGCCGAACCCCGCCTCGTAATAGAGCATGAGGAGGGCGAAGACGGGGATGAGCAGGATGCGGAGGATGGTGATCCGCGTGGCGAGGGTGAGGGCCGGCATGGCGCCGCGGGCTCAGGCGAAGGGCTTGTCCGCGGAGGCGGAAAGGAGGTCGCTGCTGGGTTGGTGGTGCTGGGTGACGCGCAGGATGATTTCGTTGAGTTCCTGGGAGAGTTTGGCGGCGTAGTAGCGGACGAGGCCGATGGAGGTGGTGGGCTGGAAGACGACGATGAGGAGCGTGTCATTGTCCAGGGCATGGAGCAGGATGCGCATGCCTTCCCCTTCGTGGACCTGTTCCCCGAACTCATTGGCGCCGAGCCGGCGGGCCAGCTCGCGGGAGGCGGCAAAGGAGCCGGCGGCAAGGGCGCAGAGTATGGCGGTGTCGCTGCCGGGGTCGCGCCCTTCGTGAAAGAGGAGCGTGCCGGCCCTGTCGCCGAGGGCGACCCAGTGCGAGTTGGAACATTCGAGAAAGTTCTGGAGCTTCTGCTGGAGGAGAAGGGCGTCTTCCTCGCCAAGGGCGTTGACGACCTGGCTGGAGTCCTGGATGAAGTTGGTGTCCATAGGGTTTTAGCTGGCGGGAGCCTGGGCGGCGCCGGTGGTTCCGGGTTTGGAGTACTTGACCATGAGCAGGCGGGCGATGGCGTTGAGGGTTTCCATGACGCCGTCGCCGCGGCTGGCGGTGGCCTCGAACGACGGGGCGCGGACGGCGCGGTTGTTGAGGGCGAACTCAAGGAACTCGACGTTTGCGGCGTCGGGCAGGTCGCGCTTGTTGTACTGGATGACGTAGGGAATCTGGGCGAGGGAAAGGTTGTTGGCCAGGAGGTTCTGCTGGAGATCGTTGAACGATTCGACGTTTTCGGGCATGCGGTCCCACCCCGAATCGACGACGAACACCACGCCATCGGCCCCGCGCAGCACAAGCTGGCGCGTGCTGGTGTAAATCTGCTGGCCGGGGACGGTGTAGAGCTGGAAGCGGACGGTGAAGTTGTTGAGTGTTGGAGTCTTGAGCGACATGAAGTCGAAAAAGAGCGTGCGGTCGCCGCTGGTGGCCAGGGAAACCAGGTCGCTCTTCTGCGTGGGGGCCATCATGCTGTGAATGGCCTGCAGGTTCGTGGTCTTGCCGCAGAACCCACACCCGTAGTACACGATCTTGAGCTGAATTTCGCGCTGCGCGTAGTTGATGTATGCCATACCGGTCGAAGCTTTCCTCCAGCCCCCCTTCTACAGCCGGTGGCGCCCGCCATCAACCCTTTCCGAACGGAGATTTTTGGGGTCACTCCCCGAATTCCTGGCGGACCAGGGCGCGGGAGACCTTGCGCAACCGGCGGGATAGCGCCGGCGGGAACGAGGGGCTGTCATGGAATGTGACGATAAAGAAAGGTTTCTCGAAGGTTATCTGCACGGTCCACCGCCCCAGGTTCACAAGGACCTGGTCCGCAAAGTCCGACCCGATCTCCGCCGCCGCCGAACGCAGTTGGTCAAACATGCGGGCGGCAAGGGCCGCCACCGCGGGCTCAGACACGCCATCGGGCAGGCGCGCGGAAAGCGTGAGTCCCTCTTCGTCCACCACCGCCGCGCCGCGAATGTAGGGATTCTGGGCGAGCAACGCCGGGATTCGAGCGAGCGTGAGCGGTTCGCCGGCCGGCATGGCCAGCCACCGGGCGAGGGCGCGTGTTCCCGATCCCTGGGGAACCGCGCCACCTAGGCGGCCGGATTCCCGACCGGGAGGGCGAGCAGGGGCAGGGGCAGGGGCCGGGGTGGGGCGTGACGGCGCCCGGGACGGCGCCGGCGGCGTCGGCGGACGGGAAACGGGTCGGGAAGGCGGAGGCGGAGTAGGGACCTGAACCGCGGGTTTCGAGGGCGGGGGCTGGGGTTCGGCGGCCTGCGGCGGTGGCGCCCGGACGGAGGGGATCTCGCGCTCGTCATCA
>CAYSZK010000045.1:0-28597 GCA_964435495.1 uncultured Verrucomicrobiales bacterium
GACGACCACATTTTCGGGTATGTCTGCACCCGGCGCAAGCCCACGATCCAGGCCATCCACGCGGCCCTCGCCAAGTACCAAGGAATGCTCTCGGCCACCGAGAAGCGGAAGCTGGACGCCCACGCCAGCCAGTCAGGCCTCGCCAATTTTCACCCGGCGGACCTTAAACCCTTTTCCATCGACGACTGGGCCGGTCACCTCGGCGCGGATTCTGCCCCAACCAACGGCGACGGAGGCCAGCCACCCAATCCCAGCCTGCTGGTTTCGACCTCCTCCCGCTACATGGTCGCCAACACCTGCAACGTCCCCCTCGATGCCTTTCTCCAGACCCTTGCCGCCAGCGGCAAATCCGCAACGGTATGGATCGGCAACCTCGATGCCACCATCCATATTGCCAGGGGGCGTTTCAGGGACGCGCGCGCGGGCATGTACACCGGCCAGGACGCCCTGGTCCGAATCCTGCTCCTCGCGCAAGGCGCCTATTCCGTCCAGTTCGATTCATTCCCGGCGGACGCCGGACGGCACGACGTGGAGGTCACCACCATTCTCCTGGCCTGCTCCGAACTCATCGACCGGGTCCGCTGGGAACTCGACCCCAGGCTGCACGGCAATCCCAAGATCGTGGTGGATCCCGCCTTGTCGGCCTACTGCGGCATGATCACCCGGCCCGGCCAGCCCAACCGGTTTCACCTCGCCGAGGTCTTCCTTTACGTCACCAAACCGTTGGAGGAACTCACCGGCCTTCTCAACCAGGCCGTCGCCTCCGGCTGCCTCCAACTGGCCGCCCAACACCCCTCCGAGGCGGTTTCCGAGGATGCCCTGTGAACCCTTTGCAAGCCGCGCTCCGAAGCTGCCGCCACGCTTCTGCGCTCCGGCGGGTACCACCTGGCCGCCATGCCCCGCGCGCTGTTCGACGAAGTCATCCTGACCGCGCCTGCCCCTCCGCAATCTATTTTATCGACATCCCGTCCTCCGTCCGCTAACCGCACAGAATGAAACCGGCGGCCAAGCGCCCCAAAACGGCGGCCAGCCCGCCCCCCAAACCCGTCCGCCTCCGCTGCGAATATTTCGAGAATCCCCTCGGGCTCGATACGCTTCGCCCGCGCCTCTCCTGGGAACTCCCCGACACCGGCCGCCGCGGCGCCGCCCAGTCCGCCCGCCATGTCCTCGCCGCCTCCACCAAGGCCGCCCTCGAATCCGAAACAGGCGATCTCTGGGACACCGGCTGGGTGAAGTCAGACACCACCACCCAAATCCCCTATGCCGGCGCCGAACCCGCCTCCGGCCAGCGCGTCTGGTGGACCGTTCGATACCGCGACGAGAACGGGAAAACCTCCCCTTGGGCCCCGGCCGCCTGGTGGGAAACCGGACTCCTCCGCCCCACCGACTGGAAAGCCCAGTGGATTGGCGCTGATCTTGTCGGCTCGCCCACCGCCCCCGTTCCCGCACCGCTCCTGCGCCGCGAGTTCGACCTCGACCGCCCCGTCGAAGCCGCCCGGCTCCACGTCACCGCCCTCGGCCTCTTCGAAGTCTGGATCAATGGCACGCGCGTCGGCAACGATCTCCTCGCCCCAGGGTGGACCGACTACCGCAAACGCATCCCCGTCCACACCTGCGACGTCACCCACCTCCTCGTCCGCGGCCGCAACTGCGCCGGCGCCATGCTCGGCGACGGCTGGGCCACGGGCCACATCGGCCCCTGCGACCGCCAGGGCTACGCCGACCGCCCCCGCCTGCTGTTCCAACTCGAACTCCGCTTTCCTGGCGGCGGCACGGGCCGGGTCATCAGCGACAGCCACTGGAAAACCGCCCCCGGCCCCATTGTCGCCTCCGACATGCTTATGGGCGAACATTACGATGCCCGCCTCGAAATCCCCGGCTGGAACGAGCCCGGCCTCGACGACATCGCCTGGCGCAACGCCCGCGCCTTCCCCGATCCCGGCGCCGCCCGCGTCCCCCGCCGCGGCCCCGCCGTCCGCAAAGTCTTGGAACTCCCGCCCGCCGGCCCCCCGCGGAAAATCGGGGGCTGGGGACGGCACAAGCGCGTCTTCGACCTCGGCCAGAACATGGTCGGCTGGGTCCGCCTCACCGTCCGCGCCAAAGCAGGCGCCGCCTTTTACCTCCGCCACGCCGAAATCCTCGATGCCAACGGCGATCTCTACACCGCCAATCTCCGCGGCGCCCGGGCCACCGACGCCTACACCTGCCGCGGCGACGGCGAGGAAACCTGGGAACCCCGCTTCACCTTCCACGGCTTCCGCTACGTCGAGGTCTCGGGCCCGCCCGAATTCATCGATTCCGCCGCCGTCACCGGCATTGTCGTCATGTCCGAGACCCCGCCCACCGGCGAGTTCGACTGCTCCGATCCGCTCATCAACCAGCTCCAGCGCAACATCCAGTGGGGCCAGCGCGGCAATTTCCTCGAAATCCCCACCGACTGTCCCCAGCGCGACGAACGCCTCGGCTGGACCGGCGACGCCCAGGTCTTTGCCCGCACCGCCGCCTTCAATATGGATGTCGCCGCTTTCTTCAATAAATGGGCCGCCGATGTCGCCGACGCCCAGACCGCGGAGGGCACAATCCCGCCCATCTGCCCGGTCCCCCCGGGCATGGGCGGCGGCGATGGCGGCCCCGCCTGGGCCGACGCCGCCGTCATTTGCCCCTGGACCATCCACCTCTGCTACGGCGACACCCGCATCATTGAGGAAAACCTCGGCGTCATGCGCCGCTTCCTTGACGCCATCGGCAAGAAAGCCAAAGACCTCATCCGCGCCCATCCTGACACCGATCCCTGGGGCGGCTTCGGCGACTGGCTCGCCACGGATGTTCCCCCCACCGAAACCGTGGGCGCAACCCCCAAAGACCTCATCGGCACCGCCTACTACGCCTATTGCGCCCACCTCGCCGCGCGCATGGCCGCCGCCATCGGGCGCGACACCGAAGCCGCCGGGTTCGAGCGCCTCGCGGAACGCGTCCGCCGCGCCTTCCAAAAACGGTTCCTCACCCCCGACGGCCTCGTCGCCGGCGGCACCCAAACCGCCGCCGTCCTAGCTCTGCACTTCAACCTGGCCCCCGAAGAAATCCGCGAGAAGATTGCCGCGGCCCTCGTCCGCGACATCGAACGCCGCGGCAACAAACTGACCACCGGCTTTGTGGGCTCCTCCTACCTTCCCTGGGCGCTCTCCGAACACGGCCATGCCGGCGCCGCTTTCAAGCTGCTCCACCAGAAGGATTGGCCCTCCTGGCTCTACGCCGTCACCCAGGGCGCAACCACCATCTGGGAACGCTGGGACGGCTGGACCAAGGAACGGGGGTTCCAGGACCCGAGCATGAATTCCTTCAATCACTACGCCTACGGCGCGATCGGCCACTGGCTTTACGCCTATGTCGCCGGCCTCGACGTGGACCCCGGCGGCCCCGGCTATAAACGCCTCCGCATCCGGCCCCATCCCGGCGGCGAACTCAAACACGCCCGCGCCCGCCTCCATACCATGCACGGCCCCGCGGAGTGCGGATGGAAACTCTCCGGCGCCGCCCTCGAAATCGCCGCCGTCATACCCCCCAACACTTCCGCCTCCGCCGAACTCCCCGCCCCCAAGGACGCCCGAATTACAGAAGGCGGCAAACCGCTCGAACAGGCCGCGGGCGTTTCCAAGGTCAAACGCGGCGATGGCATCGCCACCCTCGAACTCGCCCCCGGCCACTACAAATTCCGCGTCGCCTGAATCACTCCGCAACCGCCTTCGCGCGATCCGGACCCGTTCCGCGCCCCCGCCAAGCCCCCGTCAAGCCACCAGCAACTTCACCCCGTACGCCGCCAGTTCACGGTCCCGGCTCACAAGGGCGAAACCGTGCCGCGCCGCCTGCGCCACCAACAACCGGTCGAACGGATCCGTGTGATGCCACGGCAAGGCGCACGCCGCCACAGCGTCGGCCGCCCGCACCGGCACTTCCGCCACACCCAGGCGGAACGCCGCATCCAGCCAGTCCCCCGGCAACACCAGTTTTCCCTTCGACGCTTTCAGCCCAAGCTCCCACACCGAAGCCGCGCTCAGAAACAACGCGCTCTCCGTATCCGTGATCGCTTCGCGCGAGCGCGCGGACAGGCGCCCCGGATCGCCAAGCGCCCATACCACCACATGCGAGTCGAGCAGGAGATTCACGCGGAAGGCTCCGCCACACGCAATGCGGGCGCCCGCTCTGGCTCGCCGTAGAGCGCCGCCTCCAACTCCGCGTCCGGAGCCCAGCAATCTTCGGACTGGCTGATCTTGCCCGCCAACGCACCCAGAACCCGCGCCCCGGACGCCGCTTTGAAAGGCGCAAGTTTCACGAGCGGCTTGCCGGCCTTTGCCACAACCACTTCTTCGCCCCGCACCGCTTCCTCCACAAGGCGCGACAGATGGGTCTTGGCCTCCTGAATATTCACTATTTTCATCAAACCAAGTCTGGTCTGGTTTGATTCTTTGTCAAGATCCGTTCTCGCCTCAAATCCTCTTTTTTACCGTGCCCCACCGGCTGCCGCGTCCCCGCGAACGAAACTCAATCCCCCCAAATGTACAATAGCAACTGCCGCAGCCCCGACGCCGACAACGCCGGTCCCGTCGTGACGATTCCTTTCGTCATGTAGCTGTAAGGAAGCCCAGTCGATTTCGCCCACGCCAGCGCCGGCGTTTCCACCGCCTTCGCCGACGGCGAGCACGCCACCGGAATCGCGAAGCGGTTGAACGACACCTCCCACGACGGCGGGCGCTCCTCCGCCAATCCGCCCGCCAGCCACGGATACCGTTTCACCAACTCAAACCGCCCGTTGTCCGGCAGCAAAACCTTGTACATGACCTCCTCCCGCCGCAAAAACCCCGGCATCGTCAGTCCCGGGTCCGCCTTCAACGCCAGGAACAATTTCGCGCAGTCAATCCCGTTCAGGTTCAGTCCATTGTATATCCCGTGCCAGTTCGGGTCGCTCGGGAAGAAACGCTTGTGCCATGAGTTGAACTCGCGGCTCACCAGCAGGTTGATCTCGAAATGCAGATGCGCACGCGGTTTGTCGATCCCGACCCCTGTGTAGCCCATCCGCCCTATCGTCTGCCCGCGCGCCACCTTCGCCCCGTCGGCCACCGCCACCGACCCCAGATGTCCATACAGGCTGTAATACGGGCACCCACCCCACACATGCTCGATCACAACGTAGTGCCCGTAATTCGAGCGCCCGGGCGTCCGGTTCACGTACACCACCTTCCCCGCCGACACCGCGTACACCGGGTCCAGAGGCTCCCCGTTGGCGTCCCGTTTCACCGGCTTTATGTCCAACCCCTCGTGAAATCGCGTGTAGACCAGCTTCCCGCCATACTCCTCCGGATTGCGCACCATCCCGTACTGCCCCCCCTCCCAAGGATGGCTCGTCACACCTTTGTAATTGCGATTGACGTATTGATAGAACCCCGGGCCGTTCCCGTCGTAAATCGCGCTGTTCGGCGTCGGCAGCACGAGGTCCAACGGCTCCGCCGCGGCCGCGGCCTTTGGCGCCACCGGAACCGCCCGCGGCGCCGCGGCCTCCGTCTCCGCGCCGCGCGCCAAGGGCGCCCCCACGGCGGCCCAAACCACCGCGCACCACAACCCGGCCTGCATCCTGTCCCTCATGATCCGGCCTTCCATACACGCCGCCGCCACGAAGTCAAAGCTGGGCCGTCTCTTGGACTGCTTCTGGACTGCGGTGGCGGAGCGCAGCGGCGACACCGCTTTGAAGAAGGGGGACGGGGAGAATCTCTTACGGAGGACACAGGGAGCACGGAGATTCGCCCCCCCTCCCTGCCCTCCGTGCTCCGCGAGAGACTTGAGGAAGTCGAGAGTCGAGAGCCGAAAGTGGAAGCGGCGTCTCGCCGCTTAACGTGTGGGTCGATCAAAACGCATCTGTCCCCACCCCACACCCCGTTCCCAGTCCCCCGTCTCCCGTCATCCCCTCTCCGTGTGCCCCGTGTCCCCCGTGAGAGACTTGAGTAAGTCGAGGGCCGAGGGCGGGGAGAGCGCGTATAAGGTAGGGCAACGCGTCTTGGTGGTCCAATATGTTAAGCGGCGGGACGCCGCTTCCACTTTCGTCCCCCGGCTTCCCCCCTTCCGCGCCCTCCTCCGTGGTTAATGTTCCCCCTCGTCCCCCGGTAAAGCGGTGTGGCGGCCTCCGGCCTTCCCCCCGCACGCCAATGCTATCTTCCGCCCTTTTCCTCCCCGCCCAGGGCAATTTCCAGCGCCGGACCGCGATACGCCTCTTTCCCATTCCAAATCACCGTCACCTCCCCCTCCAACCCCAGACCGCCCGCGCCCGCGTTCACAGTCAACGACGGCGTTCCCGTGCTCTCAATCCGCACCGTCCGCCCCTCAATCGCGCACGCGAACCGCGGCATCGCGCTCACCGTGAGGTCGCGCTTCATCTCCACGCCCCACACCCCCAAATGCTCCGGCGTGTCCGCCACAAACGAAAACTGGTCCGGCCGCTTCCGCGTGAAGCGCTCCATCCACGCCAACCCCGCCTCCTGCTTGTCCTTCAAATATTCGTGGCTCACTCCGGGCGTCGTTTGCGCCACCGGCTCGATTCCGAATCCCCGCATCGCCTCCACCGCCAGCCGCTGGTCCGCGATCAGCGAATCCGCCTCCCCGGTCCACATCCACACCGGCAGATTCCGAAGATTCTCCGCCACCGCCCACGGCGGCGCCCCGCGCCACAGGATCGCCGGCGCGTAAATCGCCGCCGCCGCCCACCGGTCCGGCGTCCGCGTTGCCAGCCGCCACGTCCCGCCCCCGCCCATCGAAAATCCGTATAAATACTGCCGGTCCCCATCATACCGGAAGCCCCGCCCAAAATCCGCCAGCGCCTCCCACACGTCCGCCTCGCCCGGCCCAACATACCCCAGATTCCCCCGACCGTGCGGCATCACGTGATACCCCCGCCGCGCCTCCATCGCGTATGTCCGCCCCGGCCCGTAGCCGGCCGCATCCAGCGCACGCGCCGGGTCGTTCTCCAGAAACGTCGCCAGCGCGCTCAACGGATTCGGATGCCCCGCCCCATGCAGTTCCACGTAAAGCGGATACGCATCCTGCGCCTCCCGCCCCTTCGCCGGGTCCCATCCCTTCGGCAGGGTCAGCGCGTACCCTTGCAGGGTCCCGTCCAGCGGCGACGCAAAGCAAAGACGCAACGGCATCCCGTCACGCCAGTAACTCTCCCACCGCCCCGCCGCCCCGTGCAACCCCGCCAGAATCCGCGCCGCAAAATCCCGCACCTCCGCCGCTTGGGTCGCGTTCGCCGCGGACACCAGCCGCGCCCGCGCCCACTCGCTCTCCACCAGCGCCTTCACCGACGCCAGATGCCTCAGGAACAACGGATGCTCCGCCGCCCGCAACAGATCGTCCAGCCGCCGCACCGCGTCCGCGATCACCCGGCCCGGCAGCGACGGCTTCAATACCGCCTCCGCCAGCGCCGCCCCGCCCCCAGCCGCCGCCACCCGCATCTCCAACGGCGTTTCCTCGCGCCCCGCCGCCGGCGCGTACTCGATCCGGTATCGCCGCTGCCCAATGCCGTTCCCCGCCGGAATCTCCACGCGCTTCACCGCTTCCCCCGCCTTCAACTCCAACACGCGCGCCCCGTTCGCCGCCACCGCCGCCCGCGCCACCAACGGACGCCCCGCCTCCCAAAGCGCCGACTCCAGCACCACCACAGACGCCGTCTCCCCCGCCGGACGCCCCGCCGCCAGCCGGTGGAACAGCCCCGGCACAAACCGCCCCTCGTCCCCGCCCCAACGCAAATGCCCGCACTCCGCGAGGTTCTCCGGCGTCGTGTCCCGGATTTGCACCGACACGCCAAAACTTGGCGCCAACCCCGCCGCCGTCCCCACCAGCCGCCACGGCACCCGCACGTCGTACACGGTCTTCCCCGCTTTCGCCTCCCGCCGCAATTCCATCAGCTCCGCCGGATACGCCCCCTTCAACTCCGGATGCCGCGACGTGAACACCCACCCCTGCGGCCCCTTGCTCGATACCGCAAACCCTATGCTCGCGTCGTCCGGCCCGTACACATTAGCCGTGTCCGCCGGGTCGGTCCGCGTCCCGTCCCCCCACCCGTCCACGCTCAACCGCAGAAAGTCGCCGTTCCAAATCATCCCGTTCGTCTGGTCGTTCACGTGGGAAGAATCCGCCACCTCCACCCGCACCAACAAATCCTCCGCCGTCATCCCCACCCAGCCCCGCGCCGTGATCGCGACGCCCTTCTCCCGCAGCTCAAACAACGGCGGCCCCTTCCGCCAACCCGCATCCCCCGCCGCCACCCACGCCACAACCGGCAGCCCGGTGGCCGCCGGTTCTTCGCGAACCCCGATCTCCTCCGCCCACACCGCCCCGACCCCGGCAAACAAGCCCGCCGAGGCAATCGCCAAACGCCCTTGCTTGTCCATCGCGCCCCATGCAAACACCAGCCCCGCCGCTTTGTCGATCCCCATTTGGCGCGTCCCGCCCCGGCGCCCTTGCCTTTGCATCCTCAGACGGAACTTAATCGCCTAATCCACGGCGGCGACATCCAGAAGACGAATTAATAGCGCCCGCCATCAAGCGATTTCAATTGCTTCAAATCCGATCTAATGGAAGGATATGTTTCGATGGCAGACAACAATTGCACCCTGCCCTTGGCCCGCGGAGGGTTTCGCGCCGGCCTCCTGGCCGTTTTGCTGGCACTGGCGCCCGGCCCGGCGCCCGCCTTCCTGCTCGACTGGGACGCCATCAGTTGGCCCGCCGGTTCGCTCTCCAACCAGTACAATGTTGATGGCAGCCCCGGCGACGACATCCGCCTCTTTTTCTCCGGGAACACCAACGCGGCGAATTGGGAGCCAAACGGGCCGATCAGCCGGCCCGTTGACGGCACCAACACCGTCACCGCCGCCACCGGGGGCCGCAATCCCGTTGAACAGTCCCTCGAAATCAGCCTGGACTGGCCGAACGACACAAGTTTTGTCACCCTGACGGTCCAGTTCATCGGCGCCTACTCCAACGGCGTTGTCAACGTTGCCTTCACTCTCTTTGACATCGACTCGGGCTCCGACTTGTTCCCCCACAACTGGGTGGACCGCGTCACCAACATCTGGGGCTTCGCCACCAACGGGGCCCGCGTCGCCCCGTCGATTTCCCCGGAATCGTCCACCCCGTCCTTCACGGTCACGACCAACAACTTCACGAACCGCTACATCACGGCCAACAGCGGTACGGGCGTCGCGAACACCAACAATTTCGGAAATGCCATCATCAGCTTCAACGGCCTGAGCAACGTGGTCACCGGGTTCACGTTTACGTACGGCAACAATGCGGCGGCAACAACCGCGGATCCATCCCAGCAGCATATCAATCTCCACGACATTGCTTTCGAGCCCGTGCCCGAGCCTGGCGCCCTTCTAGCCCTTGCCGCGGCTGGCGCCTTCCTTCCCCTCATCCGCCGCCGCAATCCCGCCGTCACGCCCGCGCGCGGCTGACCCCCCCACCGCCGGGCGCGCCGACCGACCGGGCCGCCCTGATGCGGGTTCTTTCGCATGGAGATTTTCGGATTCGTCATCTGGCCTGAACGGGATCCCGCCGATCCTGAGATGCCCGAGGCCCGCGCCCGGCGCCGCCGGATTTTCCTGGCCTCCGCCGCCGGGCTGTTGCTTGCGGCGGGCGCCGCCGTTCTTTTGCGGCCCGCCTTCAACCGCTTCCGGGCCGCCGCCTTCATGCGAAGCGGCGAAGCCTTTTCCGCCAGGGGCGACTTCGCGTCCGCGCGCATCCAGTTCGTCAATGCCTACCGCCTCGATCCCGCCCGTGCCGATCTGTACGAACAACTCGCCCGCGTCCTCCGTGCGGAGGGTTCGCCCGACCACGCGATCTGCCTCGCCCGCGCCTACGCCCTCGCGCCGCACCGCTACGATCTCGCCCTGGCCAGCCTCCAATCCGCCGTAGAAGCCCGCCAGCCGTCCCTCGCCCTCGCCGTCGCCGCCGAAGCCGGACCGCGGTTCCAGGACAAGCCTGAGATCGCCTATTGGGCTGGCGCCGCACTCCTGCTGTCCGGACGCGTCGCTGAAGCCGGCGCTATGCTCCGCCACGCGGCCGACCTCTCCCCGGGCGACGACCGCTTTCAAATCGCCGTCGGCACGCTCGAATTGTCCTCCGCGGACCACGCCACGTCCCTTCTCGGCAAGGCCCGCCTCGAAACGCTTCTCGCCCGGCCGGACTTCCCCTTCCGCGCCGCCGCCACGCGCCCCCTCGCCCAACGCGCCCTCGGGACCAACCCCGCCGAAGCCGCCAGACTCTGGAGCGCCCTCATCGCAACCGGCGGCGCGGCATGGCCCGAACGGCTCGACCATCTCGACGCCGTCCGGCTCTCCGATCCCGCCCGCGCACGCGCCATGCTCGGCGAACTCTGGAGCCTCGCGGGCTCCCCGGACCAAAAGGCCGCCATACTCCTCAGAACTGACGCCCTCGCCGGACGCGCCGAGGCACGCGCCCGAATGTCCTCCCTGAAACCGCCGGAGTTGCTCCATCCGGCATTGCTCTTCCTCCATTGCGCCTTTCTGGAAACGGAAAAGGACTGGCAGACCCTTGATGCCGCCGCCGCCGCCGCTCTCGCGGAATCCGGCAACTGGACCGCCGCCCACCGGGTCCAGGCGATCCTTTGGAAAACCCTCGCTCACCGGAGGCTCGACGACACCGATGCCGCCGAGGCCGCCGTCCGCGCCGCCCTCGCCGCCACCGTCGGCCATACGGACGCCCTTGAGTCAGCCAACTGGCTGCTCGCCCGCGGCCTCGACCATGATGCCCGGCGCTTTCTCGAATTCGCCGCCTCGCCTAACAGCCCCTGCCGTTTTGCCGCACTCACGGCGCTCGCCGCCGCCCTCCAGCGCCTCGGAGACTTGGAAGGCCTCCTCAGCGCCGCCGAACGGCTCCTCCAGATCGCCCCTTTTAACGCCGTTTGCCAAAACAACGTCGCCGCGCTGCTTCTCGACCTGAATCGCGACACGCCGCGCGCTCTTCGCCTCGCCGCCGACGCCGCGCGCGCCGCTCCCCGCGCCGCCCAGGTCCAGGACACCCACGCCCGGGCGCTCGCCCGGTCCGGCAGACCCGCCGACGCGCTCGCCATTTACGCACGGTTGCCCGAAGACGTCCGCGGCCACGCCGAAATCCGGCTCCATGAAGCCGAATGCCTTGTTCTTGCCGCCCGCAAGGACGACGCCCGGAAAATCCTCGCCGCAATCGACAACCGCGCCCTCCCTGAAGGCGCCCGGAAAACTTACACCCGCTTGATCGCCGAACTCAACCGTGACGCCGTCAATCCCGCCACCATCATCCTCCCGCGTTGATTCGCGCCGGGCGAATTGGGCTGCGCCGCCCTGGCGGAGCTTTCAAGGCGCACGGAAGGATTCCGTCCATGGCGGCCTGTGACCGGCGGGCAACGCAGCCCCAAACCAAAAGAACCAAACCCGAAGGACTTCGCCCAAGAGCTTTGCCCAAGGATTCCCCCACAGACTGCGGCCCCACAAACGCGGCTCTTCGTTGGGCGTCACGTCTGAATCCGCGCCGCGCCCGCCCCCAGTATCCGCTCCACATACTTCGCCAGCAAATCAAACTCCAGATTCACCAGGTCCCCGGGCTTGCGCTCCCCCAGCGCTGTCACAGCGCGCGTGTGCGGGATGATCCAAAACCGCGCCCCCCCCGGCAACAACTCCGCCACCGTCAGGCTGATCCCGTCCACCGCCACGCATCCCTTGGACACCATGTACCGCGAAAACGCCTCCGGCACCGCCACGTCCAGCACCCAGTCCGCCCCGCGCGGTTCCCAAACCAGGATCGGCGACGCCGTGTCAATGTGCCCGCTCACAAAATGCCCGCCCATCCGCCCGTCCGAAGGCACCGACCGCTCCAAATTCACCGCCGCCCCCACCGCCAGCGCCGCAAGGTTCGTCCGCGCCTGGGTTTCCGCAAGCAAATCAAATTCCAGCGTCCCTTCCCCCATCCCCACCACCGTCAGGCAGCAGCCGTTCACCGCCACCGAGTCCCCCGTCTTCGTCCCTTCCCGCGCCATCCCCGCCGATACCGCAAACCGCGTCCCCGACGGCGTTGGCGAAAGCCGCGCCACCCGCCCCGTCTCTTCCACGATGCCCGTGAACATCCCGCCTTTTCCCGCCCCAACGCCCCGCGCGCAAGCCAAAACGCCGGTCCCCTTACGTGCGTGCGATCCGCCGGCAACCGCTGTTCCACGATGGGCGCCATTCAGGCTGCCACCGCGGCCGGCCGCCGGATATCGCGCCGACAGGCGCCGGGCTCCGCGATCTTGCTTTGGCTCGCGATGTCTGGATGCTTTCTGCCCATGGCCAACGGCGACATTCATCAGCCCCACGACAAGCTCTTCAAACTCGGCCTGGGCAGTCCCGCCGACGCCGCCGCGTTCCTGCGCCCGCACCTGCCAGTGCCCCTCGCCAACCTCGTATCCTGGGACGCGTTGCGCCCGGAGCCGGGTTCATTCATTGACTCGATACATCCTGGACCGGGCGGAGGTTGACAACGAAACACTTGAGCGCAAGGTTGCCACACTGGCGCATCAAGCCATAAGAAGCACCGCCATGAGCCTCGCCGAACAACTCGTCCAGAAAGGGCGTCAAGAGGGCCTGGAGAAGGGCCGTCAAGAGGGCCGTCAAGAGGGCCGCCAGGAGGGCCGCCAGGAGGGCCGCCAGGAGGGCCGCCAGGAGGGCCAAACTCTCTCCCTTCAAGCCGCGGTACTCGACGTTCTTGAGACGCGCTTCCCGCCCCTGCCCGACGCTCTGCGTGAGGAAATCACCGCGCTTTCCGATCCGGAGCAACTTCGGCGCCTGCTGCGCCACGCCGCCGCCTGCGCCGACCTTGAGGCGTTTGCCAACGCGCTCTGAGGCTCCTCAACAACCACCCCACTCGCCCCGGCGCCACCCGCGTCTCAACGAGGGTCCATGCCTGCTCGGGCATCCCCCGCCCCCGAGGCCGCCCCACTTTCCCTTTCCACACGCTCCGCCTTGCGCTAGGCATCCCTCCCATGGCTCTCTGGTCCCAAACCCTCATCCCCACCCTCCGCGAGGCCCCGTCCGACGCCGAGATCGCCTCCCACAAACTCCTGATCCGCGCCGGCCTGGTCCGCAAGCTGGCCGGCGGCCTCTACAGCTACCTCCCCCTCGGCCTCCGCGCCTTGCGCAAAATCGAGGCCATCGTCCGCGACGAAATGAACCGCGCCGGCGCCCAGGAGGTATTCCTCCCCGCCCTCCAACCCGCCGACCTCTGGAAACGCGGCCCGCGCTACGACGCCGCCCGCCGCGTCATGTTCACCGCCGCCAGCAACAACCGCCGCGACGCCGAACTGGAGCTCGTCCTCGGCCCCACCCACGAGGAGGTCATCACCGAACTCGTCGCCGGCACGCTCAACTCCTACCGCCACCTCCCCAAGACCTTCTACCAAATCCAAACCAAGTTCCGCGACGAAATCCGCCCGCGCTTCGGCCTCATGCGCGCCCGCGAGTTTCTCATGAAGGACGCCTATTCCTTCGACGTCTCCGACGATGCCGCCACCGCCTCCTACCAGGCCATGTACGAAGCCTACCGCCGCATCTTCGCCCGCATCGGCCTCAAGGCCATGATCGTCGAGGCCGACACCGGCGTCATGGGCGGCAGTTTCTCCCACGAATTCTCCGTCCCCTGCGACATCGGCGAAAGCGAAATTGTCTATACCGAAGACGGCGCCTACGCCGCCGCCATCGAAAAGGCCGCCACCCAGCCCGAACCCCGCGACAACCCCGCCTCCTGCCCCGCGCCCGAAAAATTCGCCACCCCGGGCGCCCTCACCATCCAGGCCCTCGTCCAAAACCACCGCGTCGCCGCCCGCGACCAGATCAAGACGCTCGTCTATCTCTGCGACTCCAAGCTCCACCTCTTCCTCGTCCGCGGCGACCACGAGTTGTCCGAGGCCAAGGCCGCCGCCTGCGGCTTTGAGGAGCTGCGCCCCGCCACCGCCGCCGAAATCCACGCGGCCCTCGGCGCCCATCCCGGCAGCCTTGGCGCCGTGGGCAAACTCCCCGGCGCCATCCGCGGCGTCTTCGCCGACCTCGATCTTCAGGGCCAGCGCGGCATGGCCACCGGCGCCAACGAAGACGGCTTCCACTTCCGCAACATCGACGTCGCCCGCGACATCCCGTCCGCCACGTTCAAGTCCCTGCGGCTCGCCCGCGAAGGCGAGCTCGCCCCCTCCGGCAAACCCGTCCTCATCCGCCGCGCCATCGAGGTCGGCCACGTCTTCAAGCTCGGCACCAAGTACAGCGAGGCCCTGGGCGCGATGTTCCTGGACGAATCCGGCAAGAGCAACCCCATGGTCATGGGCTGTTACGGCATCGGCGTCAGCCGCTCGCTCCAGGCCATCATCGAACAGCACCACGACGAAAACGGCATCCTCTGGCCCGCCGCCGTCGCCCCTTACCAGGTCCTTATCACGCTCCTCGACCGCGCCCTCGAATCCGAAGCCCGCGCCCTCGCCGAAACGCTCGAAGCCCGCGGCATGGATTGCCTCATCGACGACCGCGACGAACGCCCCGGCGTCAAGTTCAAGGACGCCGACCTCGTCGGCTTCCCCGTCCGCGTCACCGCCGGCGAAAAGAGCTGGAAAGCCGGCGGCTTCGAAATCAAAGCCCGCGCCGCCGCCAAAGCCGAAATCGCCCCGGCCAACGGCGCCGCGGAGAAGGCCGCCGCGCTGCTCAAGGGGTAGCATCTTGTCCGGCAAACAATACGGCGAAATTCGCGGGGGATTCCGGCCTGGGCCAGGGCGCGAGGAGGGCGCCTATCCATGGCGATCTGTGACCGGCGAGTGACCCGGCCCCAGGCGAAGAGGCCTTTACCGGACCGCCATGGGGGATGAGGCCATGCGGATCGTGGCCGGTCCGGACGGGCGGGGCGGCTGAGGAATGGAGAGAGAGGCGGCGCGGGCGGCCTGGTTATTGGGAGAGCGGCGATTTCGGGCTGGCGCGGGCGGGGAACAGCGCTAACTGGAGGGGAGGAAACCATGGCGGCGTACATCGTGAAGGGCAATGACGGGCTGGAGTACGGCCCGGTGGACGCGAAGGCGGTGGCGTCCTGGATAGGGGAGCGGCGGATTGCGCCGTTCACGTTGCTCAAGCCGGAGGGGGGCGAATTCCGGGAGGCGCGGGAATTTCCCGAGCTTGCGGAGGCGCTGGCGCGGGGGCCGATGGAGCGGCCGCCGGTGCTGGGGGCGGGGGCGGCGATTGATCCGGCGGCACGACTGGACGCGGCGCGGGCGATGGGAACGGCGTGGCGGCAATTTTTGCGGCATTTGCCGGCGGCGTACATGGGTTTGGGCGCGTGGTTGTTCCTGCTCCTTGCGTTGGCAGGGTTGTTGGCGGGGTTGGAGTGGGCGTTGGAGCCTGTGGCCGGGAAAGGGGTGGCGAAAGGGGTGTCGGTGGTGGGCGAGTTGCTGGTGAACCTGTTCCTGAGCGGGCCGCTGGTGGTGGGGTTGTACAAGTTCCTGTTGAACGTGCTGGACGACGCGGCGCCGTCGGCGCCGGATTTGATGGACGGGTTCCGGATACCGTTGCCCGCGGTGCTGTCCCAGTGGATCAAGGGGCTGCTGTTTTTCGTGGTGATGATCGTCTGGCTGGTGCTGGCGGCGGCGGGGTGCTGGGGGATTGTCCAGAGGGTTTCGACTGTGGGCACGATGCCGGAGGGGGCGGACTGGGTGGTGCTGGGGGCGTGGGCTGTGGTGGGGGCGACCTTGTTTATCGTGGTGGGGACGCTGCTGTGGTATGTGGAGTTCTTGATTGCGGACCGGGTGCGGACCAACGTGATCCAGGCGGTGGAGGAGAGCATCCGGATGGCGGCGCGCAACATTCCGCAATTGGCGTGGTTGTTCACCGTGTTGTCGCTGGTGGCGTTGGCGTGGTTTGTGCCCGCGGCCGCGGCCTTGTGGGCGGAGGGCTTTTTTCCGGAGATGAAGAGCGAGCCGGGGCTGCTGCCGATGCTGCTGTTCCTGGGCGGGTTTGCGGGATGTTTCGTGACCGGCCCTTGGATGCTGCTGGCGGCGGCGGACAGCTACCGGCAACTGGCGCCTCTCCGCGGGCCCGGCGTGGCGCCGGGGCCCGGGGCGGCGGCGCCTTCCCCGTGAACCAAGGAGAAAGGATATGGCCACCAACATCGAGTCGCACCTGCTGGAGAAACGCGTATTCAAGCCATCCAAGGAATTTTCGGCCGGGGCGCATCTTGGGAGCATGGCCGCGTACGAGCGGATGTACCGGGAGTCGATCAAGAACCCGGAAAAGTTCTGGGCGAAGGCGGCGGCGGAGCATTTGGACTGGTTCAAGGAGTGGCGGAAGGTTTTGGTCTGGAAGGAGCCGTTTGCGCAATGGTTTGTGGGCGGGAAAATCAACCTGAGCCACAACTGCCTGGACCGGCATGTGGCGGGTCCGCGGCGGAACAAGGCGGCGATTCTTTGGGAGGGGGAACCGGGCGACACCCGGACGATCACCTACCTGCAATTGCATCGCGAGGTGTGCCGTTTTGCGAACGTGCTCAAGAAGCACGGGGTTGGGGCCGGGGACCGGGTGGTGATCTACCTGCCGATGGTTCCGGAGGCGGCGGTGGCGATGCTGGCGTGCGCGCGGATTGGCGCGGTGCACAGCGTGGTGTTCGGGGGGTTCAGCGCGGCGGCGTTGAAGGACCGGATCAACGACTGCCGGGCGCGGCTGGTGGTGACGGCGGACGGCGGGTTCCGGCGCGGCGCGGCATCGCCGCTGAAGCATGCGGTGGACGAGGCGGTGGTGGCGGCGCCGACGGTGGAGCGGGTGATTGTCCTGCGCCGGACGGGGGGCGAGACCCCGATGGTGGCGGGGCGGGACGTGTGGTGGCACGAGGAGATGGGGGCGGTTTCCGACGCGTGCCCGGCGGCGAAGCTGGACTCGGAGCATCCGCTTTTTGTGCTCTACACGAGCGGGAGCACGGGCAAGCCGAAGGGAATCCTGCACAGCACGGCGGGTTATCTGCTGGGCGTTGCGATGAGCGCGAAGTACGTGTTCGACCTCAAGGAGGAGGACATTTTTTGGTGCACGGCGGACGTGGGCTGGGTGACGGGGCACAGTTACACCGTGTACGGGGCCCTGGCGAACGGATGCACGACGGTGATGTATGAAGGCGTGCCGAATCATCCGGCGCCGGACCGGTTTTGGGACATCATCGGGCGGCACAAGGTGAGCATTTTGTACACGGCGCCGACGGCGATCCGGGCGTTCATGAAATGGGGCGAGGAATGGCCGGCCAAGCACGATCTTTCGAGCCTGCGGCTGCTGGGGAGCGTGGGGGAGCCGATCAATCCGGAGGCGTGGATGTGGTACCACCGGGTGATTGGGCGGAAGCACTGCCCGATTGTGGACACATGGTGGCAGACGGAAACGGGGGCGCACATGATCACGCCGTTGCCGGGGGCGACGCCCCTGAAGCCGGGAAGCGGCACGCTGCCGTTCTTCGGGGTGGACGCGGCGGTGGTGAACGACGAGGGGGCCGAGGTGCCGCGCAACGCGGGGGGCAAACTGGTGATCCGCAAGCCGTGGCCGTCGATGTTGCGTGGGCTTTACGGGGACCCGGAGCGCTACAAACAGGTTTATTGGAGCGACATCAAGGGTTGTTATTTCACGGGGGACGGCGCGCGGCGGGACAAGGACGGCTACTTCTGGATCGTGGGCCGGATCGACGACGTGTTGAATATTTCGGGGCATCGTCTGGGCACGGCGGAGGTGGAGAGCGCGATGGTGAGCCATCCCAAGGTGGCGGAGGCCGCGGCGGTGGGGCGTCCGGACGCGTTGAAAGGGCAGGCGCTGGTGGTGTTTGTGACCGTGCGCTCGGGGGTGGCGGGCGACGCGGCGCTGCGGGAGGAGCTGCGGCTGCATGTGGCGAAGGAGATCGGGGCGATCGCGAAGCCGGACGACATCCATTTCACCGAGACCCTGCCAAAGACGCGGAGCGGCAAGATCATGCGGCGGCTGCTGAAAGAGATCGCGGCGGGCGGCGAAGTGAAGGGGGACACGACGACCCTGGAGGATTTCTCGGTGGTGGCGAAGATTCGGGCGATTGAGGATTAGCAGCGTGGCGGACGTGCGGCGCGGCCACGGGGCCGGGGCATCGCGCGCGCGGCGGAATGTCGATTCCGCGCGCCCTTCGTCTTTTGCTGGCGCGGGCGGGGCGCCGGGGGTAGATGTGCGGGAGAATTATGGTGCTCGCGGAAGAGGAACTGGCGCGATTGACGCGCGAGGTGATGGCGTGGCGGGAGACGCCTGTGCTGGCGGCGGTGGAGAAGGGGGGGTCGGGCCGCGCCTTTTACCGGGCGGTTTCGGGCAACGGGGACGCGCCCGTGGTGGTGATGCATTACTCCGACGAGCGGGAGGAGAACGTCCTGTTCGTGGAGATCGCGCGGTTTCTGCGCGGGCTGGGGGTGCGGGTCCCTGCGGTCCTGCATGAGGACGGCGCGCGGCGGGTGGTTTGGGTGGAGGATTTGGGGGGGGAGGATTTGCACGGGTGGCGGCTGCGGCCATGGCCGGAGCGGGAGCGGTTGTGGCATTCGGCGCTGGAGACCGTGCGGGTGTTGCATGAGCGGGGAATGGGGTCGGAGGCGGCGGCCGGGCTGCGGACGATGCCGGGATTTGACGCGCGGCTCTACGCGTGGGAGCGGCGCTATTTTCTGGAGAATTTCGTGGAGCGGCGCTGCGGGATTGTGCTTGGGGCGGGGGAGGCGGAGGCGTTGGAGGCGGAGCTGGGGGCGATGGCGGGGCGCTTGGAGGCGCGGGCGGCGGTGTTTGTGCACCGGGATTTCCAGTCGCACAACGTGATGGTCCGTGGCGGGAGCGCGTTCTTGATTGATTTCCAGGGAATGCGGCGCGGGGCGGAGGTGTACGACGTGGCGTCGTTGCTGTATGACCCGTATGTGGTGTTCACATGGGAAGAGCGGGCGTCGTTGCTGGAGTATTACCGGGGGTTGTGCGGCGGGGAGGCGGAGGCGTTGCGGCGGGCGTTTTTGGAGGGGGCGGCGCAGCGGCTGATGCAGGCGCTGGGCGCGTATGGATTTCTGGGGCTGGTGAAGGGCAAGAGCGCGTTTCTGGCGCACATGCGTCCGGGGCTGGAGAACCTGATTGACGCGGCGGAACGGGCGGGGAGCGTGCCGCGGCTTCTGGATTTGGCGCGCCGGTGCGCGGAGGCGCTGGGCGAGGGCGGGGGTTGACGGGGCGGGGTTGGCGTTGTTTGGTTTCGGCAGGAAGGAGACGGGCATGGACTTGCGGCGATCATGGATGGGGCAGGGGGCGGTGTTGGCGGCGTGTGCGGCGGCGTGCGCGATCTTGACGGCCTTGGCGCATCCGCCCCGGGACGGCTGGGGTGCGGACCCGTTTCTGTGGGAGCGCGATCTGGCGGTGGTGCGGGAGTGGGGCGGGTCGGTGTTGTGGGTGGACGCGCGGCCGCGGGAGAAGTTCGACGCGGAGCACATCGAGGGCGCGCTGTTGTTGAACGAGGACGAATGGGACGCGTTGTTGCCGGCGGTGTTCGAGGCGTGGTCGCCCGAGCGGCGGGTTGTGGTGTATTGCGACAGCCTGGGGTGCGAGTCGGGCCGGGAGGTGGCGGCGCGGTTGCGGCGGGCGGGGATTGAGCCGGTCTTTTTGTTAAAGGGCGGATGGGACGCGTGGAAGAAAGGGGCGCCATGAACGGGATGAAACCTGGGCCAGTTCGCCGGCTGCTGCTGTGGGGGGTGGCGGCGGTGCTGGCGTGGGCGGGGCTGGTGAAAGTGGCCGATCCGGACCAATTCATCCGGGACCTCCATGGCTACCGGCTTTTTCCGCACGCGCTGGTGTTGGTCCTGGCGTACTGGGTGCCGTGGCTGGAGTTGGCGGCGGCGGCGGGGCTGGCGTGGGACCGGTTCCGGCGGGGCGGGCTGGTGTGCGCCATGGCGCTTTTTCTCAGTTTTCTGATTGTTTTATATACCGCGGTCGTCCGGGGGATTGACGTGTCCTGCGGCTGTTTTGGGCGGGCGTCGGCCGGGGTGGACAGTCACGCCGCCTTTTTCCGGGCGCTGGGTTTGTGGCTTCTCACGTATGGCCTGTTCCTGGTGGAACTGCGGACAGGGCGGGACGGCGGTGCAACCGGGGAACCGGGGTTGGAGGGGGCTGGAAAGAAACCGCGCGGGGCCGGGGTGAAGGAGTGACGGGTCTGGCGATGGCGGAGGAGGGGGTGGCGGGGCGGAAAGCCCTTGCGATCAACCTGGACGCGGAGAAGTACGGGACCTTTGCCGAGATCGGGGCGGGGCAGGAGGTGGCCCGCTGGTTTTTCCAGGTGGGCGGGGCGGCGGGCACGGTGGCCAAGAGCATGTCGGCGTATGACATGGCGTTTAGCGACGCGATCTACGGAGCCTGCGGGCGTTACGTGTGCGAGCAGCGGCTGGAGGAGATGCTGGACCATGAGTACCGTCTGTTGGTCCAAAGGCTGGCGGGGCAGCGCGGGGGGCGGACGTCGTTTTTTGTGTTTGCGGACACGGTGGCGGCGCGGAGCCACCGGCATCCGGCCGACGGGCACGGCTGGATGGGGGTGCGGTTTCAGACGGCGCCGGGCGCGCTTCCCAGCGATGTCCGGATGCACGTGCGGCTGTGGGATGCCGGGAACACGGCGCAGCAGCATGCGCTCGGCCTGGCCGGGGTGAACCTGCTTCATGGCGCGCTGTTCCATTGGAACGATCCCGAGCGGTTGCTGGCGGGCCTCGGCGAAGGCATTGCGGCGGGGCGGATCGAGATCGATCTCATCCGCTTCGCCGGGCCGGCGTTCGAGGGCCGGGACAAGCGGTGGCTTCATTTTGGGCTGGTGCGCGCGAAGCTGGCGCGGGCGGTGGTGGTGGATGCCGCGGGCGCGCCGCGGGAGCCCTCCGATATTCTTTACAAAAAGCCCGTGCTCGTCTTGCGCGGGCGGTATGCGCCTGTGACACTGGCGCATCTGGACATTTTGAAGTGCGCCCGCGCGCGGTTTGCGGAGGCGCCCGAGGTGGGCGGCGCGGCGCCGGCGGTGCTGATGGAGATTCCCGTCTCGCGGATGGAACCGGACGCGCATGGGGGCATTGCCAGGGAGGATTTGCTGGCGCGGTTGGACACACTCCAGGCCCTGGGTTGTGACGTGATGCTTTCGGACTTCGACGAATACTTCCGGTTGAGCGCGTGGTTCAACCGGTTCAAGCGGGGCATGCTGGGGTTCGCGATGGGAATCATGGAGTTGAAGGGGTTGTTCGAGCACGGGGCGTATGAACAGCTTGAGGGCGGGTTGCTCGAAGGTTTTGGACGGTTGTTGAAAAGCTCCGTGAAAATCTACGTCTATCCGGCGCGCACGCGGGACGGCGTCCTGGTCACGGCGGAGAATTTCCGGACGCCGCCCGGGTTTCAGCGGTTTTACGGCCACCTGTTGGAGAGCGGCGGCATCGAAGCGTTGGAGGGCTGGGACGAGTCGGTGATGCGGTTCCGCGGCGACGAAGCGCAGGCGCTCCTCCAGGCCGGGGACCCGGCGTGGGAAGCCATGACCCCGGCGGCCGTTGTGGAGCGCATCCGCGGGCGCGGCCTGTTTGGCTGGAACCGCGGGGCGGGTTCCGGAGAGATGGGCGCGCGGTGACGGGGCCGGTGCTGGTTCAGTTTGCGGTGCCCTTCGAGGCGGCGCCGTTTCTCCGGAAAATCGAGGGGCGGGAATCCGTGCGCGCGGGCATCGGCCAGGCCGCGCGCGGCGCCGTGCGCGGGACCGCGATTGTGGCGTTTGCGGGCGGAACGGGCGCCACGGCGGCGGGCCGCTCGCTGGCGTCCGCCGTGGAGGCGTTCCGTCCGGCGGGCGTGATTCTGGCGGGGTTTGGCGGCGGCCTGGATGCGGCGTTGCGGGTGGGGGACGTGGTGGTGGACGCGGCGCGGTGGCCGGGGCTTGTGATTCCGGCGGATTGCCGGGTGGGGACGATTGCGTGCGTGGCGGGGGTGGCGGCGTCGGCGTGGGAGAAGGTGGCTTTGCGCGAGCGGACGGGCGCGGCGGCATGCGACATGGAATCGGCCGGGATGGCGCCCGTGGTGGAGCGCGCGAAACTTCCGTTCGCGCACGTGCGGGCGGTCAGCGACACGGCTTTGGACGATCTGCCGTCCGGGGCGTTGGCGGCGGCGTGGGACATGGAACGGCAGCGGAGCACGCCGGCGCGGTTGGCGTGGCGGTTGGCGGCGCGGCCGGGGGAGGCGGCGGCGTTCCTGCGGTTTGTGGGCGGGCTTGGGCGGGCGCGGGAGCGGCTGGGGGCGGCTTTGGCGGCGTTGCTTGGCGCAGGCGGCGGTTTGGGGCATCAACAACAAATGGCACCGCCGTAACACTTTTGTTGAGGGCATTCCAGACGCGCGGCATGCGGAACTCGCCGGGCGCACGCAACTTTTCGGGGGGGCCGGGGTTGATGGCTTCATGAACGCGATGCTTGGTTATGTGGCGGGAAGTCTGGCAATCATGATGGGCGGGCTGGGGCTGGGGTACTGGGCGGGTTCGGCGCGGGCGCCTAAACCGGCGCCGGGCGCGGTCGCGCCCCCGATGCCGCCGCAGGGTCCGCCGCCGATGGCGATGCAGCATCCGGGCGGGCCTCCGCACCATGGGCTGCCGCCGGGGCACGGGCCGATGGAGCGCGGGGAGAGAAAGAAGGATTTGCGCCAGGGCGGGTTCCGGCACGATCCGGCTGGCCGTCCGGGCGGCCCTGGCGGGCCTGGCGGGCCGGGCGGGCCGGGCGAGGCGCGTGAAAAGATGGAGCGGCTGGCGCGGCATCTGGAGCTGACGCCGGAGCAGCGGGAGAAGGTGGAGAAGCGTTTTCGTGAAACGCACGGGAAGGGAATGGGGGAGCGGCGCGAGGACGGGGAGGCGATGCGGAAGCTTGGGGCGGAGACGCGGCTGAGAATCCTCGAAGTGTTGAAGCCGGAGCAGAAGGTCGAGTTTGAGGCGCGGGGCGGGCCGGAAGGACGGGACCCGAGGGGTTTCCTGATGGTGACGGCGGAGGCGGAGCGGTTGGCGCGGGATTTGAAACTGGACGGGGATCAGAAGGCGAAGGTGGAAGGCATTCTGCGCGGGCAGCGGGAGGCGTTTTTGAAGCACCTGGACGAGAAGGGGCCGGAGCATGTGGAACGGCGGGAGGAGATGCGGGAGTTTCTGGAGTCGTTGCTGACGCCGGAGCAAAAGGCGAAGATGGAGCCCCGGTTCGAGGGGTGAGCGGTTTCCCCGAATCCAGACCGTCCCTGGCGCGCGGGCGGCGCCCGCGTTGCTTCGCCCGTGCGCGGGGCGCCTGGGTTGGGGGGGCCACGCGGACACACTTCCCGTTCGACGCGGGGCGCGCGGGGCGGTAGAGTGCCCGCGATGATCAAGAGACTTTTGCATACGCGGTACCGGGTGGACGACCTGGAGAAGACGGCGGCCTTTTACCGGGAGGTTTTGGGCCTGGAGGAAACGCGGCGGCACGAATCGCCGCGCGGTTCCAAGCTGGTGTTTTTCAAGGCGCCGGGGAGCGAGGAGGAGATCGAGATTTCCCATTACGCGCCGAGCGGTCCGGTGAAGGTGCAGCCGGACTTGACGCATCTGGCGTTTGAGGTGGAGGACATGGAGGCGTTTGGCAGGCACGCCGCGGCGAAGGGCTATCCGTTCAGCGACGGCCCGACGGCGACCTCGTCGGGCAGCGTGATTGCGTTCCTCGACGCGCCGGAAGGTTACGAGATCGAGCTGATCCAGCGTCCGAAGGGCCGGAACTCGGAGGGGTGACGATGCACCCGGTCCTGGTGGCGCCGTCGTTGCTGGCGGGGGACCACGGGCGGCTGTCGGAGTCGGCGGCGCGTGCGGAGACCGCGGGCGGGGATTGGCTGCACGTGGATATCATGGACGGGGAGTTCGTGCCGAACCTGACGTTCGGCCCGGCGGTGGTGGGGGCGGTGCGCAAGGCGGTGCGGATGCCGCTGGACGTGCATTTGATGCTGCGGCGCCCGGACCGGTTCGTGGAGCCGTTCCTCAAGGCGGGGGCGGACGTGCTGACGGTGCATGTGGAGGCGGAGCACGACATTGGGGCGACGCTCGGGCAAATTCGGGCGTTGGGAGCGAAGGCGGGGCTGGCGGTGAATCCGGGCACCCCGCTGGACGGGGCGCGCCCGTTTTTTGGCCACATTGATTTGCTTTTGTGCATGACCGTGCAGCCGGGGTTTGGCGGGCAGGCGTTCCGGGAGGACGTGTTGCCGAAGGTGCGGGAGGCGGCGGCGGCGCGGTCGGCGGGGGGGTGGGCGTGGCGGATCGAAGTGGACGGAGGCGTGGCGTTGGCGGAGGCGGCGCGCTGCGCGGAGGCGGGAGCGGACGTGCTGGTGGCGGGGACGTCCCTTTACCGGGAGGCGGACATGGGGGCGGCGGTGGCGGCGATGCGGCGCCTCACATGCCGCGTTTGACGATTTCGTCCTCGATTTTTTCCGCGGCGGGCGGGAGTTCCTTGCCCTCCTTTTTGGAGTCGCGGATTTCGCTGAGGATCAGGGCGAGTTCGCCGTAACGAATCCAGGGGCCGTAGGGGACCTCGGACGCCTCGACAAAGCGCCAGTCGCATTTGTTCTTGCCGGTGAGCCGGAGATAATCGCGCAGGGCAGGGGAGACGTCGAGCCCGGCGCCGGTGGGGGTGTTGACGGGACCGTTGCCAAAGACGTACTCGGCGTTGTCCACGCGGAAGGGGCCGACGTCTTCCCAGGTGCCGAAGGCGAACCGGCCGCGGTAATGGACGGCGACCCACTTGCCTTTGCAGACCGACTGGTAGCGCTTGACGAAATCGCGCTGGAACCACGGGACCCATTTCCTGGCCTTGTCGTGGAAGGCGACGTCATTGAAGGGAAGCGCGACGTAGAAGGGGTTCAGTGTGGGAACGAAACTCTTGGGGCGGTACCCCTTGCGCTTGGAAGGGTCGTCGGTGCCGCCGAAGTTTTCGTGCCAGGTCTGGTCCCAGGCGCTGTCGTAGTTGACCGTGGAGGTGAAGGTGTTCTTGTTCGGCCCAATCCAGAAGTGGGTGGTGATGATGTCGCGCTTCCAACCAAACGCCGAGGCGAACTTGCCCTTGGTCGCGGCCTCCATCTGGACGGTGAGCGCCTTGTCCTGCGGGGTGACCGTGGTGACGGCGCCGCGGACCGGGCCGGGACAAACGGCGGACGCAAGCAGCAGCGCTGCTACAATCCGGCCGTCGGCAGTTGGCGTCTTTCTAATCAATACCCCTCGCTATTTTGATGGAAGTCTAACCGGCTTAGGGAGTTTGGCAAGGGGAATGTGCCGGGTGGAGGCCGCCTCCCAAATCCTGGCAACGCAGGCGGCGGCGCATCGGGAGCGGCGGCGCCCCCTCAGCCGTACAATCGCGGTGCGCAAGGGCCAGGTTGCGGACGCTGGGGAGAATCCAAGCATGGCTCGCGGCGGGGCGCGCAGGGGCGGGACGACGTGGCCGACGCTGCGAATGCGCGAGACGACCTCGCGGCGGGGCGCGCAGGGGCGGGACTGGCGATGGCCGCTTTTGTGGGTAGAGTCCGGTTTGCGTATGGCGGAAAGACGGGTGATCCATTGGTTCCGGCGGGATTTGCGGCTGTCGGACAACACGGCGTTGCACGAGGCGGCGCGAAACGCGGACACCGTGATCCCGGTCTTTTGCTTCGATCCGGCGATTTTGCGGCGGGACGACATGGGCGCGCCCCGGCTGGCGTTTCTATTGGATTGCCTCGCCTCGCTGGAGCGCAATCTGGCGGCGGCGGGCTCGCGGCTCGTGTTGCGGGAAGGCAATCCCGTGGACGAACTGCCGCGGCTGGTGGCGGAGACCGGGGCCACGGCGGTGTATTGGAACCGGGATTACTCCCCGTACGCGGTGGCGCGCGACCGGGCGGTGGCGGAGGCGGGGGAACGGCACGGCTTTGAGACCCGGACATTCAAAGACCAGGTGATCCACGAATCCGCGGAGGTTCGGACCCAGGCGGGCGGGGTTTACACCGTGTTTACGCCCTATTCGAAGTCCTGGCTCGCCCAGCCCAAGCCGCCGGTGTTGCCGCGCTTCCAGGGGAAGGGGCGCGTGCCCGAGACGCTGGGTTGCGGCATGCGGACACTCGAAGGGGTGGGTTGGACGCTGGCGGCCCGGATTCCAGAGGGGGGCGAACGCGCGGCGCGGGACGTCCTGAAACGGTTCCTCGCCGGGCCGGCGGCGCGGTATGGCGGAGACCGGGATTTTCCGGCGGTCGAGGGCACGTCCCGTTTGTCGCCGCACCTGAGGTTTGGCACGATATCGCCGCGGACGATCTTCCACGCGGCGCGCCGGGCGGGGGAAGACGCGGACCCGGCGGGACGCAAGAGCCTCGACAAATGGGTGAGCGAACTGGTGTGGCGCGAATTTTACGCGCAGATTCTCGGGGCGTTCCCGCACGTGGCCAGGGGCGCGTTCCGGCCGGAGTATGACGCCTTGGAATGGGAGAACGATGGGGAAAAGTTTGAAGCATGGAAGGCGGGGCGGACGGGATATCCCATCGTGGACGCGGCCATGCGGCAGTTGAACGGGACCGGATGGATGCACAACCGCCTCCGGATGATCGTGGCGATGTTTCTCACCAAAGACCTGCGCATCGACTGGCGGTGGGGCGAAAAACTGTTCATGCAGCGGCTCGTCGATGGCGACCTCGCCTCCAACAACGGCGGCTGGCAGTGGAGCGCTGGAACGGGCACGGATGCCGCGCCGTATTTCCGCATCTTTTCTCCAGTGAGCCAAAGCCGGAAGTTTGATCCCGACGGCGCGTTCCTGCGCCAATGGGTTCCGGAACTGCGCGATTGGAGCGCCACGGCGATCCACGCCCCGTGGGAGGCGGGCGCGCGGCCCCCGGGCTATCCAGCGCCAATCGTGGACCATGCCGAGTCCCGCCTGAAGACGCTGGCGATGTTCCAGCGGGCGCGGGAGCGGGCCGCCGGGAGTGGCGGACGCTAAAGGACCGGGCCGCACGGCGAGGAGTGCCCCGGAAACGCCAGGTTTCCGGAAGGCCGCGGGCATGCCGCTCGAACAGCCGAGTGATCGATGTCTTGAGGAATCGCCAGGCGCGTGCGGGGTCTGGTGATGCCCATCTTCTCGCCTGAAACGAGGTAAAGCCGCGGTGGGCGCCGAGTTTCTCCGACCCTATCACGCGGGTCATCTCGGCGGCGATCCCAGTCGAGCCCGCGGACGGGGAAATTTTCACCACGAAGGGCAGGCATGTGTACACCCACGTTTTAAATACCCCTGGCCACCCCAAAAGCTGATGGAGGACTCATTGATTCCCTCGTATCGTGGGAGTTGGATCATCCAGATTCCCCCGGGTTCCCCGCAAGAGATGAGCCAACAAAGGCAAGAATTGCAGAGATGAAGCAAAGGATGGAAGGATATTGGGAACAAGAAGTTGAGCGACAGAGGGCCAAGAGATTAGAAATCCAAAATAATGCGAACAATGCGGCCGACTCAACGGCTGCCCGCGTCACGCCTCCTGCGGAGCAGGAGCCACGCCACGGGCAGCCGTGAGCCACCGTGGACGGCAAGGACAGATATGGACGAAGTCAAATACCCATACCCAGGCGCAGTGTGCGCGGACGCCTATGAATGGCTGAATCGGTGCACCGATCCTGAGCGCAAAGTGGAAGAACTCATCGGCAGAATTGCGCCGTGGAAGGATAGAACGGTACTCGACGTCGGCGCGGGCTCCGGTTTCCATTCCGCGTGGTTTGCCCATGACGCCGCACACGTCATTGCGGTCGAACCAGACACGCGATTACGGCGCCAGATGTTCGCACGCTTCTCTCAGATCACCGGCGGTAAAATCAGTGTGCTTGCGGCTTCGGCGGAAGACATCCCGCTGCCCAACCGATGCGTTGACCTGGCGTATGCTCGGTTCGCCTACTTCTTTGGGACAGCCGATTGCCTGCCAGGACTTGCCGAAGTCATGCGAGCGCTTAAGCCCGGCGGACATTTCTTTGTGATCGACGTGATCCCTGATTCAGGCGAATGGGGACGGCTTGCGGTCAAGGCTTACCCGGACGTGTTTCACCAGAACTACCACACTGACCAGACGACCTTCTATCGGTCGCATGGTTTCTCCATGCACAGGATCGAAACATTCTTTCGCGCACCGAACAGGAAGGTGTTGAATACGGTTTTCAGAATGGATTTCCCACATATCTGGAGGGAACTGACGCGGGAGGTCGATTCCCTGGAACTATCCTACGGAATTGCCGTGTTTCATCGGCAGAAGACGGAGAGAAAGCCGACCATGCCATTCAGCCAAAGTGCTACACGCCGCAGCCTGCGCGGCGTCATGTTTCCTGCGGAGCAGGAACCGCACTTGGCTGATGGCTGGCGTTCGGCTAAACACAGAGCGCCATGATTCGCACCGCAATTCCATTCGGATACCTGTTCATTGCGCTGTTTCTTGGTGCGATTCTTCTCATCGGCTCAGCTTTAGCCCAAGTTTCTATTTTCGGGGTCTGCCAGCGCCGAAATCATGCTCAAACC
>CAYSZK010000046.1:0-27980 GCA_964435495.1 uncultured Verrucomicrobiales bacterium
TCCGCGAGCAGGATAACTCGCAATGCCCGGTTGTCAAAGTCAGAAATCCGTGCCCAGCGGCGAATCCGCCCATCAGTCTGGGTCTCTTCATATTCTGGATGAGCGATAACGCGCTCAACCCACTCGTCCCTGATTGCGGCCCGGTCGGGCCGCTGGCGAGCGTGCCGGAAATACTCGGTTTGAGGAAAGCGCGGCATCGGGGACTATCCCTTGCGGTTCATGATGGCCGCATGAAGGTGCAGTGTCGAGCGAAGAAGAGGATGGCGGCAGTCCGCCAGCCGCCGAATGGGTGGCCCTCCTTGCGATTCCAGTTTATTCATTAGACGAACACCAGCGGCAACTCTTTACGGCGGCGGGCCTCAGAGTCTTCCCCAAGACTCTGCCGAAACAGGGAAGGACCGGATTGTGAAGATTCGGGTGAATACCGGAGAGTCCGCGACAGGATGAACAGGATTCACAGGATGGGGGGAATCCTCGCTCTTGGGTGCTGGGACGCTGAGAATGGAGTTTGGGAATCTCACGCCCGTCCGGCCTCTGCCGGACCCAAGACGCAAAGCCGCCAAGAGGGGAACGGAATCACATCAGCGAAGTACGGGACGAATCCCGAAGGGGGTGCCGACATCCTGTCCGCACGCGGCATCACGGGTCTCTCATCCCGGCATCCCGATGACCATCGGGAGCCGGGACCTTCGCTGGCTCAAACAGGATCTCAATTCGCTGGAAGCCCCAACGATAGCGGGACGGAGATTGCGGAGCGCGGTAATAGGCGTGATCAATGGGGGCGAATTGCAGGAAGGCCATGAAGTGGGATGTCAAGTGTCATGGACCCTACGCGAACATCGGGATTAACCCCCAACGATAAACCCTGTAGTGTATGGAGCATGTCCTCCACTCCATCACTCCAGACGGTCGAGCAGGCCGCGGCACTCATCGGGCGGGCGCGGGACGAGATAGCGCTCGCCGTGGTCGGCCAGGCGGAGCTGGTGAACGGCCTGTTCATCGGGCTTCTCACCAATTCCCATGTCCTCCTGGAAGGCGTCCCCGGCCTGGCCAAGACGACCACGGTGAAGGCGCTCGCCTCCGTTCTGCACGCCAGTTTTCACCGGATCCAGTTCACCCCCGACCTGCTGCCCTCGGACGTTGTCGGCACGCTGGTCTACAATCCGCGCACGGCGGAATACTCGACGCGATTCGGTCCTGTTTTCTGCCATGTGCTGCTCGCCGACGAGATCAACCGCGCGGCCCCGAAGGTGCAGAGCGCGTTGTTGGAGGCGATGCAGGAGCGGCAGGTCACGATTGGGGACACCTCATTCCCGCTGCCCGACCCATTCCTCGTTCTCGCCACGCAGAACCCGATTGAAAGCGAGGGGACGTACCCCCTGCCCGAGGCGCAGCTCGACCGGTTCATGTTGAAGGTCCTCGTTGGCTATCCGACTCCGGAAGAGGAACGCGGGATCATGGATTTCGTTGCCGACGGCCGGGCCAAGGAGCGCCTCGATACAATCCTCACGGTGGATGAGTCGCTGGCCCTGCGCAGGACGGCCCGTTCGATCACGCTTTCGGATCCGCTCAAGGATTACATCGTGCGACTGGTGACGGCGACGCGCCGTCCCGGCGAGGCCGACGCGCGGCTCGGGGCGCTTGTCCGTTTCGGCGCGTCGCCGCGGGCGTCGATCAACCTGGCGATGGCCTCGCGCGCCCAGGCGCTGTTGCAGGGCCGCGCTTATGTGATTCCGGAGGATATTAAGGCCATTGCGCCGTCGATCCTGGCCCATCGCATCCTCTTGACGTACGAAGCCGAGGCCGAGGAGGTCACCAGCGCCGAGATCGTGCGCCGCCTTCTCGATTGCGTGCAGGTCCCGTGATCCAACGGCCATGAGTTTCCAGTCCGTTCCCCCGGAGTTGCTTCGTTCGATCCGTCGGCTCGCCCTGCGGACCAACCAACTGGCCACCGAGGCGTTCGCCGGGAATTACCGCTCGGCTTTCAAGGGACAGGGCATGGATTTCGAGGAGTTCCGCGAATACCAGGATGGCGACGACGCGCGCCGGATCGATTGGAATGTTTCCGCGAGGGTTTCCACCCCGCTCATCCGGCTGTTCCGCGAGGAACGGGAACTGACCGTCGTCCTTGCCGCCGACCGCAGCGCGTCGGATTCGTGGGGTTCCGGCGAGCGCTCCCGGCGGTTCCGGATCGCCGAGGTGGCCGCGCTCCTGGCGTTCAGCGCCGTCCGCAACGGCGACCGCGTCGGGCTCATGCTGTTCACCGACCGCGTGGAGAGGATCGTCCGCCCGGCCAAGGGGCAGCAGCACGCGATGCGCTGCCTCCGCGACCTTCTGTACCATCCATGCTCGGGACAGGGCACGGACATCCCCCGGATGCTGGGGGCGCTCAACCATGTCTTCCGGCGGAGGGCGATCGTCTTCTTGCTCTCCGATTTCCTCACCTCATACTACGAGTCCGCGCTGCGGGTGGCCGCCGCCCGCCACGACCTCATTGCGGTGCATGTGGCCGACCCCGCCGAAACCGCACTGCCCGACGCGGGCTGGATCGCTTTCGCCGACGCCGAGACGGGCGAAACCCTCGAGATCAATACGGGCGACCCGCGGGTGCGCGCCCATTTCGCCCGGGATGCGGCGGAACGCATCCGATCGACGCGGGACCAGATCCGCCGGTGCCGGGCGGGGATCATCCCGGTGGATACGGAACACCCGTTCGAACGGTCGATCCGCCGGTTCTTCGAGCTGCGCCGCGCCCATCGATAAACTTCCTCCGCCCCCATGAACGATTCCCCGGCGCTGCCGATCATCGAGGACCTGCGGATGATTCATCCTCCGTGGGAATGGTGGAAAAGCGCCCCGGCCTGGGCGGGAATCGTCTGCGCCGCGGTGGCGCTCTGGTTCGCGGCCCGGTGGCTGCGGCGGCGGCTCGCGGAGGCGCGCCGCCGCGCCGCACGGCGGATTCCGGGCGAGCACGCCATCCGGTTGCTGCAGGAGCTCCCGGGCCTCTGGCGGGACGAGGCGCCGGACGAGTTCGCCCTCCGGTTGTCGGGCATCCTCCGCGGCTACTTGGAGGAGACGGGCGCCGGACCCTGCTCGAAGCTCACCGCATCCGAATTGTCCGCGCGGCTGCCCGGGATCGATTTTCTCGAGATGCCGGAGCGGGAATGGCTCCGCGAGACCGCATGGCGGTGCGAGCCGACGAAATGGGCCGGGCGCCCGATGGACCGCGGCGAGGCCAACGATCTGGTGCGGCTTGCGATTGCCCTGGTGCGCGCCATCACCCAAAGGCTCGCGGACGCCGCCGGCCCGGCGTCGAACCCCGCGGGCGCGTTCAGGCCCGGCGGCACGGCGCGGCAGGCGGGAGCGCCATGAAATTCAGCTTCGCCGATCCCTGGTTCCTGCTGCTCCTGCTGTTGCTGCCGCTCGCGGCGTGGCTGCTGGGGCATACGGGCCGCCCGGTCGCGGTCCGCTTTTCCTCGGTTGACCTTCTGAGGGCCGCCGCGCGGACGCCGCGGATCCATCCGCGCAAACTCCTCCGGGCGTTCGAACTCGGCGCGGCCGCCCTGCTGATCCTCAGCCTCGCCCGTCCGCGCGTCGAGAAGGGGCAGCAGTTCGACGAATCCAAGGGCATCGACATCGTGCTCGTGCTCGATTTCTCGTCGTCGATGGACACCCCCGATTTCGTGATCGACGGACGCAAGGCCACGCGGCTCGCGGCGCTCCACCGGGTGACCGGCGAGTTCCTCAAGTCACGGCCCAACGACCGCGTCGGCATCGTCGGCTTTTCCGCAAAAGCGTACCTCGTGAGCCCCCTCACACTTGACCACGAGTTCGCGTTGGAGACCCTTGCCGAGGCGCGGACCAGCTCCGGCACCGCGGTCGGCAGCGCGATGCTGGCGGCCGGGCGGATGCTCAAGCAATCGGACGGCGTCTCCAAGGTGCAGATCCTGGTCACCGACGGCCTCAGCAACACCGGGGCGCCCCCGTTGGAGGCGGCAAAAGCGGTCGCGGCGGAGGGCATCCGGATTTATCCGGTCGAAATCCTCGAACGCCGTGGCGCACCCGGACCGGTGGATCAGCATCCTCTCAACCAGATCGCGACCACGACCAAGGGGCAATTCTTCCGCGCGACCGACCTCGACTCCCTCCGCTCGATCTACACCCGGATCGACGCCCTTGAGAAGGGGCATATCCGCGAGAAACGGTTCCGCGCCTACCGGGAACTCTATCCTTGGTGCGCGGCGCCGGCGCTCGCCTTGTTGACCGCCGGTTTCGCGCTTCGAAACTCCAAGGGGTCCCCGTTGCCATGAGATTTGCCGCACCCCTCTGGCTCCTGGCCGTCCCGGTGGTTCTGCTCCTGTTGACGGCGCTGGCCGCGGCGGGCGGGCGGATCCGACGAGAACGGCTCGCCCGGCTGATCCGCTCCGAGAACCTTCGCACGCAATTGGTCGGCGTCCGGGATCGCGGGACAGGCCGGCTGCGGGTTGCGTTGTTTTTCCTGGCCGCGCTCTTTGCCGTCCTTGCGCTCGCCTCGCCGTGGTTGCCGGCGCGGAAGAAAAAGGTGGACCGCCTCGGCATCGACTTATTTGTCGCGCTCGACCTCTCGCGCAGCATGCTTGCCGAGGACGTGGATCCCTCGCGGCTTCAGGTGGCGCGGGCGGGACTCAAGCAGTTGTTCGCGCGGCTTTCCGGCGACCGGGTCGCGATCATCGCCTTTGCCGGTGAGGCGCGCCAGGTCGCGCCGCTCACCTTCGACCGTGCGGCGTTGGAGTACGTCGTGGACCATCTCGACACGGAGAGCATGGGCCGCGGCGGCACCTCACTTTCAGCGGCCATTGAACTGGCGGCGGAAAAGGCCTCCGCCAAGGGTCTCGACCCCTGCGTGTTGCTCGTGGTGACCGACGGCGAGGATCACGATGGCGACCCGGTGTTGATCGCCCGGCAGACCGCCGACCGCCAGAATCTGCGGCTTTTCACCGCCGGCGTCGGCACCGCCGCGGGGGGCAGGATTCCGATCCGCAGGGAGAAAGGGCGCCAGCGCGGCTTCGTGCGCGACCGCTCCGGCGGGGAAGTCGTCACCCGGCTTGACGAGGCGTTCCTCACGAAATTGGCGGAGGCGGGCCGCGGACGATACGTCCCCCTTGGGCCGGACGGGGCCGGGCTGGCCGGCCTCCTGGAATCGGATCTCGCCGAGCTGGGGAGAAAATCGCGGGGCGTGGCCCTGGCCGACCGCGTTGAGCTGTTCCAATGGCCGCTGGCGTTGGCGCTTTGCGCCTTGCTGGCGGCGATTGTGATCCCGGAACGGCGCGGGCCCAGTGCCGTTCGAGCCGCCGCCGGTGCCCTGGCGGCCCTGGTGCTTTTCGCCGCGCCCGTCTCCGCCGGCGAGGTTTCGCGGACCGCCGCGAAGCTGTTGCGCGAAGACCGCGCGGGGGAGGCTTTCGAACTGCTCCGCGACGAGGTGTTGCGGCAACCGGACGACGCCCGGCTGCTCTACAACTACGGCATCGCCGCCTACGCGGCGCGCAATCTCGCCGTTGCGCGCACCGCGTGGAAACAGGTCTCGGAAGGCCCGGACCGCGTCCTCGCGGGGCGCGCCCTTTTCGAGCTCGGCAACGTCGAGTTTCGGGATGGCTGGGATCTCGGTGAGAAGAGCGATCCGGAACTGCGGATCGCCCAGTTCGAGCGCGCCCTCGACTATTACCGGTTGGCGGCCCATGGACCGGCCCGGTCCGATGCGGCGGCGAACGGGCGCACCACCGGCAACGGGCTGATCCGGCTTTACCTGGAAGTTTCCGGACCGCGCATCCTCTCGGCCGGAAGGGCACTCGAGCTTCCTGGAAATCCCGGCGCCCTCGATGCGGTCGTCGAACAGCTCAACGACGCCATCCAGTTCCTTGACCGGTTGCTGGCCATCGATCCCGGACACGCCGAGGGCCTCCGTCAGCTTGCGCACGCGCGGGAACTCCTGAAACGCGCGCTGCTGGAGCGTGCACGCGCCGCAAGGAAGGACCTGGACAAGAAGATGGAGAAAGCCGCCCCGCGGGCGCCGGATCAGAACCCGCCCGGCGACGACCGCAAAGAACGCGACCTCGAGCAGGAAACCGCGCGGCTCGTCCAGGAACACGAGCGGGTGCTCGACAAGTACGACCAGGCCCTGGCCCAGCCGGAACCGCCGGAGGAGGCGGCGCGCGAGCGCCAGGAGGTCGCCGAATCCGCCGCGCGCCTGCTCGAACAAAGCGCCGACCGCCGGATCGCGCAGGCGCAATCGGCGGAGAAACGGGCCGGCAAGCTCGACCAGCTCATGCGGGCGCGTCCGCAACTCCAGGGCGCCCTTGCGTTCACGCCCGAGAACCTGCCGCTGAAAGAAAAGGCCGCGGCGGTCGATGGCGCGTTGGAATCGCTGATCCAGGAACGGGCGGAGGAGGTCCTCGCCAAGGCGGCCCATGAGCGAGCGCCGGCCCGCTCCGTGCCGGCGCTCGAGGAGGCGCGCACAGGGTTGCAGACGGCGGCCGAGATCGATCCCGGCGACCCGAAGACCGCGGACCTCACCGAGCGCGTGGAAACAGCGCTCGGACGCGCCTATGAGGCGCGGGCGGACGAGAATCTCGCGCGGGCCAAAGCGCCGCAACCGGCTTCCGTCCCGCAGGCGATCGCCGATTCGGAGCAGGCGGCGGGCGACTACTCGCGCGCCCGGCAGATGACCCCCGAACGGGAGGGGGAGATCGCGCCGAAACGTGCCGAGGCCCTGGCGACGCTCGATTCGCTCCGGGCCGAACTGGCGCGACGCTCCGCCGACCCCGGCGGCGACGAGCCGCGGCCCGACCGTGAGGCCAAGCCGGAGGGGGGCCGGAACGCGGAGATTCCCGGCGACCTCCGCGACGTGGTCATCGACACGATGACCGGGAAGGGGCGGGACCGCCAGCCGGCGGCCTTGTTGAGGACAAAGGATTCTCCGGTGCTGCGGGATTGGTAGTGGGGATTGTCCGTTCCGGGCTGGACGACCCGGCACGCGAAGCTGCGACGGATTGGATTGCTGCGGACCCGGCTGCGGGGCAGACGGCAACGCGCCGCGGGGACACCGGCTGGAAAATCGCTTCCATGCGCGGGAAGTTGTGGGATGCTTGCCGGGCCGATGAACATCCGCATGGCGCCAGCGGCCAGGAAAAGCTCGAGCGAATCGGTTGTCTCGGATCGGCTCTGTGACAAAATCAAGATCGACTTGGAACACTTCCAAGAAAGGAAAAACATGAATCACCACCCAAACAACATCCCGAGAATCTTTGCCGGCATTGTCGCAATCGTGCTAGCCGGCCCGGACGTGCACGCGGCATCCGTGGCAGTGGACGGCGGCAAGGAATTCCAGGTGATCCACGGGTTCGGCACATGCCAGGCGCGCGGCAAGGAGAACCCAAAGGACGGCTCAACGGACCCGGTGTATAAATGGGCGGCGTCCCCCGAGGCGGGACGCCTGTACGGGGAGGAGTTGAGGATGGCGCTGTTCCGGATGCCACTGAACCCCTTCGTACTCGAAGGCGACAATCCCTACAAGGCGCCCGCCACCGTCACCGACGCGATGAAGGCCGACCCGGCCAAGATCACCGCGGACGTGTTCGCGTGGGACATCACCGTGCGCGGACGGCAACCGCTCAAGAGCCAGCTCGAGCTGGTCAACACCTACGCGAAATCCGCGCCGGGCATCAAGCTGATCGCCTCCGTCTGGTCCCCGCCGCACTGGATGAAGGAACCGGCGGAAAAGGGGCCCGGCAAGAAACTCGAGTGGTCCCAGTTCGGATTCAACACCTGCGGCGGCCGGCTGAGCCCGAAGTATTACACGCACTTCGCCCATTACCTCGCCGCGTGGAGCGAGGGCATCAAGAAAAAGACCGGCCTCGACCTCTACGCGGTCAGCATCCAGAACGAGCTCTCCTTCTTCGAACCGTACGATTCCTGCGTGTACACCCCCGCGGAATTTGCGGCGGTCGTGGCGGAGGTCGGGCGCGTGTTCAAGGCCAGACGCATCCAGACCCTCATCATGGGCCCGGAGGACATGACCAAGTTCCCGGACCGCCAGATGAGCTTCGTGAAGGCCGCCATGAAGGACCCGGACGCGGCACGGGCCCTGGCCATCATCTGTTCGCACGGCTACTCCGACGGCATCGAATCGTCGCTCGACAGCGCCGATTCCGAGACGCTGGCGCGGATGATGCAGGATGTTTGCCCGGGCAAGGAATATTGGATGACCGAAACCGGCGGCGAAGGCGGCGGCTGGGACGACTTCGAGACGACCTGGGACAAGGGCGCCAAGAAGGGGCAGAAGCGCCTCGTCAAGGGGTCGCTCAGCGGGTTCGCGACGATGCTGCACAACGCCTTCGTCCACGGCAACGCCTCCGTCTGGTGCCTGTGGCAGTTCCTCGACACCTCGGAAGGCTGCCGGTCCGGCCTGGTCGAACCCACGGCCGACAAGCTGGTCCCGACCAAGAAATTCTATATCCAAAAACATTATTCGCGCTTCGTTCCGGCCGGGGCGCGCCGCGTTGCCGCCGATCCCGCCAACGAAGGCGAGATTACGGCCAGCGCCTATGTGCACCGCGCGAAAAAGACCCTGGCTATCGTGCTCCAGAATCACGGCGCCGCGCCAGTTGAAGTCAGCCTGGCGCTCAAGGGCGTGCCGGAGTCCGCCCAGCTCGCCTTCTACGTCACCGATGCCGCCCGGAATTGCGAAGCGCAGCCGGGAGTCCCCGTTCAGGGTGGCGCGTGCAAGGTGAACCTCCCCGCCCGATCCATCGCGACACTGGCCAATGCCCAATAGCTGCTTCCATCAGGACGCATGAAACAGCCGGGCAAGATGCACAACCGCCACATCCCGGCCCTGCTCCTCGGGCTCGCGCTCGTCCCGGCTTCACCGGCCGCCGAATCGGGCGGCCCGCTCGCGAAGCATCTCGTCGCCTTGTCCAACCGCGCCGCGAACCCGCGCGGCCTCTGCGTGGTGGCGGACGGCGGCGGTCTCGCCCGCGAGATTGCCAAAGCCACCGGGTTCTTTGTCATCAGCCAGGAACCGGACGCGGCCGCGATGCAGGCGATGGCCGCCCAAGCCGCCCGCGGCGGTTTGCTCGGGACGCGCATGGTGGTGGTCGAATCATCGCCGGACCGCGTCGTGGCCAGGCTGCTCTGGCACACGCAGCCCGCCAAATTCCCGGCGCCGCTCTACAATTTCCGGTCCACCGAGACGGCCTACGACCCGCCGCAACCCATCGCGGTGGGCGGCCTTGCGGTGTTCGCGGGGGCTGACGGCGCCATACGCGCCCACGATGTCCGGGATGGACGCCAGCGCTGGACGTTCCACACCGGCGGCAGGCTTTAGCAGGCGCCGGCTTTCTGGCGCGGGCGCCTCCTGGCCGGGTCCGGCGACGGGTATGTCTATGGCCTCGACGCCGAGTCGGGCCGCGAACTCTGGCGCTTCCAGGCGTTCCCGTTCGAACGCCGGATGTTCGTTTTCGGGCGCCTGGCCAGCACATGGCCCGTCGCCACGGGCGTCACCGTCCACGACGACCGCGCCTATTTCGTCGCCGGGCTTCTCAACAACAATGGCGCCCACCTGTATTGCCTTGATGCCGCGGAGGGAACCCTCCTCTGGCAGCAGAACGGCATCGGCGGCCACGACACCCCGGAACTTGCGGGTTTTTCGCCGGTCGGACTCCCCACGAGCGCGGCGGGCAGCCTGTGGATTCGGAGGGGCGCCTTCAGCCTGCGGGACGGGAGCCGCAAACGAGATTCGGAGAGCGGCCCGTATGCGCGCTACATGGGCCGGTTCAGCGATGCCACGTTGTTCGCCGGCGGGTGGCGCTTTTTTGGCGACCAGAACGAATTCCGTTTCATCAAGGGCGATGCGTGCGGCGTGGCCGCCCTGCCGGTCGGGACCGCTGACGAACCCAGGACCGCTGCGGTCACGCTGGCCGGGCTTGCCAACGGATTTGCCGCTTGGAACGCCGGGTCCGTCGTCGTGCCCGCGATGCGCGAAGCCCACATTGACAGAAAAGAGGGCACCGTGCCTGACGCGCTGGTGGGTTGGGATCGCGCGGAGTTGGAGGCGGCCATCACCGCCCACTTCGAATCCCAGAAGGGAAACAAACAACCCAAGGTCGCCGCCGCCGCCGCGCTCGCCAAGCCCGCCTGGACTGTCGGACGCGCCCGGTTCTTCGCCTGCGCCCTCTCGGGCAACGATGTCATCGCCACCTTTGGCGAATGGTTGGACGCGGAGCCTGGGGACGGCAAACGGCGTTGGGTGGCCCGGGGACCGGTGGTTTGCCGGCGGAGTCGTTCCCGCCACTGGCGCAGAACAATGGCGCGTGGAGCTTCCGGGTGTGCCCGCCGAGGACGGGCTGGCGATTGCGCGGGACGGGACGGTGCTGGTGGCGCCGCTGGACGGGTCGTTCGCGGCGATGGGCGGGCCGTGACCGGGAGGGGAAGTTGTATGCGGAAGGGCGGGGCGGGGCGCTAGGGATTGGCGGCGGGGGATTCTTCGAGGCCGAGTTGTTCGAGGCGTTTGCGGAGCGTGGCGCGGGCCATGCCGAGGCGTTTGGAGGCCTGGACCTGGTTGCCGTTGGTTTCGCGCAGGACCCGCAGCAGCAGCTCGTGCTCGACGAACTCCAGCACGGGGCGGCCGCCGTTCTGGCGGGTGTGTTCGAGGATGGCGTCGAAGGCCTGGTCGAGAACGGCGCCCTTGCCTTTGCCGCCCGTGCGCGCGATGCCGAGGATCATCTGCGGGAGGTGATGCGGCAGGATCGTGTCGCCGGTGGCGAGAACGGCGGCCCGGTGAAGGCAGTTCTCCAATTCGCGGACGTTGCCGGGCCACGAGTAGCCTTCGAGGATATGCATCGCCTCCTGGGAAATGGAGACGACGCTCACGTCCTCCCGGGCGGCGATCTTGCGGAGGATGGCGAGGCTGATGGCGGGGATGTCCGCCTTGCGTTCGCGGAGCGCGGGCACCTCGATGCGCACGACGTTGAGCCGGTAGAACAGGTCTTCGCGGAACCGCCGCCCGGCGATTTCGGCCTCCAGGTCCTTGTTGGTGGCGGCAATCAGGCGCACGTTCACGCGCACGGGCACGTTGCTGCCGACGGGCGTGAACTCGCCGTCCTGGAGCACGCGCAGCAGTTTGGCCTGGACGCCGAGCGGCAGGTCGCCGACCTCGTCCAGGAAAAGGGTTCCCTCGTCGCAATACTCGAACTTGCCCTTGCGCGCCTGCGTGGCGCCGGTGAACGCCCCTTTCTCGTGCCCGAACAGCTCGCTTTCCAGCAGGTTCTCGGGGATCGCCGCGCAATTGACGGCCATGTAGGGCTGTCCCTTCCGGTTGCTATGCCGGTAGATCGCGCGCGCGACCAGCTCCTTGCCCACGCCGCTTTCGCCGGTCACCAGGACCGTCGCGTTGCTGGAGGCAACCTGGCCGATCATCTTGAAAATCGCCTGCATGGCGGGTGTGGAACCGACGATGGTTTCCGGCGCGACATTGGCGCTCGGGTTGATCCCGGCCTTCAACGACTTGATGCTGCGCACGGTGTTCAGCGCGTCGTTAATCAGGAACCCGGCCTGCTTCGCGTCCACCGGCGCCACGAGGATGTCGTAGGCCCCCCGTTTCATCACTTCGATGGTGAGCTCGGGGTTGCACACGTCCGAAACCACGATCACCGGTGTCTGCGCGCGGTCGTCGCGGACGGCCTGCAACAGCCCGAGCCCCTCGTCCACGTCCTGGCGGATTTCGATGACCACCAGGTCCGGTTTCACCGCGGCCATCGCGGCCCGCGCCTCCCGCGGGTCCGGTTCCGTTTGCAGCGCGGTGTCCTCCTCGCGCAACAGGCCTCGGAAAAACCGGGCCGTCGCCTGCGCGCCATTGATCAACAAGACTTGTTCCATGAATTCTTTGCGCCACCCGTGGCCACCAGGGTCCTGGCCGCGCCGGGCTCGGGCACTGCGTCCTCTGCTTCTGCGTCGTTTCTATCCGCCCCTGCCCGCGCGGAATCCGTTCATCCTAGAGGCGCCCAGCCCTTTCGCAAGGGGAATTGAAAAAGTGAACAAACCGGGGCAATTCTTTGCATGGAGGGGGGAGGTGTCCGGCTTGATTTTGGGCCTCGGGTCTGGCAAGGAATTGCGGGTGAGCGTTTCGCGGCCGCATGTGATGTTGATTTGCGTGGATCAGTGGTCGGCCCTGGCGTTTGGGTGTTACGGGCACCGGGTGATTCAGACGCCGACCATCGACCAGCTTGCGCAGTGCGGGGTGCGGTTCACGCGGGCGTATTCGGAGAACCCGGTTTGCATGCCGGCGCGGCGGACGCTTTTGACCGGGACGACGCCGCGGACGCACGGGCTGCACGCCAACGCGGCGTGCGCGGTTCCCCTGCCGCGCCCGACGATGGCGGAGGCGTTCCGGGCGGGGGGGTATCAGACGGTTGCGGTGGGCAAGCTGCACGTGAAACCTGACACGGGGCTGGCGGGGACGGGCCACGCGCCGCAGCGGGTGCGGTTTGGGTTTGAGGAATCGTGGCTCAACACCGAAGGGTTCGGCTACGAATGCGGCGGGAGCGACGACTACGAGATGTTCCTTCAGGACCACGGCCATGGCGGCGGACAGTTCCTGCACGGGCTTGGCCCGAACAGTTTCGAGTGGCGGGCGTGGCATCTGGAGGAGCGGCTGCATCCGACGAACTGGACGGCGTGGACCATGGCGCGGGCGATCAAACGCCGCGACCCGGCCCGCCCGTTCTTCGGGTTTTTGTCCTTCAACCATCCGCACCCGCCGTTGGCACCGCCCCAGGCGTACCTGGACCTGTACCGGGACGTTGCGCCGCCGGCGCCGTATGTCGGGGGCTGGGCGGAGCGCGACGAAACGATCCCGAAGGAGCCGCGGGCGTGGGCACAGGCGTTTGCGGACAACATGGATCCCGCGCGGCTGGCGGGGTTGCGGCGGGCGTATTACGCCCTGGGCACGCACATTGACCACCAGATACGGATGGTGCTTGGGACGCTGCGGGAGGAGGGGATGCTCAACAACACCGTCGTGCTGTTCACATGCGATCACGGCGAGATGTTGGGCAACCACCGCCTCTGGGTGAAGGGGCATCCGTTCGAGGATTCGTGCAAAATCCCGATGATCCTGCTGGGTCCGCCGGGCGACGGGCGGGTGCGGCCCGGGACCACCGACGACCGGCTGGTGGGCCTGCGGGACATCATGGCGACGCTGCTGGACCTCGCCGGGCTGCCCGCGCCCGCGTCGTGCGAGGGGCTTTCGATGGTGGGCGCCAAGAGGCGCGCGACCTATTTCTCCGCCCACAACTGCGGTGCGATGGGCGGGTACCGGATGGCCACCGACGGGCGGTTCAAGTTTTGTTTCTGGCCCGCGGACAGCCGGCGGATGTTGTTTGACCTTGAAACCGACCCGCTGGAGATGGAGGATTTGTCGGAGGCCCCCGCCCACCGGGCGGCGGCGGAACGGCTGGAGGCGGAGGTGATCCGGCGGCTGTGGGGGGAGGACTTGAAGCTGGTGAAGGATGGCCGCCTCGCGGGCGGGCCGCCGGGAGAGGCGCCGCCGATGGCCGGGCGCGGGTTGTGGGGCCAGCACGGGCTGCATCATCCGCCGATGCGCGGCGAAGTGGAATGGTGACGCGCCTTGCGGCCGCGGACAACCTTCGCGGACGTTCTTGCCGGGCCGCGCGCCGGTCCCTAGACGTTTGCGATGCGTGAACGACTGGCTTTGACCTGGGACGCCGGCCCCAGCAACGCAACGCGGGCGGCGGACGAACGGCGCGTGCCCGCCACGGTGCCGGGAGCGGTGCAACTCGATTGGGCCCGCGCACTTGGCTGGCCCGATCCGCACGTAGGCGAAAACGTGCGCCGGTTCAACGGCCTCGAACAGCGCTGGTGGCTCTACCGGGCCACCGTGCCTGAATTCGCGGCCAACGGGCGCGAGGCCTGGCTCGTTTTGGAGGGTGTGGACCACGCGGCGTCGGTGTGGATCAACGGCGCCCAGGCCGCCCGCGCGCTCGGGATGCAATCGCCCACCGAGGTCCGCGTCCAGGCGGGGGACAAAATCGAAGTCCTCGTCGAGCCCGCCCCGCGCGAGCCGGGCGCGACGGGCCGGGCGCGCGCGCGCCGGACGACGAAGGCCGCGGTCAGTTACGGATGGGATTTTCATCCGGAAGCCATTCCGCTGGGGCTTTGCCGCCCCGCCTATATTGAATTGCGCCCCGCCGGGTTCATCCGCCGCGTCCGGTTCCGGTACCGGCTTGCCGCGGACCTTTCGGAGGCCGGGTTCAGGATCAAGGCCGAGTCCGGGGCGGCGGCCGAGGCGGTGTTGGTGGACCCGGAGGGGCGGATTGTCTGGAACGCGCCCCTCCGCGGCGGGCGGGCGGAAGGGCGGCTGCCGAACCCCCGGTTATGGTGGCCGGCGGGGCAGGGGGCCCAGGACAGGTACATCCTGCGCATCCGCGCGGGGGAAGACGTGGTGGAGCGCCGGGTGGGATTCAGGCGGGTCCGGCTGGTGATGGCGCCCGGGGAATGGGACGAACCGTCGGCCTTTCCCAAGTCGCGGAGCCGTCCGCCGATGCGGCTGGAGGTGAATGGACGGCCTGTGTTTGCCAAGGGCGCGAACGTGGTCCCGCCGGAGATGTTCCCGGGAAGGGTGACCGGGGAGCGGTTGCGGGCGCTCGTGGCGGCGGCGGCGGGGGCGAACATGAACCTGCTGCGCGTGTGGGGGGGCGGGCCCGCGTTGGAGGAGGCGTTTTACGACGCGTGCGACGAACGCGGCGTGATGGTGCTCCAGGATTTTCCGCTGGCCTGCAACGATTATCCCGACGACCCGGCCTATCTCGCCGAACTCGACGGCGTGGCGCGGGCGCTGCTGGCGCGGCTGTCCGCCCACCCCTGCCTCGCGGTGTGGAGCGGCGGGAACGAATTGTGCAACGCCTGGAGCGGGATGACCGACCAAAGCCACGCGCTGCGGCTGCTGGCCGCGCGCTGTTGGGAGGAGGACCCGGACACGCCGTTTGTCCCCACCATGCCGGTGGAAGGGGTGGGCCACGGGTATTACCTGTTCCGGGACCCGCGGACGGGCGAGGAATGCTTCTCGATGTTCCGGCGGGCGCGCAACACGGGGTACACCGAGTTTGGCGTGCCGGGCCCGGCGCCGGCGGCGGTGATTCGCGCCATCATTCCCGGCGCCGAGCGCGTCTGGCCGCCCGAGGCTGATCCGGTCTGGACCCTTCACGGCGGGTTCCACGCCTGGGACGTCGAACCGACCTCGTACCTGTGCCTGTCCACCATTGAACATTACTGGGGCGCGCCGCGGGATTTGGACGATCTCGTCGCGCGGGGGCACTGGCTTGAGGCGGAGGGATTGCGGGCGATCATCGAGGAGGCGCGGCGCCAACGCCCCGTGTGCGGCTGGGCGCTGGTCTGGTGCTTGAACGAGCCCTGGCCCATGGCCGCCAACCAAAGCCTGCTCGCCTACCCGGACGTTCCCAAGCCCGCCCTCGCCGCCACCGGCGCGGCCATGCGCCCCACGCTCGCCAGCGCGCGATTGCCGCGGTTTCAATGGGCGCCGGGCGAAAGATTCGAGGCGGAACTCTGGCTGCTGCACGACGCGCCGGGGCCGCGCCCCTCCTGCCGGGTGACGGCATGGCTGTCCAGCGGCGGCTGGCGGCGGCGGTTGCTGGAGTGGGAGGCGGAGGCGGGCCCGGCGGACACGGACCTTGCGGGGCCGACCGCGCGGTGCGACCTGCCGGCGGAGTTGGGCGGCGAACTGGTCCTGGAGCTCGAGACGGACGATCCGGCCCTGGCTTCGACGTACCGTTTGGCGACGCGCGCGGGGGACGGGGCGGCCGGGTCCTCCGGTCCGCGCGGGCTGAACACATGAGCGCGCGGGGCGCGTGCGGCCCCCCTTTTCCGGAGCAGCCATGCGCCGGTGCGCCATGGGTCAGCGGCCCAAATCCTCCATGCGCACCAGTGCGTCAGGCGCAAGCGCGGCGGCGGTGTCGAGGTGTTCCTTCATCCGCCGCGCGCGCTCCGCGGCCTTCTCCGGGGACGCCCCGGGAAGTGGAACACCCATGACCGCGGCGGCAAAGCAGTGGTTTCCGGCCCGCTGTCCGGCGAGGAGCGCGTCCGGCGGCGTGGCGCCGTGGGAACAGGAGGGCATGACGGGGCTCAGGAAGCGCGTGCCGTTCCAGCGCACCAAATTGATGCCGAGCAACCGGGTGCCGGGCGCGAAACGCTTCGGCCCGGCAAAGGCGATTACCGGATAATCATCCGTGTTGGCGGGAAACGACGCCAGGTAGCTGGAAATTGTCGGCGCCTGAAGGTCGCCCATAAACGCAAGCCGGAGATGGGCGGCGGACCTGAGGAAAAGCGGGCTTGCGGCGGCCACGGCGGGCGGCGCCGCCGCGATCCGCACCTCGAGTTCTTCGGCGGCCAGGTTGAAAGGCTCGGCGCCGCCGATGGCGGCAACGATGGGCTGGCCGGGATCGAAGTTCGCCCGGACAAGCATGGCGTTGGGAAAGGCCTCCGCAAACCCGCGCAGGACCGCGCCCATCATGGGTTCGTCAAACTGGTACACCGCGAGCCACAGGACCATGCGCCCGCCGGGCGCCAGGCGCGCGGCGGCGGCCCGGAAAAACTCCCGCGAATACATCCGGCTGGCGCTTGCGCGGACCGGGTTGAACAGGTCGCAGATGACCAAATCCCATCCCTTGGTCCGTTGGAGAACGTGGCGGCCATCGTCCACAACGATCCGGGCGCGCGGGTCCGTGAACAAGCGCCGGTTCCAGGGGGAAAAGTGGCGGCGGGCCGCGCGCAACACCTCCGGGGAAATCTCAACGGCCACCAGATCACGAACGGGAAAATCGAGCGCGGCGTCCGCGGAAATACCGGAGGCCATGCCGATGAAGAGCACGCGGCGCGGCGCGGCGTGGAACATGAACGGCAGCCAGCCTTCCATCCGCTGGGCGGCGAGGGCCGATCCGGTGCCGTTGAGGGTGTAGGTTTGGTTGACGCGGATGTGGCGGGAGCCCAGCGCGTCCTCAACCACGGTGACCAGGCCGCTCCGGCCTTGGTACCGCCCAAGGAGGCGTTCGCCGGGCGCGAGCGCCACCGGCTCCCGGCGGAAATGTGCCGCGGCGGCGAACGCGGCAAGAAGCAGTGCCGCGGCCCAGGCGGCGGACGGCGCCCGATGGCCGCCCGCGGTGAACCATCCACCCACGCAAAGGAGCGCGTAGGCGCCGCCCACGGCGAGGAAACACATGGGAAGGTCGAGGCGCTCAAGCAGCAGCGTTCCCGCCGCCGCAACGCCGGCGGCCGCGCCGGCCTTGTTGAGAAACAGGAAATGGCCGAGGGCGGCTCCGGGCGCCGCGGCCCGCCGGAGATGCGCCCACGCAAGCGGAAAGACCGCGCCCTGGACCGTGAGCGGCGGCAGCAATCCGGCGCAGGCGAACAGGCCGAGCCTGGCGTAGTGCGTGGCGCCGGAATCGGCGGCGAGGAATTCCCTTCCCTCAAACAGCATCCACAGAACGTATGGCGCCGCGAAAAGCAGGAGCGCGGCGGCGCCCAGGACCCATTCGATGGGCGGACTCCAGCGGGCGGCAACGAAAGCGCCCGCCGCCAGGCCGAGGATGCACACCAGCAGCACCGCCGCATACGCAAAAAGGGATTCCGTCGCGATAACCTGGAAGTAACCGAGCGCCAAAATTTCTGTCACGAGCGTGAGCGCCCCCGAGGAAGCCATGACCGCCGCGGCCCAAGTCGCGCGCGCCGACAGAAGCGCGCCATCCTTCTCCAACGAAGCCGCACGCCGTCCCCGCCCAGGCCGCCCGGTCCGGCTTTCCGGTGCGCGGCGAAGGTTCGCACCGGCCCAAACCGCCGTGGCGCCCGCCGCAAACAAGGCCAGCGCCAGAATCCAAACCGCGGCCTGGTAGCCGAAATGCATCGGCAGGAAAACCCCTCCGACCGCGGCGCCCAGGGCCGCGCCGGTGAGGTTGGCGCCATACAACATCCCCGCGCGCCGGCTTCGTTCCGCCGGATCGCCCGGCGCAACCCATGCGGCCGCCAGCAAGGGAAGCGCCGCCCCCGACAGAAACGAAGGCGCGCCGGCGAGATAGACCGCGTAGGCCGTTTCCCATGGCCGGCCCTGGAACCACGCGCCGAAGGCGGGTTCGCGGAAGGCGTGGACGAGGACGAGGCTCGCCGCGGTGGCGATCTCGAGGATGCCGTAGATGGCCGCCGGACGGGAAACGCGATGCGCCAGCCACGCGCCCGCCTTGCTTCCGAACCCGGCGAAGATGAAAAACACGGCCATGATCCAGGCCGCCGACCAGGGGGCCGAACCCGCGCCCAGTTCCATCTCGCGAATCCAGATCGTCTCGGCGCCGAGGAAGGCCGCCCCGGACATCCCGTAAATGAATAGGAAAAGCGGAAACATGCGGCGCGGCGTCCCTGGCCGGTGTCACCGCGCCAGGGCGTCCAAAATTTGATTGAGCGCCTCGCGGCAGGCGGGGGCGTGTTTGAGGCCTTCGCGGATCGCGAACGCCGGGGCCACCCACGGCTGGCCGGGGACGAGTTCGTTCCGGCAGTTTTCGACGAGCGCGGCCGCGGTTTCGGGGGTGGCCTCCAAATGGAACTGGAGGCCCACAGCCCGCCCGGCCACGACGAAGGCCTGGTTTGCGCAGGCGGGGCTGGAGGCGAACCCCTCCGCGCCGAGGGGAAGCTCAAACGTGTCGCCATGCCAGTGGAGCACTGTCAGCTCGCGCGGCAGCTCGACGGTTGTCCCGCCGATCCGGACGGGGCGCGTGACAACGGGGAACCAGCCAATCTCGCGCACGGGGTTCTGGTGGACTTTGCCGCCCATGGCGTCGGCGAGGAGCTGGGCGCCGAGGCAGACGCCGAGGATGGGTTTGCCGGTTTCGGCGGTTTCGCGGATGCCGCGGATTTCGCCGGGCAACCACGGAAAGTCGCGGAACTGGTAGATGTTCATGGGGCCGCCCATGACGGCCAGCATGTCAAAGGTGTCTCGGGCGGGGAACGGATCGCCGCGGTAAAGGTGGACGCATTGGAGGGTCCAGGAACGGTCGCGGGCGGCGGTTTCGAGGAAACCGGGGCCTTCGAAGGCGGCGTGCTGGAGAATCGCGATGCGCATGGCCAGGGTCGGAGAATCAGGGATCGCCGAGGACGGACACGGCGACTTCGCGGGTGTGCGGGTGGCGCCTGTGTTCGAAGAGATAAATCCCCTGCCACGTTCCCAGGGCCAGCCGGCCTTCGATCACGGGAATCGTTTCGGAGGTGCGGGTGATGGCCATGCGCAGGTGCGCGGCCATGTCGTCGGGGCCTTCGGCGTCGTGTTCCCAACCCGCGCCGTCGGGGAGGAACCCGTCCATCCACCGTTCCAGATCCCGCCGGGCCGTGGGGTCGGCGTTTTCGAAGATCACCAGCGACGCGCTGGTGTGCCGCAGGAAAACGGTGGCCGTTCCCGTGCGGATGCCGGAACGCCGGACGATCCCGGCGACCGGCGCGGTGATTTCGTGGGTGCCGCGGCCGCGGGCGGGCGCGGTGAAAATTTCCGCGTGGGCGCTCATAGGCTCGCGCGGGTGATGCGGGCGCCGAGGGCGGCGAGGCGCTCATCAATGCGGCTGAAGCCCCGGTCGATCTGGTCGATGTTTTGGATTTCGGATTCCCCCTCGGCGCAAAGGGCGGCGATGAGCAGGGCCATGCCGGCGCGGATGTCGGGGCTGGACATGCGAGCGGCGCGGAGGCGCTCCGGGCCGATGACAACGGCGCGGTGGGGGTCGCAGAGGACGATGCGGGCGCCCATGCCGATGAGGCGGTCGGTGAAGAAAAGGCGGGACTCGAACATTTTCTCGTGGATGAGCACGGTGCCGCGGCATTGGGTGGCGGTGACCAGGGCCACCGACGTCATATCCGCGGGGAATCCGGGCCACGGGGCGTCGTCGATCTGGGGAACGGCGCCGCCCAGGTCGTTGACAATTTCCATGGATTGGCCGTGGGGAACGCGGAGGGCGGGGCCTTCCGCGGCGGTTTCGATGCCCAGGCGCTGGAAAACCATGCGGATCATGCGGAGATCGTCGAGGCCGGCGCCGTCGATGAGGATTTCGCCGCCTGTGACCGCGGCGAGGGAAATGAAACTGCCGACTTCGAGGTAATCGGGGCCGATCCTGTGGGCGGCGCCGTGAAGGCTGTCCACGCCGTCGATGGTGAGGATATTGGAGCCGATGCCCTCGATCCGGGCGCCCATGGCGGTGAGCATGCGGCAGAGACCCTGGACGTGGGGTTCGCTGGCGGCGTTGCGGAGGACGGTGCGCCCGCGGGCGGTGGCGGCGGCGCAGACGGCGTTTTCGGTGCCGGTGACGGAGGCTTCGTCGAGGAGAATATCGGCGCCGGCGAGGCTTTCCCCGCGCACGTCGAACCCGTCGGGGCGCAGTTCGATGTGGGCGCCGAGGGCCTGGAAGGCGAGCATGTGCGTGTCGAGGCGCCGGCGGCCGATGCGGTCGCCGCCGGGTTGGGGAAGGAACACGCGGCCGGTGCGGGCGAGGATGGGGCCGGCGAGCGTGACGGAGCCGCGGAGGCGTTCGGTGAGATGGCGGGGGAGGACCGACTTGGGCTGGGCGGCGCAGCGGACGGCCAGCTTGGACGGATCGCGCGGGTTGGGATGGGTGATGTCGGCGCCGAGATCGGCGAGGATGGTTTGGAGGACGCGGACGTCCTCGATGTCGGGGAGGTTGGAGAAGGAGACCGTTTCGCCGGTGAGCAGCGCGGCGGCGAGGGCGGGTAGGGCCTCGTTCTTGTTGCCCTGGGGGGTGACGATCCCCGAGAGGGGGACGCCGCCCACAACACGAAAAACCTCCCGGCTGTCGGCCATGGGCCAAGTAAACGCCCGAAACGCGCGCCGCGTCGAGGAAAAAGGGGGAGCCGATCCCCAGGGTTGCGGGGCGGGACGGGGCTGCTAGAGAAGCCGTTTGAGTTCGGCGACGCGGGTTTCGAAGAGGTCCAGGGCGCTTGCAACGGGGTCCGGCGCGGCCATGTCCACGCCGGCAAGGCGGAGGGCATCCAAAGGCATGAGCGACCCGCCGGATTTGAGGAAGGCCAGATACGCCTCGCGGGCGCCGGGCTTGCCCGAGAGAACGCCGTGGGCGAGCGCGATGGCGGCGGCGAGGCCGGTGGCGTATTTATAGACGTAAAAGGCGGAGTAAAAATGGGGGATGCGCAGGCATTCCAGCTCGAGTTCGGGGTCAATGGTGAAATCCGGGCCGAACCAGTCGTCGAGCAGCCCGCGGTAGATGGCGCGGAACCGGTCCAGGGTAACGGCGCCGCCGGACTCGTATTCGGCGTGGGCGGCCCGCTCAAACGCGGCGAACATGGTCTGGCGGAAGAGCGTGGCGCGGATGTCGTCGATCTGGCGGTTGATGACGTAGGCGCGGAAGGCGGGATCGGACCGGGTGGCGAGGAGGTGGTGGGTGAGGAGCTGCTCGTTGAACGTGGAGGCGACCTCGGCGACGAAGATGGCGTAGTTGTAGTCCTGGAACGGCTGCGCGCTTTGCGCAAACCAGGTGTGCATCGAGTGGCCGGCTTCGTGGGCCAGGGTGTAGAGGTCGGAGAAGACGTCCTCCTTGTAGTTCATGAGGATGTAAGGCGGGTTGCCGTAGGAGGAGGAGGAAAAGGCGCCGGAGCGTTTGCCGCGGTTCTCGTAGCGGTCGCACCAGCGGGCGCGGCCAAGGCCCTCGCGGAGCGGCGCCGTGTATTCCTCCCCCATGGGCGCGAGGGAGTCCAGGACGGTGGCGGCGGCTTCGTCGAAGGAAAGGCGGGTGCGCGCGTCGGCGACGATCGGGACGTAGGTGTCGTAGAAATGGATTTTGTCCAGGCCAAGGGCGGAGCGCCGGAACTCGAAGTAGCCGTGGAGGCCGCGGAACCGGCCGCGGACGGTGGCGATGAGATTGTCATAGACGGCGGGCGGCACGTCGTCCTGGAAAAGGGCGGCGTCGCGGGCGGAGGCGTGTTTTCGGGCGCGGGCGTGGAACACGCCGGCCCGGATCGAGTTGGCGAGCATGGAGGCGAGGGCGAACTTGTGGCTGTCGAAGGCGGCGTAGAACTGGTGGAAGGCGCGTTTGCGGACCGCATGATCGCGGTCCTGGAGGAACGAGGAGAAGGTGGACTGGCTCAGCTCGCGGAGGCGGCCCGAGCCGTCTTCGAGGGAACCAAACTTCAGATCGACATTGGTGAGCTGGGAGAACGTTTCGCCGTGGCCCCAGACCGCCTCGGCGCCCAGCGCCAGCAGGCGTTCCTCGGGCGCCGGCAGGGTGTGGGGCCGGTGGCGGCGGAGGCGCCGGAGATAGTTGCGCCAGGGGGCGGCGGCGGGGTCCGCCTCGAACGTGGCGAAGGCCCCGTCGGGGATGGCGTTGATTTCGGAAAGGATGAACGAGGCGGCTTCGGCGGCGCGGGTCTCGGCGGCCTGGAGCCGGGCCTGGCGTTCGAGGGCGGGCGCGGCGGCGCCGTCTTCGGAGACGCGGAGCGTGGCGTAATGGCCGAGGCGCTCGGAGAGGATGGCGGCGGCGCGCTGGAATTCGAGGCAGCGGACGAGGTTCGCGGCGGACTCGCCGACGCGGTTGCGGAAGGGTTCGAACCCGGGGATGAGGGCCTGGTATTCGGTGAAGGCCTGTTCCCAGGCGGCGTCATCCGGGTACAGCGCCGAAAGGTCCCAACGGTCGGCTTCGGGGATGGCGCCGCGGGCGGGGACGGTTACGGGAGCGGCGGCGGCGGGGCGGGCGTCGTGGAATCGCATGGGCGGGACCGTAGCCGAAATTTCGCGGGCTGTGGAAAAAAAAGGCGTGGCGGGGGCGGGGAGGGCGGGGGCCGATTAGGGGAGGCGCGCGAGCCGGTCGGTGACGCGGGCGAGGGCGCGGAGCGTGCGCGGGCTGACGTGGTGTTCGATGCCTTCGGCGTCGGCCTGGGCGACGGCGGGGGGGACGCCGATGGCTTCGAGGAACGCGACGACGGCCTCGTGGCGGGCCTTGGCCTTGCCGGCGACGCGCCGTCCATCGGGCGTGAGGAAGATGGAGCGGTAGGGTTCGGTGCGGACGAGGCCGCTGCGTTTGAGGCGTTGGATGGTGCGGATGACGGTGACATGGGTGACGCCGAGGGCGCGGGCGAGGTCGGTGGCGCGGGCTTCGCCGCGGGCGTGGATGAGGTCGGCGATGGCCTCGACGTAATCCTCGGCGCGCTCCTGGGCGTGGGCGGCGCGGGTAAGCCGCTGGATGGCGGCGGTGGCGCCGCTTTCGGCGCGCGGGCGTTTGGAGGGCCTGGGGGGTTTGGGGGCCGCGGGCATGGCAAAGTGTGGCGGGAGAAAAGCCGCTTGACAAGCCCGCGCCCTGTTGTAACTAGACGCGCAATGTGTAACCGCAGCTACATCATGGCGGGCCTACGCCGCGGCCTTTCCGCCGCGGGCGCCCTGGCCCTCGCGGCCGTGGCGGCGGCCGCGCCCGCGGCGGCGCCTTCCCAACCCCTGCGAGTGGCCGCCACAACGGGCATGGTCGCCGACCTTGCCCGCGAGGTGGGCGGGGACCGCGTCGAGGTTGTTTCCTTGATGGGGCCCGGGGTGGACCCCCACCTTTACAAGCCGGCGGCGCGCGACGCCTCCGTCCTCGGCGCGGCCGGGGTGATCCTGTACAGCGGGCTCATGCTGGAGGGGCGCATGGGCGACCTTTTCGCGCGGCTGGCGCGCGCCGGAAAGAAGGCCTATCCGGTGACCGAACGCGTGCCGGAGAATCTGTTGCTGGAACCGGAGGAGTTCGAGGGCCACCACGATCCGCACGTCTGGTTTGACGTGAGCCTGTGGGCGCGTGGCGTTCCTGTGGTCGTCGATGCCCTGGCGGCGGCCGACCCGTCCGGCGGGGAATTGTACCGGGCCAACGGCGCCGCGGTGGAGAAGCGGCTTGCGGCGTTGCACGAATGGTGCCGGGCCAGGGCGTCCGAGATTCCCGAGGCCCGGCGGATACTGGTCACCAGCCACGACGCCTACAACTATTTCGGGCGCGCCTACGGGTTCCGGGTGGTCGGGTTGCAGGGCGTGTCCACGGTTTCGGAGGCGGCGCTGGCGGACATGGCGGGTCTTGTGGATTTCATACGGAAACAGGGGGTGAAGGCGATTTTTGTGGAGAGCAGCGTCAACCCCGCCGCCATCCGGCGCGTTGCGCAGGACGCCGGGGTGGCCGTGGGCGGCGAGCTGTTTTCCGACGCCATGGGCGCCCCCGGGGAGATCAAGAAGGGATTCGACACGGGCACCTACGAAGGCATGGTCCGATACAACATGGCCACCATCGTGGACGCCCTGAAGTGACGCTCCATGACCGCCTCCGCCTCCGCCGTTCCCGCCGCCGAACCGCCGCCGCTGGAGCTGCATGATCTGACGGTTGCCTACCACAAGAAACCGGTCCTGTACGGGATCGACGCGGTGGTGCCGCCGGGGAAGCTGGTGGGCGTGATCGGCCCGAACGGCGCGGGCAAATCAACGTTGATCAAGGCGGTCATGGGCCTCCTGCCGCACGCCGCCGGGTGGGTGAAGGTTTTTGGCAAGCCTTACCGGGACAATTGCCGGCGGGTTGGTTATGTGCCCCAGCGGGAGTCGGTGGACTGGGATTTTCCGGTCAACGTGATGGACGTGGTGTTGATGGGGCGGTTTGGGCGGCTCCGGCTGGCCCAGCGCCCGGGCAGGCGGGACCGCGAGATCGCGCGGGATTGCCTGGACAAAATGAAGATGCTTCCGTTTGCGGACCGGCAGATTGGGAACCTTTCCGGGGGCCAGCAGCAGCGGGTGTTTCTCGCGCGGGCGCTGGCGCAGGAGAGCGACCTGTACCTGATGGACGAGCCATTTGCGGGGGTGGACGCGGCGACGGAGGCGGCGATTGTGGAAATCTTGCGCGAGCTCAACGCCAGGGGCAAGACGCTGCTGGTGGTGCACCACGACCTGGCGACGGCGCGGGAATATTTCGACATGCTGCTGCTGCTCAACATGCGGCTGGTCGCGTTTGGGGACACGCGGGACGTGTTCACGCGCGGGATTCTGCAGGCGACCTACGGGGGGCGGTTGACGATCCTGGACGACGTCGTCGAATCGTTGGGGAGGGCGTAAGTTTGGGGCGGAAGCGCGGGGAATGAGGCGGGAGAAAAGAAGGAAAACAGGATGGCGCGAATCCAATCGTTTCGGAACCTGGTTGCCAGCCGGAAAGCGCGCGCGGCGGCCCGCGGGAGGTTTGCGGGCACTGGGAGATTTCCCCGGGAGCCCACGCTGATGCGTTTCTGCGGGGTCCTTTTTCTTCTGCTCTCCAGCCTCCTTCTTGCCGCCCAGCCGGCGATGGGGGCGCGGATCAGCGAGCTGGTGGACACGCCGTTTTCCGGGCGGGTATGGCGCTTTTTTTTGTTCCAGGACCCCTCCCTGCGCTACGCGCTGGCCGGGTCGGCGTTGCTGGGCGCCGCCTGCGGGATCATGGGGGTGTTTCTGGTCGTGCGCCGTATGGCGTTGCTGGGGGACGCGCTGTCGCACGCGGTTTTGCCGGGGGTGGCGCTTGGTTTTCTTTGGAACATGGCCAGGGAGCCCGCCGCGATTTTCCTTGGCGCCACGCTGGCCGGGTTGCTGGGGGCGGGGACCACGCAGATGATCCGGCAAACCACGCGCCAGAAGGAGGACGCCGCGCTGGGGTTCGTGCTGGCGTCGTTTTTCGGGGTGGGCATCTGCCTGTTCACGATGATCCAGAACCTTCCCGGCGGCGGGAAGAGCGGCCTGGACAAGTTCATGTTCGGCCAGGCGGCCGCGCTTGGTCCCGGGGACGTCGCGTTGCTGGCGGGCGTGACGATATTGGCGGTGGCGGCCATAGGCGTCTTTTACAAGGAATTCGCCGTGACGAGTTTCGATCCGGGTTTTGCGCGTTCGGCGGGGCTGCCGGTGGGGGTGTTTCATTATGGGCTGGTGTTGCTGCTTGCCTTCGCGATTGTCGCGTCGCTTCAGGCGGTCGGCGTCGTGCTGGTTTCCGCGATGCTCGTGATTCCGGCGGCGGCGGCGTACCTGCTGGCCGACCGGCTGGGACCCATGCTGCTGCTGGCGGCGGCATTCGGCATGGGCGCGGGCGGCGCCGGGGCGTTTTTGTCCTTTGTCGGGCGGAACCTGCCAACAGGCCCGTTCATGGTGCTCTCGGCGGCGGCGGTGTTCGCGGCGGCGCTGTTGTTTGGGCCGCGGCACGGCGTGGTGTCGCGGTGGTGGCGGCATGGGTTGCGTGCCGCGCGCATCCGGCGGGAGAACACCCTCAAGGCGGTCTATCATGTGTTGGAGGGGCGGGATTTCCGCGGCGACCGCGCCGGCTTGCGCGAGGTGGCGGAGCGGCGGCGGGAGACCCTTGCGGATGCCCGGCGGCAGGTGGCGGAGTTGAGGCGGCACGGCCTGGCCATCCTGGAAGGGGAGGAGACGGCCCTGACGCCCTTGGGGTGGCGGCGCGCGTGCGAAATTGTCCGCAACCACCGGCTCTGGGAGCTTTACCTCACCCACGCGGCCCACATCCCCGCCGACCACGTCCATGACGAGGCCGAAAAGATCGAGCACATTCTGGGCGAGGAAACGGTGCGCCGCCTGGAGCGCCGGCTCAATTTTGCGCGCGAGGACCCGCATGGCCGCATGATTCCCGGCCTTGCCGACATGTCCCGGTTTGGCCCCGTGGTCCCGTCCGCGCCGCCGGAGACGGGCCCTGGTGGCGGGAGCGCCCCATCCGCCTGAGGAAAGGAGCCGCCCATGGAGAATCTTGGCCGTTTGTTTCCGCCGCATGACTGGCACGCCGTGTGGGTTGCGCCGTGGACGGGGGACGCCGCGCAGGCGGGTTGGGTGGTGGCGATGGGATTCCTCGTGGCGTCGGCGCTTGGGTTGATCGGCAATTACCTGCTGCTCCGCCGGATGGCGCTGGTTGGGGACGCGATCACCCACAGCATCCTGCCCGGGCTTGTGGTGGCGTTCCTGGTGTTCAAGACGAACAGCGCCTGGGCGATGCTCCTGGGGGCGCTGGCGGCGGGACTGGCGACTGTGGCGTTGATCGAGTTCATCCACGGCCAGTCGCGGGTGAAACCCGACGCGGCGATCTGCATATCGTTCACGACGCTCTTTGCGCTGGGGGTCGCGCTGATGAGCGGCCTGGAGTCGAAAGGATCGATCCACATCGACGCGGAGTGCGTGTTGTACGGCGAGATCGCCTGGGTGCCGCTGGAACCGCCGGCCGTCTGGCGCGGGATGGAGCTGGGGCCGCCCTCGGTGCTGCGCATGGCCGGGGTGCTGGCGCTTGTGGCGGCGGCGATCGCCGTGTTTTACAAGGAATTGCTGTTGACGTCGTTCGACGGCGGGCTGGCGGCGTCGCTGGGCCTGCGCACGGGCGTGTGGCATTATGGATTGATGGGGGCGCTGGCGCTGGCGCTGGTGGCGGCGTTCGAGTCGGTCGGGGCGATCCTGGCGCTGGCGATGCTGATCGTGCCGCCGATGTTTGGGGCGCAGCTCGCGGACCGGCTGCCGGCGCGGTTCGCGCTGACGCTGGTTCACGCGGCGCTGAGTTCCCTCCTGGGATACCACCTGTCGGTGTGGCTTGGTTGCTCGACGGCTGGGGCGATGGTCGTGGCCGGGGCGGCGTTGTTTGCGGGGGCGTGGGCCTGGACGGCGCTGGCCGGCGCCATCGGCAGGGGCCGCGCCGCGGAGGCGCCGGCGCGGGCTTGAGGGAGCACAAAGAGACAGACCTGAATGGCGCTAATGGAGCCAACGTGGAAGCGGCGTCCCGCCGCTTTTCCTGGAGAGAGGCAGGCGGAAAATACCGCGCCTAACATCCCAAACCGCTCCAAAGTCAGCGCCATTCGGGACGGACCCGAATGGCGCTTAAATAAGGCGTAATACCCTTTTGTTGAGTGGTTTGCGTCGG
>CAYSZK010000047.1:0-14938 GCA_964435495.1 uncultured Verrucomicrobiales bacterium
GTTTCCGGCGCCACAGCCCGCGCCTCCACCGCGGGCGGCGGGGCCACGGGCACAACCGGCGCGGTAGGGACCGGCGGCGCATCCGCCACCGCGCCCGCCGCACCCTCCGGGATCGTCAGCAACTGGCCCGGCATCAAATCGTTCGAGCGCAGTTTGTTCGCCTTCTTGATCGCGTCCACGGTTGTCCCCAGCTCCATGGAAATCTTCCACAACGAATCCCCCTCTTTGATCCGGTACTTCCCGGGTGGCGTCGCCTCCGCCCCCGCGGAAGCCAACGCCTGGCCCGGCTCGGGTATCTGGAGCACCTGCCCAATCTTCAGGGCGTCGGTTGCCAGGTTGTTCGCCGCCGTGATCGCCGCAACCGTCACTTTGTGCTTCTTGGCAATCTTCCAAAGGTTGTCTCCCGACTTCACTGTGTACGCTTTCATCACCGGCGGCACAACCGCCGGCGCCGCCGGCGCCGCGGGTTCCGGCATCGGCGGGGGCGCGGGAACCGCGGGCGCCGTCATGTCCGCCTGCGGAACCGATTCCGCCACCGCCGGCGGGGGCGGGGGCGGGGGCGCGGCATCGCCCGAAATCCCGGCATCCTGGCCCATCGCACACGCCACGCCCGCGGCCCACGCCGCAAGGCAGAACCGCCATTGCTTTCTCATTATGTCCATTTTCATGCAACCTCTCCTATACTACGCCTGTTTCCGCTGTCCATCCCCGTATTCGCGCCGATTCCGATCCCGTGCCCCACAACCCAACCTTCCCCGCCCCCGCCAGGCGCGCCGATTCCATCTTCCGGATCAGCGCGGGAATCACGTGGACACTTTCCAGATCGAAGTTGTCACGGGGCCCGGACAGGTTCACCGGCAACAAGTATATAAAGTTGCGCCCGCCCTCCCGCCGGCACGCCTGCGCCTGCACCAGCAGCATTTTCGAAGCTCACCCGCACATGGCTCTGTGCCGCCAGATTGTACACTTCATCGGGTTCCACCTACTGCAGCAATTTCACCAGCATCACGCTGTCCGCCAAATCCCCGTAATGCAGCCGCAATCGCGCCTCCGGCACATGCGGGTCCTTGTAAAGATGGCCGATCCGGTCCGTGTTGAACGAACTCGAGCGCCGGATCACCCCGTGCACTTCGTAACCCTTCCCCAAAAGGAGCTCCGCCAGGTAAGACCCGTCCTGCCGCGTGATCCCCGTGATCAACGCCCGCTTCATGAATCCGCAATCCCGCGCGCCCCGTCAAGGCGCCGCCGTCTTCGCCACAACCGGCCCGCCCCCCCCCTGAACCCCTATCAAATCCGCCAGCACCGCCAAACCCTCGTCCAACACCGCGTCCACACCCGCCGCCTCGGGAGCCCGGTCTTCTTCCTCCGCTTCCTCCCCCTCCTCACCGTCCGCCGGCGCCGACGCCGGAGCCGCGTTCGTGGGCATCACGGGCTTCGGCAATCCCGGCTGCCCCGCATCCTTCACCGTCACCGTGATCACCGGCTCCGGCGGCTTCGCCCGCGCGCTCCGCTCCTTCCCGCGCGCCTCCGCCCGCGCCTTGTTCTCCGCCTTCTCCCGCCGCCGCTCCTCTTCGTTCAACGACACGGTTTTGTCCGCCAACTGCTTGTGGATACGCTCCATGTCCTCCCGGATATAGGCGAATTCCGGCTCCGCCGCCACCCGCGCCACCGACCGCCGCCGCAGCTCCGCGATCTCGCCGCCCAACCGCCCGTCCGGCCGGAAATCCGCCGCCTTGATCTCGTCCCATGGCAGCGGATTCGGCAGCGACTTCTCGCCGATCTCGTCGTAGTCCAGCATCGAGGGCACCACGATGTCCGGCGTCACCCCCTTCAACTGCGTGGACGACCCCGTCGCCCGGTAAAACTTCTGCACCGTGATCTTTAGCGCCCGCTTTTCGTCCGGGCTCGCCCCCACCTGCCGCAGAAACGGGTCCAGTTGCACCATCGATTGCACCGTCCCCTTGCCGTGCGTCGAGGAATCCCCCACAATCACCGCCCGCCGGTAATCCTGCAGCGCCCCCGCCAGAATCTCCGAAGCCGACGCGCTCACACGGCTGGTCAACACCACCAGCGGCCCGTCATACACCGCCCCCGCCGCCGTGTCGCTGTTCACCGCCACCTTCCCCCGGTTGTCCCGCACCTGCACGACCGGCCCCTGGTCAATGAACAATCCCGTCAAATTGATCGCCTCCTCCAGCGATCCCCCCCCGTTCCGCCGCAAATCCAGCACCACACCGTCCACACCCTCCTTCCGCAGTTTCTCCAAAAGCTTGCGCACGTCTTCGGTCGTGCTCTTGCGCCGCGCCCCGGGCCCGCGCTTGGAATCCAGCATCCCCATGTCCGCGTAAAACGACGACAAATCAATCACCGCCAACCGGTACATCCCGCCCCCGGGCGCCGGCCGGTCGTGCAACACGGCCTTCGCCTCCTGCTTCTCCAACGGAATCTCGTCCCGGACCAGATTCACGTACTTCCGGACCGCCGAATCCGCCGCGTTGGCCGGAATCACCGTCAACCGCACCTCCGTTCCCTTAGGACCCCGGATCATCCGCACCACCTTGTTCAAGTGCATGTCCACCACGTCCACCGCCGGCGTTTCCGCCCCCTGCGCCACCGCGATGATCCGGTCGTTCGGCTTCAGTTTCCCGTCCCGGTCCGCCGGCCCGCCAGGCACCAGCTCCACGATCTTGCAGTAGCCGTCCTCCGACTTCAGCACCGCCCCAATGCCAAACAGGTACAGCTGCATGGTGATCCCGAAATTCTCCAGCTCGCCAGGCCCAAGATAGTCCGAATGCGGATCATACACATGCGCCAGCGCCGTCAAATAGGTCTGCAAGATGTCCTCGCGGTCCCGTTCCCGCTCAAATTTCAGCATCCGCTGGTATCGCCCCGAAATCAGGTCCACGATCTCCGCCTCTTTCTTCCCCGCAAGCCTCTCCGCCAGCACCTCGTACCGCAGCCGGTCCAGCCACAGCCGCTTCGCCTCTTCGATCGTCGCCGGACGCGGCAAGTCGTGACGGTCCGGACGATACCGGTCCTTGGCGGTGAAATCCAGCCGCCCCTCCTTCAACATCGCCGTCACATATTCCACCCGCTGCGCCAGACGTTCCAGATAACGCTGGTAAATCAAATAGGCCGGACGCGAATCCCCGCGCAACGTCAGATCGTCCAGCGCCGTCGCCAGCGGCGCAAACTGCGCCACGTCCTCCGCCAGAAACTGGCTGTGAAAATAGTCCAGAGCGTCCAGATACCGCTCCAAAAACCGCCGCGACACTTCGTCATTCAATTCCTGCTGCAGGTAGTGCCCGTGCTGCATCAGGTTCCCCACCACCCGCGTCACCGCCACGTCCTCCGGCCCAGGCCCCAACTCCGCCACAGCCCCCGCCCCCACAACCCCCGGGCCGCCAGATGGCGCCACCGGCGCTTGCGGCCCTGCCGCTCGCGGCTCCCCGGCCGCCGCTGCCCCGTATGCCGTCACGCACGGCGCGGCAAGCGCCAATACCGCCAGACTCCACACCCAAACTGACCCGGTTCGTTTCATCGTTCCTTCCAGCCCGGCGCCCCGCGCGCCGCCCCGCTCCATCCTCCGGAACCGGCCGACCGCGCAACCGCGCCAAGCATCTCTGTTTAACACACTTTCCCGAAAATACAGCCTCTTTCGCCGCGCCAAAATCCCGCATTCACCCACCGCCGCCTCCCCCCCCCAAGCCTCCAACTCCCTCCTTCCAGGCTGGCCCTTTACCCCGCCCGCGATAGAATGCGCCCATGCCCGTTGCCTCCGCCTCCGCCAAACTCGAAGGTTGCCTCGACCGCTACTTCGAAACGCTCTTCCGCCTCTTCCCCGAATCCGCCGCCTCGGCCGGCAAACCCGAGGGGGAAGGCAGGATCGGCCGCGCCACGCCCGACGCCCTCGCCCGCTGGCACAAGTTCTCCGAATCCATACGCGCCTCCCTCGAACCCATGAATCCGCTCGCCCTCGGCCCCGAGCAACAACTCGACCGCCTCGCCCTCCTCGCCCTCCTCCGCCGCGCCCGGTTCGATTACGAAACCCAGGAACGCCACGCCATCCAGCCCGATCACGTCGAAACCGCCCTCGGCCTCCTCCACGAGGAACTCCTCCGCCACGCCCGCCAACCCGAACGCGCCGCCACCAACCTTCGCGCCCTCCTCCGCCGTATCCCCGGGTACCTCGAAGAAGGCCTCGAAACGGTGCGACGGCCCGTCCCCGTCTGGACGCGCGTCATGCAACAAACCGCCGCCGGCGCCGGTCCCCTCCTCGACGCCGTCGAAGCCGCCCTCGCCAAACCCCACGCCGCCGCCGCCTGCCGCCTCGCCATCGACCTTTACACCTCCAAAATCAGCTCCCGCAAACCGTCCGCCGAGGACCGCTTCGCCGTCGGCAAGGCCGAGCTCCGCCGCCGCGTCCGCGACCAGGCCGGCCTCCCCTATTCCCTGGAGGAAATTGAAGCCATCGCGCTGGACGAAACCGCCCGGCTCCAGGCCGATCTCACCGCCCAATGCCGCGCCCTCGGCGCAACCAGCTTCGAGGCGCTCATGGAGCAAGCCCGCGCCGCCTGGGACCCCGGTCCCGACCTCGTCGAAGCCTACCGCCGCGCCACCCGCGAAGTCCGCGACGCCTTCGCCCGCACCGGCTCCGTCACCTTCCCCCAAGGCGACACGCTCGAAGTCCTGCCCGTGCCCCCCTTCATGCGCTCGCTCTTCCCCACCGCCGCCTGCCGCACTCCGCAACCGTTCGACCCCGAACAACGCGGCATCTTCTGGGTTAACGACCTGTCCACCACCCAAACCTCCGATGCCGCCCGGCGCGCCGAACGCGCCCAGCATTTCGGCCTCCCCCTCACCGCCGCCCACGAAGGCTATCCCGGCCATCACCTCCAGTTCGCCCTCGCCAACCGCCACCCGCGCAAATGGCGCCGCATGTTCGCCCACGCCACGCTCTACGAAGGCTGGACGCTCTGGTGCGAGCGGCTCGCCGTCGATCTCGGCGTCGTCACCGACCCCGCCCTTCTCGCCCAGCAAACCCATGACGCCCTCTGGCGCGCCCACCGCATCCTCATCGATCTCCGCCTCCAGACCGGACGCTTCTCCTGCGCCAACGCCGTCCGCCACCTCGTCCGCCACGTCGGCTTCACCAAGGCCCGCGCCCAGGCCGACGTCCACTGGTACACCGCCGCCCCCACCGTCCCCATGAGCTACTGGCTCGGACGCCTCGAAGTCGAGCGCCTCCACCGCAAGCTCGTCCAGGGCCGCGGCTGGACGCTGCGCAAGTTCAACGACTGGCTCCTCGGCTCCGGCACGCTCCCCCCGGCCTGGATCGAACGCCTCAAACTCGACTAGCCGGCATTCAGGACCGTACTGAACTCACTCGAAAAACGTGTCCTCATGGGCGTACGGCGGCGCGCAACAACACAAAAAACGCAACGCCGTCTCCCCGCGAATCGTGTGCCACGCCCCCGCCGGAATCAGGATCGCGTCCCCGGACGATACCCCCCGCCGCTCCCCGTCAATCTCCATCTCCCCCCGCCCCTCCACAATAAAATACAATTCCTCGCTCGCCCGGTGGTAATGCCGCCGCGTCGCCCCGCCGGACGGCACCGCCGCCTCCGCAAGGCTCTGGTTCGCCACCGGCGCGTTGCTCCGGTCCAGAATGCTCCGAATCGTCGAGCCGTCCTTCGTCGTGAACGGATGCTGTTGCGAAATCGCGCGGACCGTCATAACCTCCCTCTGCCCAAAACCGGCTCCCGCGGCAAGGGCCTTGGAAAGAAAACACCACCTTCACCACCCATCCCCCCCCCATGAGCTACCGCTGGCACGAAAATCTCAAACGCCTCTTCGAACGCACCGTCCGCGCCGCCCTCAACGGCAAAACCTCCCCCAAGGACCTGTTTGACCCCGCCGAAACCCAATGGCTCGCCACCCTCGGCGCGCGCCCCATCGACGTCTTCGACGCCGCCGACGATTGCGCCAGCGGCGGCGACCCCGACTGGGAAACGTTCCTCCTTGTCTCCACTCTCCGCCGCGACTATTTCCACCAAGTCCAGAAAGGGCGCTGGGCCCAGCCCAAGCCCGACTCCGCCTTCCCGCCCAAGCACGAGTCGCTCGACGGCATCGAATGGCTCCCGCGCATCCTCGCCAAGGCCCGCGCCCGGCTCCGCGGCGAACTCCCCGAATCGCTCATGTACGGCTGCGGCGGCGACCGCGCCTTCCTCCGCCGCTTCGACGTTCACCCCGCCGACTTCCTCCGCCGCGCGTGGGAATGGGGCGGCGACGACGGCCAGGCCGTGGCCTTCCTCCGGACCCGGTCCACAAACAAACCCGCCTGACCCCGCCATGAACGCAATCCTCCAGAAATTCCTTCAGGTCCCTCTCCTCACCCCCGGACGCATCCGCGCCGCCATGTTCGTCGCCGCCGCCGCCGACGGCCTCCAATGGGCGCTCGCCGCGCTCCTCGGCCCCGGCATCCTCTCCCCCATCGACGACATCCTGGACGTCGCCGTGATGCTCGTGCTCGCCCGCCTCCTTGGATTCCATCTGCTCCTGCTCCCGTCGTTCCTCCTCGAAGTCATGCCCGTCGCCGATCTCCTCCCCACCTGGGTCGGCTGCACGCTGCTCATCATCGCCTCCCGCAAAAAGGAACAGAACTACGGCGAACAACCCAACGACCCTCCGCCGCCCGCGCAAACCTGATCCCCGCCAGGCTCCGCTTCCGCCCCACACCCGCGCCCGCCGGGACAGCCCCTTTCCCACCTCCACGCCGTCCGCCCAGCCACCGTCCGCCCAACACCGCATTTGACCTCGCCCCATCCTTGCGGCAGGCTCCGCCAGCCCATGAAAACCGCCAGCCACCGGACCCCGCCCGCCGCTCCATGAGCTACCTCAAAGGCCTCGACTATTCCGTCCTCCAACAGTGCATGCACTGCGGCATGTGCCTGCCCACCTGCCCCACCTACGACGACACCCTCCAGGAAATCTCCAGCCCCCGCGGGCGCATCGCCATGATGCGCGCCATCGCCGACGACCGCCTCCCCGTCACCATCGCGTTCGCCCGCGAGATGTATTTCTGCCTCGGCTGCCTCGCCTGCGAAACCGCCTGCCCCGCCGCCGTCAATTACACGCACCTCTTCGAAATGGCCCGCGCCGAAGTCGAACGTTCCGGCGTCCTCGCCCGCCCCTCCCGCAACATCATCCGCACGCTCCTCATCCGCGTGGTCTTCACCCGCCCCTTCCTCCTCCGCCTCATCGGACGCCTCCTCTGGCTCTACCAGGCCTCCGGACTCCAGTCACTGGTCCGCAAGTGGAATCTCATCCGCTTCGCCCCCGCCAAGCTCCGCGAGCTCGAACCCCTCACCCCCGAAGTCCGGCGCGCCTTCTCCTTCGACCTCATCCGCCCCGTCGAAATCCCCCCCACCCCGGGCCCCCACCTCCGCGTCGGCATGCTCACCGGCTGCGTCCAGGACCTCATCTATTCCGACGTCAACCGCGATACGGTCGATGTCCTCCTCGCCAACGGTTGCGAGGTCGTCACCCCGCGCGCCCAAGCCTGCTGCGGCTCGCTCCACGGCCACAACGGCGAATGGGAAACCGCCAAAACCCTCGCCCGCCGCAATATCAACGCCTTCCAGCCCGAATCCCTCGACGCCATCGTCATCAACGCCGCCGGCTGCGGTTCCCACCTCAAACATTACGGCCATCTCCTCCACGACGACCCCGCCTACGCCGACCGCGCCGCCGAATGGGACCGCAAAATCCGCGATATCCACGAGTTCCTCGTCGAAATCGACTTCCGCAAGCCCGCCGCCCCGCCCCACCCCGCACGCGTCACCTACCACGAAGCCTGCCACCTCTGCCACGGCCAGAAAATCACCGCCCAACCCCGCGCCGTTCTCAGGGCCATCCCCGGCCTCGACCTCGTCGAACTCCCCGAATCCGCCTGGTGCTGCGGCAGCGCCGGTGTGTACAACATCACCCAGCCCGAAATGTCCGCCAAACTCCTCGACCGCAAACTCGGCCACGTCGCCCGCACCAACGCCCCCATCCTCGCCACCTCCAACCCCGGCTGCATGGTCCAGCTCCAGGCCGGCATCCGCGCCAAGGCGCTCCCCGTCCGCGTCGCCCACAATATCTCCCTCCTCGCCGCCGCCTACCGCGCCGAAAGCAAACCCCATCCCAATCTCCCCGCATGAAATTCAAGTCCATCCTCATCTTCGGCGCCCCGGGCTCCGGCAAAGGCACCCAGGGCAAGGTCCTCGGAACCATCCCCGGCTTTTTCCACCTCTCCTGCGGCGATGTCTTCCGTTCCCTCGACCTCCGCTCCGAGGTCGGCAAAATCTTCCTCGAATTCTCCGGACGCGGCAGCCTCGTCCCCGACGATATCACCGTCCGCCTCTGGCAGCAGCAAATCGAAAACCTCCGCATCATGAGCCGCTACAAACCCGACATCGATCTCCTCGTCCTCGACGGCATCCCCCGCAATCTCGCCCAGGCCCGCGCCATGCGGGAAAAAATCGAGGTCACCCGCGTCTTCCACCTCGCCTGCCCCAACCGCGCCGCCCTCGTCGAACGCATGAAACGCCGCGCCCTCAAGGATAACCGCCTCGACGACGCCAACGAAGAAATCATCCTCCAGCGCCTCGACCTCTACGACCGCGAAACCCGCCCCGTCCTCGACTTCTACGGCCCCGAACGCGTCGTCGAAATCAACGCCACCCAGTGGCCCTTCGAAGTCCTCCGCGATATCCTCCTCCATCTCGACCGCGGCCCCGTCCCCGCATGAAAGGCCAGTTCCAAACCCTCCGCGCCTCCCAGCTCTACTGCCAAAAGTGCGCCCGCGCCATGCCCGTCCGCGAACGCCTTCTTCTCGTCCTCCCCGACAAGGAAATCTACGATTATCTCTGCACCGGCTGCGGCGCCTCCGTTGGCTCCCGCGAAGTCTCCGCCGCCGAACTCCGCCGCCTCCGCCTCCCACCCCGGTAGCCCCCGCCGGCGGCCCCGCCCCTCTCCGCGCCGCGTTCCACGCTGGACACCGCGACCGCCCCGCCCCAGCCTCCCTCCCATGCCCCCTCCCAACGCGCCCCTTCGATTGGGAATCGTTGGCCGTTGGATGGCCGGGCTCCACGTTCTCGTGGATGCATGCCTCGGCGCCTGGCGGGACGCCCCGCCCCCGCGCCCCATAGGCCTCGCGCCAGAGGATGTCCCGGAATTCGCGCCCCATTGCCATGCTTGGCTGCTTCTGCACGGGGACTGCGTGCCGCTGCTCCCGGTCATCCGCGCCGCGGGCGGGGCCATCGTGGGGCGTTCCCTCGAATACGAGGCCCATCGCGTTCCCATCGCCCCGCTCGACGATGAATGCGCGGGCCGTTTTGCGGGACGCCATCTCGCCTGCCGCTGCCCGGCGGACCTGGTTTACATCGGGCCGGACGCGACGTTCAGCAACCGCCGGTGGCGGGGCTTTCAGGAAGCCGTCCATGCCGCCGGCCGCGAAGCCAGGCGCGCCCCGCCGGCAACCGCTCCCGCGGACATCGCCGCCCGGTTGCCTTCGGGTTCCGGCGTCTTCGCGTTCAATGACATCGCCGCCCGCGCCGTCGTGGATGCTTCGCTGGCCGCCGGCCGCGCGGTCCCCGGCGATGTGGCCGTTGTCGGAGTGGATAACGCCCCGCTTCCGCCGGCGCCGAATCCGATGCCCTTGACCACCCTTGAACTGCCGCTCGCGGAGCAGGGCCGCCAACTCGGCTTGCTGCTGCGCGCCCAGATCGAAGGGCGTTCCGTCCCCCCCCGAACCAACGTGCCTCCAACGGGCCTTATCCTCCGGGCCTCCGCCTGAGCCACGGGCGCGCCCCAGCGCTCCCTGACCACGGCGCCCAACCGCATGTCGCGCCGCCTGGCGGCCCGTCCGCCGCGCCCAACGCGGTAACCCCCAGCCTTCCCGGGGCGCTGTCGCGCGCCGCTTTCGCAGCAGGATGAGGCTTACCGTTTCCAGCCGCACAGAAGGCACAGACCAACTGCCAAACCACTTTATCCTGGGAACGGGCGTCGAGGAAGCCGGCGTAACGGTGAACCGCCAACTGGCCCTGTGCCGGACCCGGACGGAGATGTTCCACGGCTGGATGGAAGCGGACAATGCGGCTGGGCGGACGCCGACGCGCGTGACCTGATGTGTTCTCCCAATTTTGCATTGCCCGCGCGGGTCTTTTGGATACCCTGCGATAATGAAAGGTTGCGGGATAAGATCGTTTCTTTTCGCGGTAATTGCCGCATCGGCCGCCGGGCGGGCCACGCCAACGCACGCCAGTTCCCAGATTTGCATCGGCGGTCCCCCGCCGCCGGGCCCCGTCAACTGTTACCGGGTTTTTCCGGGCCCGGACGGAGGCGCGTTTATCCAGACTTCCCAGCTGTTTCCAGGCCACTGCTGGTATCCGAGCAGTTTTCAGTTCAGGCTGCACCGTGTCGCCGCGAATGGACTTCCGGACCCGGCAATGCCCCATGCATCGGAGATCGTCAGCGGTGGCCAGGAATCGGCAGTCGGGTTCCTGATTGACGAGAGCTTCCGGGTGACCTCGGTCGGGGAGGATTCCCAGTTGTGCGCCTACGACGCCTCGGGACTCCAGGACCCGGCGTTTACAAACGCGATCCCGGGTTTTCACCCGACATACACGGCGGAGATACCGGGCGGCGGTTTCTGGGTGGGCGCGTACACAAATACCTGGGACCCGGTACTGCAGGCGAACGTCGCGGTCCCGAACGTTCTGCGCCTGGCGCCGGACGGCTCAATCGATCCTTTGGGAGCACCGCTTCTGATTCCCGGATATGCCACGGGGATCGCCCCGGCGGGCTCCAACCGCGCGTTTGTGGCGGCTTCGACGGATTCGGTGAGTCCCTCATCCTTTTTCTTTGTGTCCAACGGGGTGTTTGAAGCTGTGGCGCCCTCGCTGCCGGGCGGGATCGCCCTTGCGGTTCGGGGTGCCTTGGGTCTTGCGGACGACCGCATTCTTGTCTGGGGCATGGATACCGCCACAAGCAACCACGTCCTGTGCTGCCTTCTGCCAAACGGGACGCCCGACTCCGATTTTGGCGCTGGAGGTCTGGTTGCCCTGCCCGGAGCGGTGTTGGACCTCAACGACGACGGCTCGCCCGTTGAGCCCGTCCTCACCGTCGATGCCACGACCGCCACCGGCAATGGTTTTTCGAACGTCTACCGGTTGAATTCGGCGAATGGGGCTTTGACCCTTGTGCCCGTCGCGTTGAATGGCAAGGCTACCGGCGCCTGCTTTGACGGGCAGGGCAATCTCTGGATTGCCGGAGCCTTTTCCCTCGTGAACGGACGGGGCCAGCCCGGGTACGCCCATATCCGGCCCAACGGCGAACGCATCCTCGAGCCGGGCAATCTTGAGGCTGTTTTTGCCACTAGCGGCCTCGCAACAGTGACCGCGTCGCTTCCGCGCCCATTCCAGGCCGACGAACTCGTCGTCGAGCGGTCCCTGGGCGGAACGGGCGCGTGGGAAACGCTGGCCATCGTGCCCTCCTCGCCGGCGCCAGGGCAGGATTTTCCCACCGGCACAGCCACGCTGGATTACAAGCTGGTTGGCCTTGCCGGCGGTTCCACGCAGCTTTTCAGGATCACCGCCCGCAACGAGTCGAGCTCCCTCTCCTGGACATCAGAACCCCAAACGGTGGCATCGCAGCCGTGGATCGCCGACGGCAGCTTCGGGTTTGTGGGTAAAACTTTGACGAACGCTTTGCCCGGCGGCGGCTTCGGTATAATCTTTCCCTATGTTCCACCGCCTCCCACAGAGTCGGGCACGATTGTCGGCACGCTTGATTATGATCCGAAGACCGGACGGCTGGCGGCAGGGGGGAGCACCCAATCGCCGGTGACTTACACGGACTATTTCACGGGTCAGTTGATCACGAACTACCAGTATCAAGCGTGGTTTGCCTGCCTGGATTCCGCGGGTTTGGCGGTGAAGACCTTCCAGACGCCTGCATTTTCCGGCCCGTTCATCACGGCCGTGCGTTTTGCGACCGACGGCCTTCTTGCCGTAGGCGGTGAGTTCGAGGTTCCCGGCCGCGGCGCCGTGCTGCTGGACCCCTCCGGCCACATCCCGCCGGAGCGCCTGGCGTTCCTGAAAGCCAATCTTCTCGGCGGGATTCCCATTTCCTCTGGCGAGGGGCTCAGCCAGGTCTCAGCGTTGCAGTGGTGTGCCGATGCGCGTTTGGCAGCCGCCGGAATCAAAAAACAAACAGGCTTTCCATCGCTGCCCGGTTTCCCTCCACCGCCGCCGCCGCCCCCTTGGTTCGGTATCTCGCGATCTACCTTGGCCGTGCTTCCAGACTCGGCTCCGTTCGCTGAGTATTGGGACCCCTCATTCCATCTCCCGTCCGCGCCCGACGCCCCGCCGGCCGCGATCGCCATCACGCAGTCGTCGAATATCTGGGCCGGCGGAGAGTTCACCACGATCGCGGGCGTCAACCAGCCCTTCCTTGCCTGCCTCCTGCCCTCAGGCCAAATCCGGGATGAGGCAAGGCCCGTGTTGAATGGTCCTGTTCGGTCCGTTCAGGCCCTTGACGGGAACGGCATTCTGATCGCCGGGGATTTCTCCGAAGTGAATGGTGTCGCCACACCGGGCGTGGCAATGCTGTCTTCCAACGGAACGCCTGTTCCGTCCTTTTTGCCGCCCGAGTTTGCGGGCGGCGCCGTCCGCTGCGCGGCGTGGGATGGCCAGGCGTTCTGGGTGGGCGGGTCGTTCACCCACGTCGGCGGCGTTTTCCGTCCCGGAATCGCGCGCCTTCTTGCGGACGGAGCGCCCGACCCGGTTTTTTACGGAGCGCCCGCGGTCACCAATGGCGGAGTGCACTGCTTGGTTCCTGTCCCGGGCGGCGTCGCGATCGGAGGCAATTTTGCGTTCGTCGGCGGCAAACTCGCCAATGGCCTCGCGCGCATCGTCCACCGGACCAGCCCGCCCCGCGGCTTGCGGGATGTCCGCATCACCCCGATCAACGCGATGGCCGGAATCACTTCGCGGGTCGAAACGGTGGCCTACCCCGATGGCGACCTCGTGGAGGTCGCGTATGCGGGGCCTCTCTATACCTCCCTTGGCTTTTTCCCCGCGACCGGCACCTTCAAAATTCATACGGTGTCCTACTATCCCTACCGGTTTCGCACGATCAACGACGCGGGGGCATCCCCGTGGTCGCCTCCAATTTATCCAGAGACATCTTATTACTCCCAATGGAACGTGCTTCGGGGCATGGACAACCCCAACGCCCGCCCGCCCGAGGTTCCGCTTCTTTATGCCTTGGGATGGGAACCGGGCGAACCGGAATCCTCCGCCCTCGCCCGATTCGCGTTCAGCAAGAGCCCGGGCTCCCAGGAGATTGTGGTCCGTTACCCGCGGATCAAGCCCGACGTGAGGTACGTTGTGCAGTTCTCCACAAATGGCGGGGCCTGGTCGGCCGCGCCACTTACCAACTCCTCGGCTGGCAACGGACTCATCACCTATTTCGGGCCCGCAGGTTCACTTGTCTCGACCCAGGGCCTGAATGAGATTGTGCACCGCGTGGAGAGCAGCACCGCCTCCCAATGCCTTGTCCGGCTCCAGGTCGTGGTTGAATAGGCTCGCGGCCGTCCTCTCTTGTTGCGCGGGGCCGCGTTTGCCCGTCCACGAAACGAAGGGAAACGCCCTGAATACCCAATCGGGACCGCCCCTTTATGTCCTGCGGCCTTCCCGTCATTTCTGGCTGCGGCGTGTTGCCAAGCGCACTCCGCTCGCGCTCTCCCCACACTCGTTACAATCCCGGCGAAGGGCGCCCTGGAACTTCCCCCCCTGCGGCGACCTGGCCGGTTTCCGCCAGCCGGGCCAGCCATATTCTCCCCGCCTCCGAGTCTCGTCCGGCAAATCTACGGAAAACATCAAGCGCCAGCATGGTGTTGCCGTCTCGGGACGAAGCATAGAAACCCAAACGCGCAACTTCCCGCCCAGGAGCATCAGCGGCGACCCGCCCCCCGGAGAAGCGGGGGTGCGAAAAGCCTGTTCCAGCCGCCACCCGGCTTCTTCAGCCTTCCTCTCCCACCGTGAGAGTTCTCGGATGAGGGGACGTCTTTCGGGTTTCGAATCTCGACGGTCCACGCCGGAACGGGGCAGGAAACCTCACCGCTCGTTCACGAGCGCCCCGCCGATCCGGTCCAGTTGTCCCTGCAACTTTTTGAACTTCGAGTCCGACTTGTTCTTCTCCGCCGTGTGCGCCTTGAACCCATACAGCAAGAACGGAAAAATCTTCCGTTTCTGGCCCGCCGGCAATCCCTTGTACACCGCCAGAAACGGTTCCGGCTGCTCCCAATAGACCGTCCCCATCACCTCCGCCGACAACGGGTACCGCGCGCTGGGATGGGCATACTGGTAGTCGCACAGCGCCCGGATCAGGTTGGTGTCCCCCGTCGCGCACATGTGCGCCCGCGCCGCGCGGAACGCCGCGTCCTTCGCCGCCGCGTCCTTCGCCGCCGGGTCCTCCCTCGGCGCCGCCGGATCGTCCGGCACCGGCGATTGCTCCGTGTACTTCTTGAGCGCCGCCAGCGCATCCTCCGGCGTCATCGCCGGGTCCGCCGCCCTCCCCGCGCCCCCGGCCCAACCCAGCGCCAGGGCCGCCGCCAGCGCCATGCCGCGCCTCCCGTTTGTCTTCCCGCACGCCAGTTTCATTTTCGTCTTCCTCTCCATTCTTTCTTCGTTCAACGCCGCGCCTTCTCCGGAAACAACCGTTCAATCCCCTCCCGGCTCGCCGCGCACACGCCGCGCTCGGTGATCAGCCGCGTGATCAGCCGCGCCGGCGTCACGTCAAACCCGTAGTTCGCCGCCCGCGTCCCCTCCGGCGCGATGCGCACCCGTTCCACGCCCGCCGCGCCCATCCCCTCCACGAACAACACTTC
>CAYSZK010000047.1:15038-27538 GCA_964435495.1 uncultured Verrucomicrobiales bacterium
AACGCCAGCCACCCCGCGTTGCAGTGGGTCAATACCCGCACCGGCCTGCCCGGATTGGCCCGGTGAACCGCCTCAATCAATTCCACACCGTGCGCCCCAATGCTCCGGCACGCCGCCGCGTCCTCCTCGGCAATCTCCCGCGCCCGCCCCCACGCCGCCTCCACCGCGCCCCCCTCGCGGGCCGCGCGCGCCGCCGCCAAAACGCCGTCCGCCGCCCACGCCAGGTTCACCGCCGTCGGACGCGTCGCCTTAAACTCCGCTCCCGCCCGTTCCATCGCTGCGAGCGCGCCGCCCGCCGGCGCCGCCGACGCCGCCAGCGCCATCCCGTAACCGGCCGTTGCCCCGATCAGGCCCGCCCCCCGCACGTGCATGTCCCGGATCGCCGCCGCCACAGCCGCGGTGTCCGGCAGATCCTCCACCACCAGCGCATGCGGCAGCCGCCGCTGGTCAATGATCCGGACCCGCCCCGCGGGTTCCTCCCAGATCGTCCGCCAATGCCTGCCTCCCACGCGCATGGCGCCTCACCCCATGGCAACGTAGAGAAACCGTCCGCAGTTCGGGCACGACACCATGCGCGGCCCGCCTTTCGCGTCCAGCACCACTTGCGACGGCAGTTTCATGTGGCAGCCCCCGCACGTCGTTCCGTGCTCCACCGGCACAAGCGCCCGGTCCCCTTTGTTCGCCAGCACCCGCTCGTACCGCGACAACAACCCCGGCTCCACCCCGGCCGCCAGCTCCGCCCGTTCCTTCTCCAACTCCCCAAGCCGCGCGGTCACCACCCCGAACTTTTCGTCCACCGCCTGGATCTGCGCGCTCACGCCCTTTTCAAATTCCGCCTCCGCCGCCGCCTCCCGCGCCACCGCCTTCTGCGCCAGATCGTATTGCTCCATCAACCCCAGCTCCGCCTCCTCCACCCGCGCGATCTCCTTTTCCGCGTGCTCGATCTCGTGCAGCAAGGCGGAATACTCGTCGTTCTTGCGCGTCAGGTTAAGCTGGGTCTTGTACTTCCCGATCTGCCCCTGCAACCCCTGCACTTGCAAATCCAGATTCTTCCGGTCCGCCTCGACCTTCTGCGCCGCCGCCCGCGCCGCCGCCAAGTGCTCCCGCTTCTCCGCCAGACGCTTCTCCAGCCCGGCTTTTTCCCGCGGCAATCCCTCCACCTGCCGCCGCAGCTCCTGAATCCGCTGGTCGCGCTCCTGCAAAACCAGCAACTGCTCCACTTCTTTCAACACGCACCCATACTCCCCCCGAATCCCCTCCCCGCCAAGCCTTTTCCGCCACGGAGGGATTGCGCCGGCCAACACTTCCCGCTACGTTCGCGGCTAGCGCAAAAGCCGCGACAGCCCGCCCATGAATCTCACCCTCGTCCCCGACCGCGCCGGGTTCCTCAACCTGGCCCAGTCCGCCAACCTGATCCCCGTCTATGCGGAGGTCCTCGCCGACATGGTTACGCCCCTTTCGGCCTATCTCACGCTCTCCGGCGCAGGCCATTCGTTCCTCCTCGAATCCGTCGAACAAGGAGAGCGCTTCTCCCGCTACTCCTTCGTCGGTTTCGAACCCTCCCTCCAGTTCCGCTGCAAAAATGGCCGGGTCCGCATCCTCGAAACCGGCCAGGACCGCGAATACGCCGCCGCCGCCGATCCCCTCGCCGAACTCCAGGCCATCATGGCCCGCTACACCGTCGCCACAACCGTCCCCGGCCTCCCGCTCTTTTACGGCGGCGCCGTCGGCTACCTCGCCTACGAAGCCGTCCGCCACTTCGAGCCCACCGTGCCCGCCGCCAAATCCGACGACCTCGGCGTCCCCGACGCCTGCTTCGACATCACCGATTCCATTCTCATCTTCGACCACCTCACCCGCCGCCTCAAGGTCGTCGCCTGCGTCCATGTCCAGGACGCCCCCGCCCGCGCCTACGACCACGCCGTCCAACGCATCGGCGCCATCCTCGACCGCCTCCGCCAGCCCGCCTCCCTACCCCACCTCTTCCCGTGCCTCCCCGTCGAACCCGCCGACCGCTCGGTCAACATGACCCATGAGGACTACGTCGCCATGACCTCCCGCATGCAGGAATACATCCGCGCCGGTGACATCTTCCAGGTCGTCCCCTCCCAGCGCTTCACCGTCCCCTGCCCCAACGATCCCGTCGCCCTCTACCGCGCCCTCCGCTCCATCAACCCCTCCCCCTACATGTTCCTCCTCCGCTTCGATGACCACGCCGTCGTCGGTTCCTCCCCCGAAGTCCATGTCCGCCTCTCCGGCGACAAGGTCGAGGTCCGCCCCATCGCCGGCACACGCCCGCGCTGCGAAGACCCGGCCGCCGACCTCGCCATGGAACGCGAACTCCTCGCCGACGCCAAGGAACGCGCCGAACACGTCATGCTCGTCGATCTCGCCCGCAACGACGTCGGGCGCGTCTGCGAATTCCATACCGTCAAAGTCCCCGAGTTCATGGCCATCGAACGCTACTCCCACGTCATGCACATCGTCTCCCACGTCGAAGGCCGCCTCCGCCCCGGACGCAACGCCTACGACGTCATGCGCGCCACCTTCCCCGCCGGCACCGTCTCCGGCTCCCCCAAAGTCCGCGCCATGCAGATCATCGCCGAACAGGAACCCACCTGCCGCGGCACTTACGCCGGCGCCGTCGGCTATTTCGGGTTCTCCGGCAATCTCGACTCCTGCATCGCCATCCGCACGCTCCTCCTCAAGGACGGCAAGGCCCACCTCCAGGCCGGCGGCGGCCTCGTCGCCGATTCCACCCCCGAAGGCGAATACCAGGAAAGCCTCTCTAAAGCCAAGGCCGGCATGCGCGCCCTGGCCCTCGCCCACGCCCACCGCGCCCAAACCTGACCCTTCCGCCCTATGATCCTCGTCATCGACAATTACGACAGTTTCACCTACAACCTCGTCCAGTACCTCGGCGAACTCGGCGCCGATCCCCTCGTCCGCCGCAACGACGAAATCTCCCTCGACGCCATCCGCCAGATCAACCCCGCCCGCATCGTCATCTCCCCGGGCCCCCGCACCCCCCGCGAAGCCGGCATCTCCAATGATGTCATCCTCCAGTTCGGCCCGCGAATCCCTCTCCTCGGCGTCTGCCTCGGCCACCAGTGCATCGGCCACGTCTTCGGCGGCGACGTCGTCCGCGCCGACCGCCTCATGCACGGGAAAACCTCCCCCGTCCTCCACAACGGCCAGGGCCTCTTCCAGGGCCTTCCCAACCCCTTCGAAGCCACCCGCTACCACTCGCTCATCGTCAAAAAGGAATCCGTCCCCGATTGCCTCGAAGTCACCGCCCAGTCCGGCGATCTCCCCGACCCGGCCCACGCCGAAATCATGGGCCTCCGCCACAAAACCCATCCCATCCACGGCGTCCAGTTCCATCCCGAATCCATCCTCACCCGCCACGGCAAGGATCTCCTCGCCAATTTCCTTAAGCTATGAAATCTTCGCGCCCATGAACCCATCCCCCCACAATCGCGATAACCTCCCGCGCCGAGGATTCCTGAAGGCCGGCGCCCGCGGCGCCGCCGGATTGGCCCTTGCAGGCATCGGCGGCTTCGCCGCCCGCGCCCCAAGCGCGCCCCCCGGCAAACTCCCCAAACGCCGCTACGGGCGCACCGGCCTCGAGATCAGCGCGATTGTCGGCGCCTCGGACTGGAGCCCCGACGTCATCCCCCTGGCCGTCGAGTGCGGCGTCAATTACTGGCACAAGGCCCACCGCTGGACCGCCGAGACCATGCCCGAAGCCATCAAACGCCAGCCCCGCGAGTCCTATTACCTCGAAGCCGTCGTGGACCGCGTGGACGGCGACCACACCCGCGGGCGCATTGACGAGGAACAACATTACCAGTTCGTGAAACACTGCCTCGAACGGTCCGGCGCCGGCTACTACGACGTGTTCAAGTTCCATTTCGGATACCATTCCGTCGAGGAAGCCAGGAACTCGCCCGGCATGGTCCGCGCCTTCGAACGCCTCAAAAAAGAGGGCCTCGTCAGGCACCTCGCCATCTCCCAGCACCACTACAACAACATCGGGGGGGACATGGCCCACGATATCGTGGCCCATCTCATCGCGGACTCCCCCTACGAGGCCGCCCAGTTCTTCTACACCTACGGCGACCGGAAGGAACTCGATGAGGTCATCGCCCTCGCCAAACAAAAGGATTTCGGCACGATCTCCATGAAATCCATGGGCGGCGTCGGCCGCGCCGCCGAAGACCGCAAATTCCAGGCCCTCCTCGCCGAGCCGCGCTTCGCCGGTTCGACCCCCGGCGCCGCGATGGTCAAATGGCTCATGGCCAATCCCAACCTCTCCGCGTCCGTCATTGCCATCAAAAACTTCGCCCACTTCGAAGAGAATATCGGCGCCGCCACCGCCCCCGGCCTCAGCGCCGCCGATCGCCAGGCCCTAGGCCTCCTCGCCGCCTACAACAAAGGCCTGACCTGCCTGCTCTGCGCCGATTGCGTCTCCCATTGCCCCGAGCACATCGCCATCGCCGACATCTTCCGCTACGAACGCTACGCCGCCGACTACCACGAACCCGCCCGCGCCCGAGCCGAATACCAAGCCCTCACAAAAAATGGCGCCGCCTGCGCCGCCTGCGGCGATTGCCTCCCCGCCTGCCCCTCCGGCATCGACATCCCCGCCAAACTGCGCCACGTCCACGGCATGTTAGGCTGAACAAACCCGGCCACGGCCACCGCCATTCCCAGGGCGTCTTCAGTCCTCCCAATCAGCGCCCGCCTCCAAGCGCCAGGTGACACCTCAAAATAACAGGGAACTCGGAAATGCGAACTTGAACCTGCCATCAGCGTCCGCATCCCCATTGACGCCACGGCAGGACCCGAGGGCAGCTTTCGGCGACGCCTGAACTGACGCGCCCCGCACCGTCCGGGGCTCTCCCGACCACTGCAACCGCCCGTCGGGCCAGGAAATGCCTGGCCGCGCGCCCGATTTTTTTGGCTTGCGGCGGCGCCTAGACCTGCTTGAATCCACCAAACAGACCGCAGCCGCCAAAAAGTACGACTGTTACCAAATAGATGTTAGGCACAACCACCCCACACAATAAATGAAATCAAGAGCCGTTCTAGGCATCAAGGCCCTTGCGATTATAGGTGTGGCATTCCACCACATAAGGAACCGCAGGTTTGATCCGGCAACACTCGAGGCAATCGCAATACTGCCGAGCTTATTCTCTTGGTCATTATTAACATTCATTGGCGTTTCAGGCTGGTTACATGCTATTTCTGAAGAAAAATCACCTCGGGGCTTCTTGTCCTTCACCAAGCAGCGAGCGGTTAGGCTCCTTTTACCATATTCCGCGCTAGTGTTTGCTTACGCGTTAGCATGGCATGTCATTCAGGCTGCCGGATTATCCAACATAGGCATAAAGCAGAATCCTTCATTCTTAGGAAAGATATATCATACTATTCCCTTGCTCGAATACGAACCGGTTGCTGAACAGCTATATTTCCTGCCTCTGCTTTTCTCAATTTCCATTTTCGTTCATGCCGCGGTTAAATGCCACAGCTCTTTTGGCCCAGCTCTGGCGGGCTCTATTAGCCTGCTTCTCGGAATGGTGCTTACTCCGAATTCCCGAAACACAGGCTTCAACCTGGGAATCCTTTTTTTTGGAACATGCTCGTACGCTTTCGGGTTTCTATTATACTTGAATCGACACAATCCCTGGCGATATGCGCTTGTTTCAGGCATTTCGATTACGCTGGCATTCGCTTTAGGGACTAACGGCTTTGCCAAGTTTATTCCGCTCGTTTTAATGTGCTTTATCCCCATCTTCGATAAAGTATCGATCCCTGTTTTCAATTGGATCGGTGAAGCGTCGGGCACAATTTTCGCATACCACACTCCATTTATACTTCAACCATTGATATTATTATCCGCCGCTCTTCCATCAAATCTTCACGTCGCCGGAGCCATAATGGCAGCCCTTTTAGCTGTGGCCATGTGCGGTGCAATGCACCATGGACTCAAGTTTACGCCTGCACGAATAATACTAATGTAAATAGGGAAGATATACATAATCGAGTCCCCGCGACCGGCTCGAAGCGAGCCTGCCGCCAGTCCCCGCCGCCCAGCGTGCGGGTCCGCGCCGGGCGGTTCCAATTAGACACGGGCTTTCGGCCCGTAGTGAAGTTTGATCCATAATGCGGTTCATCCGGGATGTGAGAATCAACCCAGACTGGTGAATGAGGAAGGCAGGAAAGCAGGAAGCACTCGGGAGCGCCAAGGGGCGGCACTGTTCCGATCCGTTCCTCAGCCGGGGGACGGGCCTTATCCCCCTTGCGGCTTGTCACCACGCTCACCTTTCCTGGCTTCCTGTTTTCCTCATTCCCCCAAAAGGTTGCAAGGCCACGTCGCGCCGCGCGGTGCCGGACAAGGGAACCTCTTGCTCTTCCAGTCATCATCGGACGCCTCTGTGTTGTGCCATCTCCCTCGGTCAGGCCGGTCCGGCAACCGCGGGATTCATCGGCTTACGACTTTCGTCTAGCCTTCCTCTCCCCGGTCGGCTACCCTTCCGGAGTTGGCCTCAACTGGTGATTTGACTCTCATGTTTCCATGTTCTGGTTCTTTCACAGGGGACTTGCACCCCATTTGCAACGTGCCCATGCTGGGCGCACACAAGGCGCTGGAGGAGAACGCTCTTCCGCTGACGCTCCAGAGCGTCCCTCATCTTGAGCGTTCGGCGGAAATATGACTGCGCCTGCCAAAAAGATTCTCGTGTTGGCACTCGTCCTTGCACTGCTCGCTGGTGCAGTCGCCTTCGCCGCGAGTAGGTATCAGCGGTATCGGGTTCAGAAGATTGAGTTCATTGTTTGGGATCGAGAGCATGATAACGTCGCAGATCTTACTGATGCCGATCTGATTCGTTACGTCCAGGCTTGCGGGGCAGAGACAGTCAGGTCGCGCGATCGTCTGCACATCTCCTATCGCGGCCTCTTTCGGACGAGAGAATGGACTGTCTCACCAAAGGAGAAATAGAATGCCGAACCAGATCACTGGACCGAACGCGGGCAGGCCGCGTCAGTTTCCATTTCGGACGCCACTTGCCGCCCGCGTCGGTCAGTTCTGTCGTTCGACCCATGAAGCATGAAGAACGGGACTGACGTGAGGAGCTCTGCGGCCAGGTTTATTCTATCCCGGAAGAAGTCCATGCTCAATCCGGGGGATCGCCACATGATGGCCCTTTGGCGAATCCTCCAGGGCACATTCGCGATGGGGTTATTCGGGGCCTCGTTGATGTTGATTCATATGGACGGCCTTTCTTCCGGCGACCGGCCAGGGACATTCCTCTTTCTTGGAGGACTCGGATTCTTCGCATGGGGGATCCTGCTTCATCGGAAATACGCCAGAATTCTGGAATTCGTCATTCGGGGCACTGAGAACGAGACTGACAGCTTTATGGAGAACAACAGAGGGGAACTTTGAGACCAGTCGAACCAGCGCGTCGAGCCAAGCCCCCTCCGATGACGCTCCGGCGGCTGGCTCACGCGCCACGTTGGGCCAGAAAATGAAAGGCTCATAAACGATGCCAGCATTACGGCCACGACAGATAGTTTCCGCTATTGAGGATGCCTTTACTGAATCTGTCGCCTCAGCAGTTTTGGTTTCACGCATCCAAGAGCATCCCAGGAGATTTTACGTCACTGCTGGTGAGGCATCCTTTCCAGTATGGATTTACATTTGGACACTGACGCACGGCGGCGGCGCAGCACGTCCAGCAGATGAATACAGACTTCAACTAACCTCCGTTACCCCACCTCTACCTGAGAATCCCGATGGCCCGACGCTTCTTCTCGGATACGAGCCGAACACGAAATGCTTTGCCGGATTTGACTCACGCAAGCGCCGCACATTCTCCAAGCAATCACCCTCCATCCAGATTAACATCAACACACTTAGAGAAGCTGTTCGGGACGGCTTTGCATTTGCTCGAAAGGGTAATGATGAAATTGCAGTTGCGATTCGGCCAGACAACTTACTTTCATACGCCCTGAACTGCGAGAGCCTTCATGAGAGCGGTGCCGACGCTGTTGTCTCCGACATTCTCTCACGGGTTGGTCGGTTTGAGACGGTCTCAGACGAGGAGATTTCTGCGCTGACGAGTGAGCGCAGGAGGGTAGTCTCCAAGGTCTCAAGGCTGGCCCGGGACAGCGACTTCCGGCGCAAAGTAACCGTGGCCTACGACAGAAAATGCTGTGTTACCGGACTGCAGCTTCGCCTCATCGATGCGGCCCACATTCTCCCGGTCGGGGCGGAGGGCAGCACTGACAGCGTTCAGAACGGACTTTGCCTGTCGCCTACCTACCATAGGGCCTATGATCGAGGACTTATTTTCTTGGGCGAGGATCGCAAGATGTTAATCAATCGACGAAGACGGGATGATCTTGTGCGCCTCGGCCTTGGCGGCGGCTTGGCGGAGTTCGAGTCGCACCTCGGACGGGAAATTTTTCTTCCTGCTGATCGTTCGCAGTGGCCTGACCCCACGATGATTCGGCAAGCGAACAGTTTCAGGACGGCCTAATACTGTAAGACAGAATTTTCTTGACCAGACGCGTTTTTGTCTTACGCTTTGTTCTATGGCACGCCCAAAGTCCAAGAATCCCCGCAGTAGGCTCGTAAATTTCCGCGTTACGGAGAAAGAATTTGGACTGATGGAGGCATCTGCCCTAGATGCTGGCTTCGACTCTCTCAGCGACTATCTCCGCCACCTCTACTCCCGGCAGAACTCACCTTCCGAGGGAGACTGTAAGGTCAAGGAAGAGTCTTTTCTCTACGGAATCCTAGAGCCCGATCTCTACCGCGAGACCGAATGGGGTCGAATCTATCACGGCGATTCGCTCGGATTACTTCACAAGTCGCTCGAACCCGCATCGGTCGATTTGATCATGACTTCGCCTCCGTTCGGATTGGTGCGCAAGAAAAGCTACGGGAATGAAGATGCGGATCAGTATGTGGAGTGGTTCCGTCCTTTCGCAGAGGGGATGAGCCGCGTCCTCAAGGAAAAGGGAAGCCTCGTGATTGATATCGGCGGAGCATGGAAGCCGGGAATGCCGACTCGATCTCTTTATCACTTCGAGTTATTGATCACCCTTTGTCGAGACTATGGCTTTCATCTCTGCCAAGAGCATTATTGGTGGAACCCGGCGAAATTACCAACCCCGGCAGAATGGGTTAATGTCCGAAGAGTCCGCGTCAAAGACGCGGTAAATTGCATCTGGTGGTTGTCGAAGACGCCTTGGCCTAAAGCCTCCAACAAGAGAATCCTTGCTCCTTACAGTGACTCGATGAAGTCTCTCCTTAAGAACGGTTATACTCCCAAGCTTAGGCCGTCGGGTCATGACATTTCCGACAAGTTCGGAACGGACAACGGTGGTTCGGTTCCGCCGAATTTGCTCGCCCTCGCAAACACAGAATCGAGCGGAGCCTATCAGGAATACTGTCGCGCGAATGATTTGCCTGTTCATCCAGCGCGATTCCCCGCTCGGATTCCTGAATACTTTATCCGTATGCTTACAGACGAGGCTGACTTCGTTGTCGATCCTTTCGGTGGCTCTTGCGTTACCGGAGAGGTTGCTGAGTCGCTTAAGCGTCGGTGGGCGTGTTGCGAGTTGGATGAAGACTACCTGAAAGGAGCTTTGGCTCGATTTGTTGGAGTTAAGCCGAAGCTTCCGAAGGTGGATGCTACACCTTATCAGATTTTCCCACCTTGCTCACAGAACGGGTCAGCGGATACTTCACCCTTGCCTTCCGATGGTGGCTTCAATCGACCAACCATGAAGCCTCGGCAGAAAACCCTGAATCTAAATATGCCCAATCGGGTCCCCGTGGCCGGCTCGAAGTGAGCCGGCCGCGAGTCCCACACCACCCGGCGTGCGGGTCCGCACCGGGCGGTTCCAATCAGACACGGGCTTTCGGCCCGTAGTGAAGTTTGATCCATAACGCGGTTCTTCCGGGATGTGAGAATCAACCCAGACTGGTGAATGAGGAAGGCAGGAAAGCAGGAAGCACTCGGGAGCGCCAAGGGGCGGCACTGTTCCGATCCGTTCCTCAGCCGGGGGACGGGCCTTATCCCCCTTGCGGCTTGTCACCACGCTCACCTTTCCTGGCTTCCTGTTTTCCTCATTCCCCCAAAAGGTTGCAAGGCCACGTCGCGCCGCGCGGTGCCGGACAAGGGAACCTCTTGCTCTTCCAGTCATCATCGGACGCCTCTGTGTTGTGCCATCTCCCTCGGTCAGGCCGGTCCGGCAACCGCGGGATTCATCGGCTTACGACTTTCGTCTGATATGGCTGCCTGTGTCAAGAGGAGACACACCTTTTCTGTTGCGGTTTTTCATGCCGTTTCCTTTTCTTGCGGTAGGACAGAGGAGAGCAGACGCTGCGGTGTTCGATGGTGGATTTGCTGATATGCGCGGGTTGGTGCCGCCTTTATGGTGTCATCGTGGCCGTTCCAATCACTAGGCTCAGGCGTTGATTAGCCTCAAACGCCAACTTGGGTTTGGCCCCCATCACCGGTCTGCTCTTTCTGTCCTCCCTTCGTCTGTTGGTTGGTATGTTTGTTTTCCTTGGTTTGCTGTGCGTCTGGTTGCTGCCGTTCTCAGGCCGCCACCGGAACACTCCGTAAAGTATAGTTAACCTGCCGGGCCGGCCCCATCGGGCTCTTGTTGATCCGCGGCTGCCGGGCCGTCACGCTTCCCGGCTTCTGCGTTTCCACGCATACCGCCCAGATGAAACCGGCCAGTTCGCGCGCCACCGCCACCACGACTTTCGGCGCCGCCGACCGCCAGGCCCTCGGCCTCCTCGCCGCCTACAACAAAGGCCTGACCTGCCTGCTCTGCGCCGATTGCGTATCCCATTGCCCCGAGCACATCGCCATCGCCGACATCTTCCGGTACGAACGCTACGCCGCCGATTACCACGAACCCGCCCGCGCCCGAGCCGAATACCAAGCCCTCACCAAAGATGGCGCCGCCTGCGCCGCGTGCGGCGATTGCCTCCCCGCCTGCCCGTCGGGCATCGACATCCCCGCCAAACTCCGCCAGGTCCACAACCTTATCGGATGAGCCCCGGTTACGCGGGACTTTTTCAGACAATCCGTTACCCTTGGGCATGGGCAAATTTTTTGAGGTGCTCGATTACCGAGGAACGCCGCTGGGCGAATTGATGCTGCGGCGCCGGCGCATCCAGATGCTGGACAATGTGGAGGTCCTGGAGGTGAAGCTGGGGGACGCCTTTCTGATGTCGAGCCTGTTCCATGACGCGGAGGAGGCGTTGGCCGGACTCGGGCTGGCTGCCCTGGAGGCGGAGGCGCTGGACGTTGTGGTCGGCGGCTTGGGGCTCGGGTACACCGCCGCGGCGGCGCTGAAGAACCCGCGGGTGTGCTCGTTGCTGGTGATCGAATTCCTTCCGCCGGTGATCGAATGGCACCAGCGGGGCCTCGTGCCGCTGGGCCCGCTCCTCACGGGCGACCCCCGCTGCCGGCTTGTTCACGGGGATTTCTTCGCGCTCGCGGTGGCGCCGGACAGGGGCTTCGACCCGGACCAGGCCGGACGCCGGTTCCACGCGGTGTTGCTGGACATCGACCATTCGCCCGACCACCTGCTGCACCAGCGGCACGCGGCGTTCTACTCGCCCAGGGGGTTGGGCTGCCTCGCGAACCGCCTGCATCCGGGCGGGGTGTTTGCGCTCTGGTCCGATGACCCGCCGGAGTCCGGGTTCCTGCATGACCTGGACGGGGTTTTCCGGGATACCCAGGTGCACGTCATCAATTTTCCCAACCCGCTGCTCGACCGGGAATCGTCGAGCACGGTGTACGTGTGCAGAAAGTGACCGGAAAAACGGTCCAACGCAAACAGTCAGGGATGTCCCGCGCCAGCCACGGGCTTCATGAACGCCGGCCCCGCCGCCCGGACAAACGCGCGCACGTCCGCCTCCACTTCCGCCTCGGTCCGGCCGGGGCTCCGATAGCCGGCCAGGGCAGGACTCAGCACCGACACATACGCCCACCGGTGGCTCACATTATGAAACACCAAATCCCACGTCGTCAAAAACAGCCGCCGGTAATGATGGGGCGTCACCACGCCCCGGCCCACAAACCAATACGCAAACCGCGCCGGAATCCCGCCCCCCCCTTGGCCGCCCCGGCCCAGGTTCCGGTGGCGCACCGCCAGCTCCATCACCTCCATCGGGCGCCCGTCCTCCAATACCAAAGGCACCACCCGCTGGTACCGTATTTCCCAGCCCTGCGCCGGCAGGCAGGCCTCCGGCCGGTGGATGCTCCGCTTCTCCGCGCCGCTCAACACGATGGTGCAATGCACCTCGGACCCGTTCTCCGCCAGATACCGCCTGCGCTCGATCTCCGTGTCTTCCGGCAGAGCCTGCCGCTCCAAGTCGCTCATCCCCACCGCCTCGCTCCGGTACGCCAGCACGCGCTCCGGCAATCCCATCACCAACCCCGCCTCGCCGCCCCCCTTGGGCC
>CAYSZK010000048.1:0-27320 GCA_964435495.1 uncultured Verrucomicrobiales bacterium
GGCCCGGCCTACGCCCCGCTAACGCCCCCGCCTCCCCACTGTCTGAACCGCAGTGATGCCAGGCGCGCGGCACCCAGGCTGGGCCGCAAGGCCCCCGGCAACTTGGCAACTTGGCAACAGGGCGGAAATGCGGGGTTGCCGATCCAATGGTAATCTGCTTTTTTATCGGGTTCCATGACAGCATCGCCGCAGTATTCCGTCAAAATCCTGGGCGCCGGGAGCATCGGCAACCACCTCGCTCACGCCGCCCGTTCCCTCGGTTGGAGCGTCACGCTCTGCGACATCAACCCCGCCGCGCTCGAACGCACCCGCACCCAAATCTATCCCGCCCGCTACGGAAAATGGGACGACGCCATCCGGCTCTGCGCTCCCGGCGAGGTCCCGTGCGGCGGTTTCGACATGATCTTCATCGGCACCCCTCCCGATGCCCGCCTTGATCTGGCCCTGGCCGCCCTTGCCGAGAAGCCCCGCCTTCTCATGATCGAGAAACCGGCCTGCACCCCCGATTCCGCCCAGATCGAACGCCTCGCCGCCGCCGCCGCCGTTTCCGGCCTCCTTGTCAACGTCGGCTACGACCATGTCCTCGCCCAAAGCATTGGCAAGGTCGAGGCGCTCCTCGCCACCGGCGCCATCGGCGCTCCACTCACACTTGATGTTGAATTCCGTGAACACTGGGGGGGAATCCTCAAGGCCCATCCCTGGCTCCAAGGCCCCTGGGAAACCTACCTCGGCCACTGGCGCCGCGGCGGGGGCGCGGGCGGGGAACACTCCCACGCCACCAATCTCTGGCAGCACCTCGCCCACAGCGCCGGCCAGGGCGCCACCGCCGCCGTTTCGGCCATGGTCGATCTCAAGACTGACCACGGCGGCGACTACGATGCGCTTTTCGCCCTGCATCTCAGAACCACCACCGGGTTCCATGGCCGCGTTGTCCAGGACGTTGTCACCCAGCCCCCGCGCAAGTGGGCGCGGATTCAGGGAACCCAAGCGGCCATCGAATGGCTCGCCAACCAGGGCCCGCGCGGGGATGTCGTCCGCCTCGTGCGCCCCGACGGCGCCGCGGAGGAGTTCGATTTCCCCAAGACCCGGCCGGACGATTTCATCCAGGAACTCCGCCATTTCGACGATCTTCTCGCGGGACGCACCACGCAATCGCCCACGTCGCTTGCCCGCGGCCTCGACACCATGCGCGTGGTCGAAGCGGCTTATCGCGCCCGTGGCTCGGGCTGGACTCCTGTGGCTTGTTCGGGTTAAAAGGTGCGGCCTCTTATGCCATTCGAAAACTCCTTCGACTTCAACGATCTCTTCGTCCTCGACCTGGCCAACAACCACCAGGGGGATGTGGAACACGCGCGGAACATCATCCACGGCTGCGCGGCGTCCGCCCGCGAAAACGGCGTGCGCGCCATGATGAAGTTCCAGTTCCGCGAACTCGACACCTTCGTCCACCCCGCCCATCGAACCGGCTCGAAAAACAAGCATCTCCCCCGGTTCCTCGCCACCCGGCTTTCCGAGGCGCAATATCAGGTTCTCCTCGACGAGGTCCGGTCCCAGGGACTCGCGGCCGCCTGCACGCCTTTTGACGAACCCTCCGTCGATCTCATTGTCCGCATGGGGTTCGATGTGCTCAAGATCGCCAGTTGCTCCGCCACCGACTGGCCCCTGCTCGAACGCGCCGCCGAAAGCGGGCTGCCCATGATCTGTTCGACCGGCGGCCTTGCCCTGGCAGACATCGACAATCTCTGCTCCTTCTTCGAGCACCGCCGCGTCTGCTACGCGCTCATGCACTGCGTCTCCATCTATCCCACGCCCGACCCCCGCTTCCAGCTCAACCAGATCGACGCCCTTCGCAACCGCTATCCCGGCATCGCGATTGGGTTCTCCACCCACGAATCCCCGGAGGAAACCGCCACCGTCCAGATCGCCGCGGCCAAGGGCGCCCGGATGTTTGAACGCCATGTGGGCATGGCCACCGGCCAACACAAGCTCAACGCCTATTCCTCCACCCCGGATCATCTCCGGCGGTGGTTCGCCGCCTGGCGGCGCGCACGAACGCTGTGCGGCGCCGAAACCCGCCCCCCGTCCGCCCCCGAGGAGGCCGAATCCCTCGACTCGCTCAAACGGGGGGTTTACGCCAGCCGCGACATCGCCGCCGGCGAAACCCTTTCCCAAGCCGACGTCTATTTCGCGATGCCCATCGAACCCGGCCAGCTCGCCTCCGGCGAGTTCCGCGCCGGCGCCATTGCCCGCGACGCGCTCCGCAAGGACGCCCCGCTGACCCGTGGCGGAGCCATCCCGCCCGCCGAACCGGTCGAGCGCATTTTTTACCGCGGCATCCACGAGGCCAAGGCCATGCTTAACGAAGCCCGGATTCCCCTCGGCTCCAGTTTCCAGGTCGAGTTTTCGCACCACTACGGCCCTGAACGCTTCCGCGAGATCGGCGCCATCATCATCGATTGCGTCAACCGCTCGTACTGCAAGAAGCTCGTCATCCAGTTCCCCGGCCAGCGCCATCCCGCCCACTACCACAAGGCCAAAGAGGAAACTTTCCAAGTCCTTCATGGCATCCTTGACATGGAGGTCGATGACCAACCCTGCCGCCTCTATCCCGGCCAAAGCATCCTCATCCAGCAGGGCGTCTGGCACCGGTTCTCCACCCCCACCGGCGTCATTTTTGAGGAAATCTCCACCACCCACATCCCGGGCGACTCATACTACGAGGACAAGAAGATCAACGCCACTCCCCTTGGGGTCCGCAAGACACGCGTGGAGCACTGGGGCCGCAATCAAATGCCCAGATCCCTGCCGGTCCCCGCCGCGGATTCCCCCCCTGAATGCCTATGACCTTCCTGCGGACGTTGACGGTCAATCTTCTTGTCTTTGTCATCCTGCTTGTGGTTGGACTGGTTCTGACCGAGGGCGTCACTGCCTTGTTCCGTTACGATCAGCCCGCCACCAGCCTGCTGTACCGCGCCAATTTGGCGCTGACCGGCGGGGTCCGATCCTCGCCTGCAGAGGCAGACGGGGAAGGCGGCAAGAAGAATGGCCAAAACCCCTCTGCAAAATTTCTCGAGTCTCAGGCGTTCATGTCAAACTCGTGCATCGTCAGCATTTCCCAATTCGAGGAAATGCTTCCTCACGCACGGGCATGCGGGATGCTCTTTGGCAACACCCCCTTCCGCGAACTCGCAACGGATCCCGCCCGTGTCACGCACTCGGTACCTGGCCTCGGCAAATGCACAAGACCAAATCTAAATCTGGAAACCGGCTTCTTGAGAAGCATGGTGTTCGATGCCGACAACCCCCCGACCTTCAGCGTTCCCGCCGGCCGCACACTCCCCGAAGAACTGGCCGGCTTCATCCGGCGCTATGGCTTTGGCAGGTTCCAGTTGAAGACCGACTCCAATGGCGACCGGATCACGGTCCCGGATTCGATGGACCATGACATCGTGGCGATCGTGGGCGACAGCGTGGCCTTCGGGGTGATGCTGCCCGATGATAAGACCCTCGCTTCATGGCTGCAACAGAACCGGCCGGGCGTCCGTTACCTCAACTGCGGCGTCCCTGGATGCACCGCCAAGGAGAACCTCCTGAGGCTCGATGACCGCCTCATGCGTTACGGGGACAGGATTCGCGGCGTCGTGTACGTTCTGTGCGAGAACGATCTGGGGGAGGGCAAGGATTGGGGCGATGACGTCGTCGACCGCCTTGCGGACAGGCTCGATGCGCACAACATTCAATACAGGGTATTCATCTACTCCCAGTTCATGACCCGGACCATGCCCGAGATCCTGCGTGACAAAGGCAACTCCCTGAAAGCCTTCGCCAACCGCCGCCGCATCATCGACGAAGCCCAAAGCCGCAGTTTCACTGTGATCGACTGGAGTTCAATCGTCCACGATTATCAGAAATCCTCGGGCAGTCTGTTCGCCGGGTTCGCCCTGCTCGTCGACCATGCCCACTGGTCGGCCGCGGGCGTGGAACAGGTCGGAAAGCGCATCCCCCCTTTCAAGACAACCCCATGACGGAAATACCCCCGTCCCGTCCGTTTCCGAGCGTTCCGCGGCGACAAGCCCCCGCCGCCCGCGGGGGTGAGGCCACCGCCGGCCAGCGCGGCCACCGGTGACCCCATGCACCTTTTCCTCCAGTTCAACGGCCGCTTCACTCCCAAGGCCGACATCATTGCCCGGCGCCTCGCCACACGGGGTTTCACCCGCTTCAGCGGAATCTCAACCGGCGAGGGCCACGCCCGGTGGCTCCGCAACCCGCGCAATACCCCCATCCCCTATCACCACGTCCAGCCCCTGCCCGAACTCTGGCGCCGCGCCCTCGACCGCGGCCGTGCGGACAACGCCCGCCTCGCCGATCTCGAGAAAATCCACGGCAATCTCTGGCGCTTCGTCATCGGCGATCGCAATCTCGGCCACACCTTCCTCACCGGCACCATCGTCCCAGAAACCTTGATGCGCCGGCGCAACCGGTCCGCTGACCCCGTCTTTTCCTGCCTCCAGGAGCTCTTCGACTATTTCGAGCGCCGCTTCACCGATGACCGCCCCGACTTCGTCTTCTTCCAGGTCGTCGCCTCCGCTCCCGCCCTCGTCGCCGCCGCCGTCTGCCGCAGCCTCAAGATCCCCTTCTTCACCCTCGGCAAGACCAAGCTCGACGACCGCCACCATATCGCCGCCAACGCGTTCATGGTCCCCGACGCCATCATCGAGCGCTACGCCGACCCCTCCCTCGAGATCGCCCCCGAGACGCATGCCCAGGCCGCCCGCCTCTCGACTGCGCCGGAGCGCTACGACCACTTTGCCGCCGACCTCGAGGGCTACGCCCGCCGGCACAGCGGTTCCTGGTTCCGCCTTGCCCGCGAACAGCTCACCGCGCTGCCCGCCGCGCTCCAGCCTTGGACCAAGCCCTACCCGCCGGATCCGCGCTCACCCACGCCCGTGGAACAGTGGCTCTGGGAAACCCGCGTCCGCGTGAACTTCCGGCGCGTCCTGCGCGCCGGCGTCTTCACCCGCGACATCCCCGACGGCAACTTCGTTTACTTTGCCCTCAGCGTCACCCCGGAGGCGTCCACCTGCGTCGAGGCCCCGCACTACGCCGACCAACTCGTTGTCATCGGCGCTCTCGCCCAGGCCCTCCCCGCCGGCTGGCGGCTCGTCGTCAAGGATCACGTCCCCATGTGCGGCCGGCGCACCCTCGCCTTCTACCGGCAGGCCGCCCAATACCCCAACACCGTTCTCGTTGACCCGACGCTCTCTTCCATCCAACTCTCCGCCCGGGCCGGCCTCACCGCCGTCATCGCCGGTACCGCCGGCTGGGAGGCCATGCTCCTCGGCAAACCCGTGATCGCCTTCGCCAACGCCTGGTTCCTCGCCACCGGCCTGGCCAAACACTGCCGCAATCTCACCGATGCTCATGCCGACATCCAAGCCGCCCTCGACCTCGCTCTCTCCACCCCCCCCGCCGAACGCGCCCGCCGCCTCGCGCGCATGCTCCAGGCCATGAAAGACCGCTCCTTCCCCTTCCCCTACGACCTCATGTGGAACAGCCTCACCCCGGAGTCCAAACCCGCCGCCATCCCGTTACTCGAGCAGGCTGCTGACCGCGCGTGGGAGCGCTTCCAGGAATGCCGCGCCAGCGGAGCCGTTCTCGACCCCTTTGACACTTCGCGCTGGACCCGCGACCGCACCCCGCCGGCCGCAACCCCATGAACAACCCCGCCCCCTCCGTCCTCGCCGTCATCCCCGCACGCGGGGGCTCCAAGGGGATTCCCGGAAAAAATGTCGCCCCCGTTGGCGGCATCCCCCTCGTCTCCCGCTCTGTCCGCGCCGCTCGCGCCGCCCGGTCCGTCACCCGCTGCGTCGTCTCCACCGACGACGACGCCATCGCCCGCGCCGCCTTGGCCGCTGGCGCTGGAATCGTTCGCCGCCCAACGGAAATCAGCGGCGACACCGCCTCCTCCGAATCCGCCCTCCTCCATGCTTTGGAGTCCCTCGCCGCACAGGATGGCTTCCGGCCCGACGTCCTTGTCTTCCTCCAATGCACCTCCCCCTTCACCCGCGCCGATGACATCGACCGCGTCGTCACGCTCCTCCTGTCCGCCCCCGCCGACTCCGTCTTCACCGCGTGCCCCTTCCACTTTTTCTTGTGGCGACGCGGATCCACGGGTAACGCTCTCCCCGTGAACCACGAGGCCTCCCAACGGCTCCCACGCCAGCAGCGCGAACCGGAGTTCATGGAAAATGGCGCCGTCTACGCCATGCGCGTCCCCGGCTTTCTCGCCGCCCGCCACCGCTTCTTCGGAAAGACCGCGATCTGCGAAATGCCCCCGGCCCGCTCCCTGGAGATCGATGAACCCGCCGACCTGCTGCTTGCCAACAACCTCGCCGCCACCCTTGACCATGAATAAGACCATCCCCATCGGCGGGCGCCTCGTCGGCGACGGCCAGCCCGCCTTCGTCATCGGCGAAATCGGCATCAACCACAACGGCTCCCTCGACACCGCAAAAAAGCTCATCGACGCCGCCGCCCTTGCCGGCTGCGATGCCGTCAAGTTCCAGAAACGCACCCCCGAACTCTGCGTCCCCCCCGCCCAGCGCGATATCCTCCGCGAAACCCCGTGGGGTCTCATTACCTACATGGATTACCGGACCCGCGTCGAGTTCGACGAAGCTCAATACCGCGAGATCGACGCCTACTGCCGCGGGCGCAGCGTTCTCTGGCTCGCCTCCTGCTGGGACATTCCCTCCGTCGATTTCATTGAGAAGTTCGATGTCCCCTGCCACAAGATCGCCTCCGCGACGATCACCAACCTCCCCTTCCTCGACCGCGTCGCCGCCACCGGCCGGCCCGTCATCCTTTCCACCGGCATGTCCGACATGGACCAGATCCGCGCCGCCGTGGCGCGCTTCGACAAGTCCCGGCTTATCCTCACCCACTCCACCAGCACCTACCCCTGCCAGCCCTCCGAACTCAACCTCCGCACGATCCAATCCCTCCGCGCCGAATTCGGCTGCCTGGTCGGTTACTCCGGCCACGAGGTCGGCCTCCAGACCACCTGCGCCGCCGTCGTCCTCGGCGCATGCCTCGTGGAGCGCCACATCACCCTCGACCGCGCCATGTGGGGCAGCGACCAAGCCGCCTCCATCGAGCCGGGCGGCCTCATCCGCCTCGTCCGCGACATCCGCACCACGGAGATGGCCTTGGGCGACGGTGTCAAACGCGTTTACGACAGCGAACGCCCCATCCTGAAACGACTCCGCGGATTATGAACTTCCCCCCTCCCACCCAACAGGATGGCGCCCGCCCCCATCCCTGAACCCCCTTCCAACAGGATGCCAACCCGAATCCTCCGTTTCTGCGGCACAGCCGCCGTCGGCTTGCTCTGGTTCGCCGCAGCCGCTGTCCTGGCCGCGGCCGGAGCCGAAATCTTTCTCGGAGCCGCGGCCACCCGCGAAGTGCGGCTTGCAGAGGCCCGCCTGCCGCGGTTCACCGCCATCGCGAAGGCTTACAAGCCGTTCGCCATCCAGCATATCCACCCGTCGTTCCTCTTCTTCTACCCTTACGATAAGAAGTTGCGCGCCAAGATCGGCAATGACCGGGTCTCCGTCAGCGAGCACGGTTTCCGCGGACCAGGCCCCGCCGAGGCCGGCGGCCGCCATCTCGCCTTTCTGCTGGGAGGATCCACAGCCTTCGGCTACCTCGCCTCGTCCAACGACACCACCATTCCCGGATGGCTGAACCGGCTCCAGGCCCGCTACTTTTTCGTCAATGCCGCCGTGCCCTCCTGGATCACCAGCCAGGAACTCGGGCGCCTCTGCCTCGATCTCGCGCGATGGAAGCCCGCCCTCGTCATCACGCTCGACGGTTTCAATGACATCATCGTCTCCCTGCGACGAACTGATTCCGGGAAACTGGACCGCTTTCCCCCAGGTGTCCCAGAGTCGTTCGAGAATCTCTACGGCATGATCGGCGACCTGAAAAGCCGCAGCCCCAAACCCCGCAAGGTGCCCGTCCTCCAGCGACTCCTGCCCCATCTCTATGGAAGGTTGCGCCAGTCCGCCCAGCCCGGCAAGAACGCGGAGGCCAAGCGCCGGAAGTATCCGCCGGAAATCACCGGGCGGATTGCGGATTGTTACCGTGGAAATATCGCCACCATGCATGCCCTGTGCTTGGGCTCGGGAATCCGGTTTGCCGCCTTCTTCCAACCCGTCCGTTCCCTCCATCGCCACCTGCCCCCAGCCCTTCCCGCCGACAGTCGCGCCCTCGGGTTTGAGGCAGTCCACGCTGCCATCTTCGCCGCCCCTCCGCCCTCCTGCCTTCAGGACATGTCCGCCATGTTCGATCCCCTTTTCCAGGAAATCCCCTGCTTCATGGAGGAATCCGGATGCGACATCGCCGACACCGACATCTTCCTCGACAGCGTCCACCTGTCCGATCTCGGCAACCGCCTCGTCGCGGAGGAAATCTTGAAACGCCTCAATGCGGCCCCGGACAAACCAGCCCGCTGACGAATCCCGCCCACCCCGCGCTTGCGCCCCCGCGCCGCGCCCGTATGCTCCCGCCCGTGATCGGCGTCGAACTCAAACGCGTCATCGGCGAATGGCGCCTCCGCCTCGGCCGCGCCCGCGACGTCCTCGCCCCCCAGCGATGGTCCGATTCCGATTGGAAGGTCTTCGCCTGCTCCGTCGCCATCCTCGTCCAACGCCACGGCGTCCATTGGGAGGACGACGACCGCCTTTACTGGGACCTCCGCTGGAATATCCGCGACGGCGGCCAGCTCATCTGCCAGGTCGAACAGGAATCCGAGTCCGCCATCTCCGTTGTCATCGCCCAGTCCGGCGGTTTCGCCGGCGACGGCACCTACACCTGGCTCTGGACCGAGTTCAATCCCCAGGGCGAATACATCCGCGAGCCTTATTGGGTCGATGGCATGTGGAAGGAAGCCCTCGTCGCCATGCTCCTCCCCTACTCCATGCGCGCCGGCTTCCTCCTCGGCGACCGCGCCGAAACCCCCGACCTCGCCCGCCTCCGCGACGCAGCCTCCGCCTGCTGACCCATTCGCGGAACAGTCGGCGCCGCTCATCCCGCTTTCCGCCCGGTAACCCCCGCGCGTCCGCCGCACACGGTTTCCACGCGGCCCCTCCCGCTGTATAGTTGGCATCATGGAAATCTTCGGATTCGTCTTCTGGCCCGAACCCGATCCCGACAGCCCCGACCCGCCCGCCCTCCGCGCCGCCCGCCGCAGGCGCCTCTTGATTGGCGCCGCTTCCCTGCTTCTCCTCGCCGCCGCCGCATGGCTCCTCCGCCCCGCCTACCATCGCCTCCGCGCCACCCTGTTCCTCGCCAGTGGCGAGGCCTTCGCCGCCAAACGCGATTTCGCCTCCGCCCGCATCCAGTTCGTCAACGCCTACCGCCACGACCCCTCCCGCCACGATCTCTACGAAAAACTCGCCGCTGTTCTCCGCGCCGAAGGCTCCCCCGACCACGCAGTCTGCCTCGCCCGCGCCTATGCCCTCGCCCCCGAACGCTTCGACCTGGCTCTCGCCGCGCTCCAGGGCGCCGTCGAAACCCGCCAATCCCAGGTCGCCGCCGCCATCATTCATGAGGCCCTCCCGCGCTTCCAGGACCGGCCCGAGTTCGTCTATTGGGCCGGCGCCGCCCTGCTCCAAAATGGCCGGTTCCAGGAAGGCCGGGAGTTCCTCCGCCGCGCCGCCGACCTCGCCCCAGGCGACAACCGCTTCCAAATCGCCGTCGGCACGCTCGAACTCGCCTCCTCCGACGCCCAAACCTCCCTCCTCGGCAAGGCCCGCCTCGAAACGCTCCTCGCCCAACCCGGCTTCCCCCACCGCGCCGCCGCCACCCGCCCCCTGGCCCAACGCGCGCTCGCCCACAACCCCGCCGAGAGCGCGCGCCTCTGGTCCCAGGTCGTCGCCACCCCCAACGCCTCTTGGCCCGACCGCCTCGAACACTTCGACGCCCTCCGCCGCGCCGATCCCAACCGCGCCCGCGCCCTCCTCGACGATCTCTGGCGCCTCGCTTCCGCCCCACCCGAAAATGCCGATATCATCCAACGCACCGACGCCCTCGCCGGACGCGCCGAAGCCCGCGCCCGGCTCAACTCCCTCCCCGAACCCGACGCAGCCCACCCGCGCGCCGTCTTCCTCGCCTGCGCGTTCCTCGAATCGGAGCGGGACTGGAAAACGCTCCTCGCCACCGTCGCCGACGCCATCGCCAACGGCGCGGACGCCAACTGGACCGCCCAGGACCGCATCCAGGCCCTCCTCTGGAAGGCCCTCGCCCACATCCGCCTCGACGACCCCGATGCCGCCGCCTCCAGCCTCCGCGCCGCCTTAACCGCCCTTCCAGGCCACCTCGACACGCTCCGCGCAGCCCAATGGCTCCAAGCCAGGGAACTCAGCCTCGGCGCCGCCCATTTCTTCGAAGCCGCCGCCCTCCCCAACAGCCCCTGCCGCTTTGATGCGCTCCGCGGTCTCGCCGCCGTCCGCCAACGCCTCCACGACACCGAAGGCGAGCTCAGCGCCGGCGAACGCCTCCTCCAACTCGCCCCCTTCAACCCCGTCTATCAAAACAATGTCGCCTCCCTTCTCCTCGACCTGGACCGCGACATCCCGCGCGCGCTCCGCCTCGCCGCCGAAGCCGCCGCCGCCGCCCCCCGCCTCCCCGAAGTCCTCGACACCCACGCCCGCGCCCTCGCACGCTCGCGCAAACCCCGCGAGGGACTCGCCATCTACGAAAGCATGCCCCCCGCCGCCCGCGGCCACCCTGTCATCCGCCTGCACGAGGCCGAAACCCTGGTGCTCGCCGGACGTCCCAGCGACGCCCGCGCCATCCTCGAACCCATCAACCGCATCGCACTCCCCGAGCCGGCGCGCCGGCTCCACACCCGCCTGTCCGCCGAAATCGTTACGGGTTGCCCCATGGTGGGGCTACCTGAGCAGTTACCCGAAATCAACCGTTCCTCAGCCCCAATGCCACCACCCCCGGGTTCGTGACCCCGCCGCCAGTCCGAATGCGTCCGGCGGGCGCTTGCGGCGGAGCAAAGCACGGCGGATTCGCCGGGGCCGGCCACCCCGTCTGAGACGGTCCCACGTCCGCCGCTTACGGATTAAATGTCGTGGCCATAATTGAACAGAATAGCAAAAAATGTTCATCTCGCTCAAAAATAGTTCATCCACTGCCATTGCAGCGATGCACACCAATTTTGATAAGACTTGATATTTTGTGTGATTGCCGCATATTGGAGGCGAGATGCTCCGAAATAGAGCAAGTATTCGTGTCTCGTTGGTTGTTAGCGTGCTTTGCGCGCTCGGGAGCAGTCTGGCCGCGCTGTCCCTGGACTGGGACACGGTTGTCTGGACGGCCGGCTCGCTTTCCAACGAATTCGACACCGACCCGTTCAATGCCGGCAACGATATCCGCATTCAAATCACCGGAAACACCGCGTTCAACGAGTCGGGATACCCCGGCGAACTCTCCGACGCCCACGGCCTCTCCCCCGCCCAGCAGAGTCTCCGCCTTTGGTACGACTGGTCCAGCGAAACCCAAAGCGTCACGGTCACCATCACCTTCCTCTACGCCCAGGGCGTCAGCAACGTGAACTTCCTGCTCTTTGACGTGGACCGCATCGACAACGGGCGCAACCCCGACTACTACCGAGACCAGATCAGGAACATCAACGCCTCTTTCAGCAACGGCACACCGTTTGGACCCACCGCGATCACCCCCTCCAACAGCAGCTACATCGGTGTCTCCGGCTCCGACACCAATCAGGTCATCAATGCGAACAACCCGACCGACGGCATCCCCTCCAGCAGCGGCGCGGCCAACGTCAAACTCGACTGGGGCTCGCAGACGCTCACCCGCCTGACCTTCACCTACATCAACCATCCGAGCGTCCAGGCCGATCCCGTGGCGCAGTTCATCAACCTGCACGACATCCACTACAATCCCGTCCCCGAACCCGCCACCCTCGCCGCCCTCACCCTCGGGGCTCTGGCAGCCTCTTCGTTCCGGACGCGCCGGCGGATTTAACCCGCCTCAAGGGTTCCCACCGCCGCCGCCCGCGCCCCCGTCTTCCGCGCCCTCCCGCTTCGCACGCTTGCGCGTCTCGCGCCGCCGCCGCCAGTCAAGCACGCGGGCGTCCCACCACTCCGTCAAACGCTCCTCCAGCGCGTCCAACCAGAACTGCGCCTGCCGCAGTCCCGCGCCCCGCTCCCCCCCGCCGGCCGAATCTTCCTCCGGCGGCGTCGCCTCCCGCCCGTCCTCCGCGGCTGTGCGGTGGCCCTTCCTGGTCGCGTTGCGCTCCAGAATCTTCGCGGACCTTTCCGTGCGCCACTCGGCCCATCCCGTGCCCAGCGACTCCCACCACTCCCGGATCGCCCGCTCCCTTTGGTCCAGCCAATATTGGATATCCCCGCCGCGGTTTACCTTCGCGGGTTCCTCCTCCGCCTGGACCTCCTCCTCCTCCGCCCCCAATTCCGCCATGGGCAACAAGCTCTCCCGCCCCGCCGATCTCTGCTCCTCCCGCTCGAGCCGCGCCTCCTCCCGCGCCTCCCTTCGTTCCGCCCACCAATCCCCCAGCGATTCCTCCAATCGCGCCAGCCGATATTGGATGATTTCAAGGAACCCCGCCCGCGGTTCCTCCTCGGGCGCGAACACCGCCCCCGGCGCCTCCTCCTCATGCCCGGCTTCAGGAGTTCCCGCTGGAGATGCCTGTTCAGGCCGGAATTCGTCCTCTCCGCCCGGCGACCCGCCACCCGCCCGGTTTCCCTCGCCCGGCGGCTCCGTGTCTCGCATCACCCCGGCCATCTCCCGAATCTGCACCCTGGGCCTCGCGATTGCCAGCGCTGTCTCACCGGACCCGCACAAAGTACCGGCCCGGCAGCGTCCGCACCACTTTCCGCAGTTCCAGTTTCATGAGCGCGGCGAATACAGACCCCGCCGCCAAACCCGTCTCCCGGATCACCTCGTCGATGTGCCGTTCCTCCTCCCCCAGCGCCTCGTACACCCGCGCCTCCTCCGGCGCAAGGTTCGCCGGGCGCTCCGGCGCCGCCTTCGGCGCCACCCGCCCGGCGGGGATCAAAAACTCGAACGCGCCCAGAATGTCCTCCGCCGACTCCACCAGCGCCGCCCCCTCCTTGATCAGCCGGTTGCAGCCCCGGCTCGAAGCCGTGTCGATCCTTCCCGGAACCGCGAACACCTGCCGCCCCTGGTCCAACGCCATCCGCGCCGTGATCAGCGCCCCGCCATTCACCGCCGATTCCACCACCACCACCCCCATCGACAATCCCGCCACCACCCGGTTGCGGATCGGAAACGTCTGCCGGTCCGGCTGCGTCCCCACTGGAAATTCCGAAATCACGGCGCCCCCGGACTCCACAATCCGCTTCGCCAGCGCCTCGTTTTCCGGTGGATAGACCTGGTCGATCCCGCAGCCCAATACCCCGATGGTCCGCCCCTTCGCCGCCAGCGCCCCCTCGTGCGCCGCCGTGTCAATCCCCCGCGCCAGCCCGCTTACCACCGTCATCCCCGCATACGCCGCTTGATACCCCAGCTTCTTCGCCGTCTCCCGCCCATAGTAACTCGTCGTCCGCGACCCCACCAACGCGATCGCGTGCCGGTCCCGCGCCTCCAACTTCCCCCGCACATACAGCGCCAGCGGCGGATCGTAAATCTCGCGCAGGTTCCCCGGATACTCCCCGTCCACCGGCGTCACAATCCGCGCCCCGTGCGCCGCCGCACGCGCCCGCTCCCCCTCGGCGTCCCCATGCTTCCGCCAGCCCGCCACCGCCGCCGCAACCTCCCGCCCGATCCCGTCCACCCGGCACAACGCCGCCTCCGCCTGGCCCAACGCCCCGGACGGCGAGCCAAACGCCTCGATCAGCCGCGCCACCCGCTGCGGCCCAATCCCCGGCAGCAGGTTCAACACCACATACGCGTCCGCTTCACTCATCGCCAGCCGTCCTCAACATCCTTCCTCCGTTCGCTTGCGCCCCCGGCCACCGTCCGCCGCCACGCCGTGCCCCACCGCGGCGCTCAGCCCCCGCAGACATGCGCGATCGCCGCCTCCGCCTCCGCCGCCGTCACCGCCTCCGACACCCGCGCCTCCCCGATCCCGCCGATCAGCACAAAACGCATCCGCCCGTCCCGAAACTTCTTGTCCCGCATCAGCCTCTCCCGTACCGCCCCCCGGTCCACCCCGGCGCAGCGCACCGGCAACCCGTGCCGCTCCAACGCCGCCACCAGCGCCCGCGCCTCCGCTTCCGCCAACCCCGCGTGCCGCACCGACAAGAACGCGGCCGCGTTCATCCCCATGCTGATCGCCTCCCCGTGCGAAAACCGCGGGAACGCCGCCGACTCAATCGCGTGCCCGATGGTGTGCCCAAAATTCAGCAGCGCCCGTTCCTCCCCCGTCTCGAACTCGTCCGCTTCCACGATCCGCGCCTTGATCTCGCAGCACCTCCGAATCACCGGCCCCCAGTCCCCGGGGGCGCCCCGCCGCAACGCCTCGAACAACGCGGCGTCCCGAATGGCCCCATACTTGATCACCTCCGCCGTTCCCGACGCCAACTCGCGCGCCGGCAACGTCCCCAGCGCCTCCGGATCGATTACCACCAGCGACGGCTGATGGAACGCCCCGGCCAGATTCTTACCCTCCGGCAGATTCACCGCTGTCTTTCCGCCCACCGAGCTGTCCACCATCGCCAGCAGCGTCGTCGGCGCCTGCACCAGCGCCACCCCGCGCAGATAGACCGCCGCCGCAAACCCCGCCGCGTCGCCAATCGCGCCGCCCCCCAGCGCCACCACCACCGAACGCCGGTCCAAACCCGCCCGCGCCATCCGCGACAACGCCCCTTCGAGCCCGGCAAACGTCTTGGCCTCCTCCCCATCCGGCATCTCGACGGTTCCGATCTCGAATCCCGCCGCCTTGAGCCCGTCCACAAGCCGCGCCCCGTGCAGCGCGAACACCGCCGGCGACGTCACCACGACCGCCCGCCGTCCCGGCAGCCGTTCCGCCGCCAACCGCCCGCACTCGCCCAGCAGGCCCCGCCCCACCATGAGGTCGTAGGACCTCGGTCCCAAATTCACCCGTACCGTTTCCATGCCTCCAAGGGAATGGCCAAACTCGCGCCCCTTGCCAAGAACGGAAGTGCGGCCTCCACTCCGGGGGTCAGGCCCGCACGTTGGCACTTGGGCACGCTGCGCTTGTCCGCCCCGGCGCGGAGGGTTCCAAAGAAATTAGCTCGTTGACATATTTCCGAAGCCACCCTAATCAAACCTTGCGGGTTCAGCCAGAGGGTCACAGCCTCCAAGAGGCGGGCCATGCCCGTGCCAGGCAATTTTGGACAGGAGCAAAGCATCATGGGAATCAGCATGGGAAATTGGAACGGTCGCGCCGCGGTTCTTGCCGCCGCGGCTTTCGCCGCCCTGTTGGGGTGCGTTCCATGCCGGGCACAGGGCTGGACGTCCGTCACCTCCATCACCACGCTGGATGTCACGAATCCGGCGCTTGTCCGCACCGGCGTCCTCAGCGGCGCAACCGCCTACAACGTGACCTACGACGGTGTGGAGCAGCAGATTCAGGCTCTCACCGCCGGCGGCCAAATCTACCAGCCCATTGGATACGGCGTCGCGGTGGCGCGCCGCAACACGGCCCCATCGCTGTTCCCGACCAACAACCCGGACCAATCCGCGGCCTTCAACGCCGTGGCCGCCATCACCGACGTTACCAACCACACAGTCCGGGGGCGCTACCTCAACACCCTCAATGATCTGTTCACCTCGCGCAACCTCTATACCGGCACCGAGAATCTCTTCGTCAACCAATCCGCGCCCGGCAATGTGGTCGCCAATGTGGAACGGATGGACTTTATCTTCACCGGGGGCGTCCTTGTCGCTTCGGACATCGGGTTTGCCGTTTTCGAGCGCGGGCGCGGCCCGAACAGCACCAATGCGGGCGCAAACGGCGGGTTTCGTGTGGCCGCGATCACGGCCCTGGATTCGTTCGGCGTCCCGGCCGGCTTCAGCACGGCGGTCGTCTCCGTCTTGCCGGACAATATCTATAACAACACCAACCAGGGCGTCGGCCATCCAGGCTACCGCTACGATGTGTTCCGTTTCGCGACCGCCGCCGGGCCCGAGCTGGACGCCTTCAACAACGTCAATCTGAACACGCAGGGCATGGCCGCCGCGTTCATCTCCAGCGCCTCCTTCGGGCTCTCCCTTGGCGCCACCGTGTACGGATACGCCGTCTTCGGCGAGGACGTGACCGCGACGGGCTCCGACCTTCTGGATGTGGCCAACCCGGCCTTTTTCCCCACCAACTCAGGATTCGACAATGACGTGGACATGATCGCCTCCGGCGCGATCATCTTCCGGGCGGTCCCCGAGCCCGGCGCGGTTGCCGCCCTCGCCCTGGCCGCCACCGCTGGCCTCGCCCTGTCCCGCCGCCGTCCCTAAGGGTCACCCCAGGGTTGATGCCCGCACGTTGGCACCCGGAGACCCCACAACGGCGTGCGCACAGTCCCTCCGCCGCTCCCCCGGAATTCCCCGTACCGCCAGTTCCTTGAGTCGAATTGACTATTCACACCACCACAGGTTGCGGCAAGATTGAGATCTTGTGAAACGAGTCCTGATTTTTACGGCCGGGTTTGGCGAGGGGCACAACAGCGCGGCGCGCAACATCCATGACGCGCTCGAATTCCTCGGCGGGGACGAGGTCCACGTCGAAATCCTCGACTTGTTCGAGACCTGTTACAAACGGCTCAACGAGTTCGCCAAAAAGACCTACCTGGCCGCGATCAACGAAACGCCCCGGCTCTGGCGCGGCTTCTACGCGCTGCTGGACAACTCCTCCCTCATGGAAGGCAACCTGGTCTTCCTCAGCAAGATGCGCCGCGCCCTCGGGGACCTCCTGCGCGAGGCCGACCCCGACGTGGTCGTCACGGTCTATCCGGTTTACAATTACCTGCTCGACGATCTCTTCGGCGCCGAACCCCGCCCGTTTTCGGTCGTCACCGCGGTCACCGATTCGATCTCCATCAACTCGTTCTGGTACCGCGCCCGCGCCGACTATTTTCTTGTCGCCAACGACGCGACCGCCGATGTCCTCAAACGCAACGGCATCGAGGCCGAACGCATCCGCGTGCTCGGATTCCCCGTTCCCATCGCCTTTGCCGATTCCGCGGACATCGAGCCCCTCCCCGACCCCCGCGAGGAACGGCGCGTCCTGTACGTCATCAACTCCGGACGCAAACGCGCCCCGAAGGTCGTCGAACGCCTTCTGGAACTGGAGGACGTCCGGTTCACCATCACCGTTGGCAAGTCCGCCGAACTGCTCGACGCCGTTAAGGAGATCACCGCGGGCGAAGAGAAGCGGGTCAAGGTGATGGGCTGGACCACCCTGATGCCCAAGCTGCTGATGACCCATCACACCGTGATCAGCAAGGCCGGCGGCGCCACCACCCAGGAAGCCATCGCCGCCCGTTGCCCCATGGTCGTCAACCAGATCGTTCCCGGCCAGGAGGAGGGCAATTTTGAGCTGCTCCAGATGGCCGGCGCGGGCATTCGCGCCGAAAAACCCAAGGAAATCCGTGACGCCGTCGAGAATCTTTTCGCCCACGACGCCCGCGAATGGCGCCGCGTGCGCGAAGCCCTCACCCGCATCAGCGTCCCCGACGCGTCGCTCAAGATCGCCCGCTTCCTGCTCGATGAGGCCGTCCCGCGCAACGCCCCGCCCCGCCGCCTCGCCAGCCTGCCCGTTCACGCCGACGCCCGCCGCACCGGCGCTCTTGAGAAGCGGCTGCTGCTCTGCGACCTGCACACCCACACCACCTTCTCCGACGGCCAGCTCGCCGTGCCCGAGCTCGTCGATTTCTACGGCCAGCGCGGATTCGACGTGCTCTGCATCACCGACCACCTCGTGGACCATGCCACAGTGATCGGCAGGGTCGTCAAACGCACCGGACTCGTCCTCGGCCACGAGGATTTGCCCGAATATTTCGATGTCATCGCCAAACAAAAGGCCCGCGCCCTGCGCAAGTACGGCATGATCGTCCTCACCGGCCTCGAATTCAACAAGGACGGCATCACCTCCAAGACCTCAACCCACCTCCTCGGGGTGGACCTCCGCGAGCCCATCGACCCGAGTATGGACCTGAAATCCCTCATCGCCGCCATCCACGCCCAGGACGGCCTCGCCATCGCCTCCCATCCCCACGAGTTCAAGGTCGCCCTCGGCCGCAACACGCTTTTCCTTTGGGAAAACCAGGAGGAGTACGCCCCGCTCATCGACGCCTGGGAAATCGCCAACCGCGACGATTTTTTCAATCCCGTCGGCCTCAAACGGCTGCCGTTCGTGGCCAACAGCGATTTCCACAAGCCCAAGCACATCTATTCCTGGAAGACGATGCTCTATTGCGCCAAGGACCCCGAGGCGATCAAGGACTGCGTCCGCCGCAACCGCGACGTGGCCATCACGCTGTTCCGTGATCATCGCTTCGGCTACGGCTTCGAGGCCGGCGCCGAAGCCCGCTCCGAACGCGAATTGATGCTCCTCCCAAGGCCCGCGCTCGCGGCGGGGTGACGCGATCGGCGGAAGTTCCCGATTCAGGGAGGTCACGCCGCCCGTCTCGGCGCGCCCGTTCCGGTTCCCGTGAGAAAACCAAACCGTTGCGCCGCCGCAAACCGTTCCAGCCGCGCCACCACCTCCCGCACGGTCTCCTCAGTCGTGGACGTCCCCGCCGTCACCCCGACGGTTCCGCTTTCGACAAACCAGCGGGGTTGCAATTCCGCGGCGGCCTCGACGTGCCACACCCGCGGCACCCGCGCCCGCGCCGTCTCCACCAGCCGCCGCGTGTTGTGGCTGTTGCGCCCGCCCACCACCACAACGGTGTCCGCCTCGCGGCACAACGCGTCCAACGCGTGCTGCCGGTCCTTGGTGGGCTGGCAAACCGTGTCGAGGAATCGCACGTCCGACCATGGCCGCGCCCGGCGCACCGCCTCAACGACATCCTTCACAAACCCAAACGGCTGGGTGGTCTGCGACACGATCCCGTACCGTTCCCGCACCGGCAAATCGCACGCCTGCGCCTCCGATTCCAGGACAAAGGATTCCGGAAAATCGCCCGTCAAACCGCGGACTTCAACGTGGTCCCGCCGCCCGATCACCACCGGGAACCGCCCCTCCGCCACCAGCGCCCGCAAGCTGGCGTGCGCCCGGTGAACCAACGGGCATGTGGTGTCCAGGACAGGCCGCCCGGTCGCGGCCCAGGCGGCGCGGTCCCGGTCGGACGCGCCGTGCGCGGTGATCATGACGGGCCCGGCGGGCTGGGCGCTCGGCTGGTCGAGGGAGGTCTGGGTGGCGCCGAGGCCGGCGAGACGGAGGTTGACGGCGGGGTTGTGGACGAGTTCGCCGAGAATGGTGACGGGACCGCGGGCGGCGGCGGCCTCGGCGGCTCGGATGGCGTCGCGGACGCCGAAACAGACGCCGTAGTGGCGGGCGAGTACGATTTTCATGGTGGGGCCAGTCTCCTTTTGCTTTGCATCACAAAGCGTTCTCTGTCAAGCGGGGGTTGTTGCGGTTCGGGGTCAAAGGGCGGGGCGATGCCGCCGGGTCAGCGGCGGCCCGCCTTCACAATCGCTTCCAGGGTGCCGAGGTATCGCGTGAACGCCGCGCGGCCCCGGGCGGTCAGGGCAAAGTCGGTGCGCGGACGGGCGGACGTGTCGCGCTCGGCGCTGACATAACCGGCCTCCCGCAATGTCCGGAGATGGGTGATCAGGTTGCCGTCGCTCATTTTCAGCTCCACCTTCAAGTCCTGGAAGCTCCACGCCTTGCGCGCCGCCAGCACGGTCATGATCGCCAACCGCCCTTTCTCATGGATCGTCCGGTCAAGTTTGTCGAAGTCCACCATCGCGGGTCACGCCCCCTCCGCGCCATCCGGCGCCCCGGCGGCGGCCTTGCGCGGCCAGGTCACGGCGGCATACACGAGATGGAACAGCCCGAACGTCGCCGCCATGGCCAGCGCGCCATCGACGACTCCGGCGCCAAACTGGGCGCGCTGCAAATAGAAGATCGGCGCCGTAATGAGGCCGGCCAGCAGAAAGCACCAGCCGAGCACGGCGATCGACCGCGGTGCATACTCCTCGGTGGAAAGCAGGGCGAGCCCGTAAAAAACCATCCAGTAAAACACCAGCGGCGCAATCTCATAGATGACCAGGGTGTGCCACACCGTAATCCCGCCCCCCGCCAGAAAACCCGGAAACAGCGCCTTCAGCGCGAACTTCATCCCGGGCGAGATGAACGGTTCGCCGCGTTTGGCGGCGCCCTGGCGCAGGGACCATGTGTTGAACGCGCCCACCAGCAGCAGCACGACGATCCAGATTCCGACGAACACACGGGGCGTCAGTCCGTAGGTGAGATTGTACCAGACAATCATTCCCGTGCTGGTGAGCGCGGTCAGCAGCCCGGCAAAGAGCGCCGTGGGCGCGGACAACGCCCGGTAGATGGTGGCGCGTTCCATGAGCGCCCGCATGGCGCGCAAATGCCCTTCGGCGCGTTCAGCTTCGTTCATCGCCCCTGACTTTGCACGGCAAAGAGAAGGCGTCAAGGGGTTTCTTGCCCGGGGTCCGTGCCCGGCCCGGACCCCGGCCCCGCCTCCGCCCGCGGCAGCGGCAGCGGCACACGCCCCTTCCAGCCACGCGGCAAGAGTTCCACCACCGGCCCGGAGCCCGGCGCCCCGGGGTCGCGTGCCGGAGCCTCCGCCGTGCCTTCCGCGCCCGCGGAAAAGCCTTCGGCCCGGGCGATCCTGTCCCGCACCCGCGCTTTTGTTTCTTTGAGCGCCAGGGACGCCGCCGCCATGTTCTCGAAAGCCGGCCTTGACGCCGTTTCGGGCAGGAAAAGCAGGTCCATGCGCCACATCACCGTGCCCCGGATGCCGCCGGATTGGGCCTCCGCAAGTTCGGAAAGGGACAGGCGCGCGGACGGACGCGCCGTGGACTGGTGTTCAAGCTCCGCCGCGCGCAGGACGCCCTCCGCCGGCGAAACCAGCACCGACACCAGCGTGAGCGCCGTCTCCCCATCCGGCGCCGACCGTTTCCAGAGATGGGACAACAAGCCGCTAAACGCCGCGTCCGAGGCGCCAAGCAACAAGCGGTCAACCAGGCCTTGGAATCGTTCCTTGAGTGGGGCGCGCGAAACCACGAATCGCCGGAACAGCACCGCGGGATGCTCCCGCCAGCCGCCGCCCCGCGCCACCGCGGCAAGCCCGCCGTCCCTGGCCCGCAAGGCCTGGCCGAGCAGGAATTCGCGCCACGCCGCGGCCAGTTGCCCGCGGTCGCCGCCCTTGGACGCGAGATCACGGGCGGCGGCCTCCGGCAGGTTCAACGTGCCCGGCCTGCGCTGGACACGGGCCAGGAGCCTTGCGTCTTCCGGGCGGCGCGGGTCCAGCGCCAGGGGTTCGAAGTCCGCGGCGGCGGGGGGATCGTTCAGGGGAAAGGTTCTGGCGCCGGTGGAGTCTTCGGCGGCGAGCAATGCCGGCAGGGCCGCGGCGGGGGCCAGGCGAATCCAGGAGCAAGTTTCCACGGCGATCACGCCCGGGGCCGCCCCCGGCGCCCAGGCCCGGCCCACAGCTCCGGATTTCCGCAGGGCGTCCGCTTGGACCTCGGACACGGGAAGGCCGCACGATCCGGCGATGCTTTCCGCGCGGACTGGTGCGGCGACCGCCACAAGCGCGAGGGCCGACGACAGGACGCGAGGCACCCGGTTCAGCATGGCCGCAACATGCCACAGGTGGGGGGGTGTGGTCGAACGGGAATCGGAGCGGTCAGTGATGGAGGAACTTGATTGCGACGACGCCGGCGATGCCCAGAAGCATGAGCACCGTAACAGCCAGCTCGAAATATTTTTCCAGGAACGGCTTCACGGCGGGCCCGAAGAGCCGGATCACCGCCGCCACCAAGCAAAACCGCGCGCCCCGCCCAATGACGGACGCCGCCACCACCGTCATCACGGGCACATGAAACACGCCGGAGGCGATGGTGAACACCTTGTAGGGGATCGGCGTGAAGGCCGCGGTGAGAATCGCGAGAAAGGCGTTTCGCTGGTAAAAGGCCTCGACCTTTCCGAACACCTCCGGCGTGAAACCAGGGATGACGTTGAAGAAAAAGCCGCGCGTCGCGTCCCAGAACCACATGCCGATGGCCCAGCCGAGGACGCCGCCGAGGACCGACGCCACCGTGCATACCCCCGCATACCACCACCAGCTCCGCGGCTTGGCGAAGCACATGGCAATGAGGAGAACATCGGGCGGAATGGGAAACACCGAGGACTCAATGAACGACAGCGCGAACAACGCGGGAACCGCGTGGGGGGTGGCCGCCCAGTGGAGCGTCCAGAAGTAGGCCTTGCGCAGGATGCCCCTGGCCTCCCGCGCCCGCGCCATCGCGTCGGACGGCGGCGTTTCGATCAATTCCTCGCGGTTCACAGCGGTAAGGCTCCACCCCGGCGCGCGGCGCCGCGGCGGCGGACTAGAATTTCGCCTCGGCCGAGATCGCCGCGTAAGGCGCCCCGTCCGTGCCGATCTTCACGTTGGTCCGGTGAAAGTCAAACTGGCGGCCGAGCACGTAGCCGCCTTCGGCCTCCAGCGAGAACGAAGGGCAGATTTCCCAGGAAAAGCCGGCGCCCGCCCGCACCTCGCGGTATTCGACAAGCGCCCCGTTCAGGTTGCCCCGGTCCCAGCCCTCGCCATACTTGTCGCCAACCCGGTAGGTTCCCCCCCGCATATCCGCGCCCGCCCAAAGCGTCAGCGCGTCGGAGGCCTGGAACTCCAGCCGCGGCGTGGGCACCACCAGGTTCAACACCCACTGGTCGGCAAACTGCCAGCGCACACCCGCGCCGCCGAGGATCCACCAGCTTGCCCACGGATCGATCTGGACGCCCGCCACCCACTGGAGCCGGTCATTGACCAGATAGGAAAACCCGAACTGCATCGGGACATTGAAGTCGCGCCCGGTAACCTCGGCGAAATCGCTGTAGAACCCCGGCGCGAACTCGGCCCGGAACAGCCAGTTGTCGCCAACGCTGAAGTCGGTGCCGACAATCAGGTTCACCGATTGCAGGGTGTTGGGAATGGGAATCCCCCGGCCAACCCCGAACGAATACCGGTCCCAGCCCGCGCCCACGCGCAGGTGGGGCGAGCCGTTGTTCTTCATCGTCGCCACGTACTCGAACGACGCTGCCTGCTCGTCGATGGACGTGTCCTCGCCCGCAAAATGGGCGTCGGCCCCAAACATATACGCGTAGCCCGCCTTGATCTCGTGTTCGACGCTGAACAGGCTGTAGGGCGATTCCGCCATCAGCTTGTCCGCCGCCACCTTGGCCTCTTCGCCAGCCTGCGTGGCCCCGGCCCACAGCGCCAGCACCACGATTCCCGCATAAACCTTGCTCATTCTCGTTCCTCCTCTGCCTTCAGGTCGCTCCCGAAGATGCCACGCTATTAGGCGGGTTCCGCCTGGAGCGCAACAGATAAATTCGAAAGAATCTCGAGGATGCTCGAGGGGGCTATCGGAGCCAATGGCGTGGCGACCCCCGGCCCCGCCGCGCCCACCCGCCAGGCTGGCCGGAACCACGGAAAGCGGGTACGGGGCGTGCGCCCCCGAGCGGGGGCCTGGCCGCGTACGCCGCGGGCGCTTCCGTGCCCATGCTCGCTGGTGGCGGTCGGCGGCGGTTGGGGGCCACACTCAAGGCCCGCCGAAAACTTCCCGCATCCGCCCTGTATAGTACCGCACCAACTCCCACTTCGTCCCCGGCGGCAGGCGATGGTCCGGGCAAGGCAGGAATCCGCCCATTTCGACCAGCGGCTTGAGCCGTTCCACCTCGGCGTCCACGGCCGCCCTGTCGGCCGCCAGCACGTTCTTGTTCATGCCGCCGACGCCGCGCAACTCCCGGCCAAATTCCTTGCGCCACGGCGCCAGGCTCGCGTGCCAGGTGCCCACCTCGATGGGGAACATCACGTTGACCCCGTTCTTCAGCCAGGCCCCCACCAGCGCGTCGATGCAGCCGTCCGAATCCACCGAACACAACCCGATCCCGTGCTCCCGCAGCAGCCCGGTCATACGCGCATAGACAGGCCCCACCTTCTCCCGGAAAAAGTCCGGGTTCACCAGCGGCCCGTTCCGGTAACAGATGTCCTCCCAGAAATGGCCGTAGTCAAACACCGCCCCGGCCTCCAGCACCTGTTTCACCAGCCGGTACGCCAGGTCCGCCGTCGTCCGTATGATCTCCCCGAGCAACTCCGGATCGTCCTCCCGCAGGTAGGCGAGGTTCTCCACGCCGACGATGTTGCGGATGGCGCCGATGCCGCTCCCGCACCCCAGCCCGAGGGGCAGGTCGCGGTCCTTTCTCTTCAAAAACTCCAGGCCGCCCTCGTCCCAGCGCTGCATGCCCTCCGGCGTCCGCACGCGCGCCGCGAGAATCCTGTCCTCGTGCCATTCATACCGGGGCAGGTAATGCTTCTCCCACGACGCCCGGTCCACCAGCGTGTGCTCGATCTCGGCCGGGATCGACGTGGCGCCGGGCGCCTTCAGCACGATCACGCCCTCCCAGTTGCGCAGATGCTGGCTGCCGTCGGGAAACTCTTTCACCACCTCCACCGGAAAGCCCGGACGCAATCCCGTGTGCGGCCCGAAGGTCGTGGCCCAGTTGAAGTCGAACCCCAGGCGCCGCGTCATCTCCAGGTCCACCTCGTTGCCGTCCCCCCACGCCCGCGCCTCCGCCTCGGTCACATGCCCCTGCGCGGCCCACTCCAGCATGGTCTCGGGATGCCAAAAGCCGAAATGCACAAGAGGCAGGAAATCGTAGGGCTTGTAGTTTAGAACCGCCAGAGTCCGTTCGCGATGGGTCATGCGGCGCATGATGCCCATGAACCGGGCTGATGCAATCCCCCACCCCGCGCAAATCTTGCTAATCCATGGAAATCCGCCCGGCAGGATGTTATAGGATTCCGGCAATCCCGCCCGCTCACAGCCCCAGGCCGCCGTGGTCGTCCCCGAGCTTCAGGTGGCGGGATTCCTTGACGAAGAACGTGCCGATCACAAACGTCAGCAGCGCGATGCCGATGGGATAGGCTAGCCCCGCGTAGATGTTGCCCGTGGCCGCCACCACCGCCGTGGCAAGGAACGGCGTGAGGCCGCCGAAGACGCCATTGCCGAGGTGGTAGGGCAGCGACATCGACGTGTACCGGATCCGCGTGGGAAACAGCTCGACGAGAAACGCCGCGATCGGGCCGTACACCATCGTCACGTAGATCACCTGCAGGAACACGAACATCCCGAGCAGGAAGTCGTTGTCCTTGTTTTCCATCATGCCCATGTAGATCGGCAGATAGGTCAGCGCCGCCAGCAGGCAGCCGGACATCATCACGGGTTTCCGCCCGATCTTGTCGGACAACGACCCGAAGAACACGAAGAACGGCGTCGCGCACGCCAGCGCAACCGCGATGATGATGTTCGCCCGCACGAAATCCACCTCCATCGTCCTTTGCAGGAAAAACAACGCGTAGAACTGGCCCGTGTACCAGACCACCCCCTGCCCCGCCGTCGCCCCAAACAGGCACAACAACACCAGCCGCCGGTTGCGCGCGTTGCCAAAGGCGTCCTTGAGCGGGTGGGCGGACGTCTTCCCCTCCTTGCGTGCCTTCGCGAACAACGGCGATTCATTCAACTGCACCCGGATGTAATAGGAAACCAGCACCAGGAACAGCGAAAGCAAAAACGGAATCCGCCACCCCCACGCCTCAAATTGCGCCTCTTCCATGGACAGCCGCGTCGCGAGAACCACGCCCAGCGACACAAACAATCCCAGGGTCGCCGTGGTCTGGATGAAGCTCGTGTAAAACCCGCGCTTCTCGTCGGGCGAATGCTCCGCCACGTACGTCGCCGCCCCGCCGTACTCGCCCCCCAGCGCCAACCCCTGCACCAGCCGCAGCAGCACCAGGATCACCGGCGCAAGGACGCCAATGCGCTCGTAGTTGGGCAGCAGGCCGATGGCAAAGGTCGAACCGCCCATCAACAACAGCGTGATCAGGAAGGTGAACTTCCGCCCGACCATGTCGCCGATCCGCCCGAAGAACACCGCCCCAAACGGGCGGACAATGAACCCGGTCGCAAACACCGCCAGCGTGGACAAAAACCCCGCGGTGGGATTGTCCTTGGGAAAAAACTGGAGCGACAGGATCGCGCTCAGGCTGCCGAAAATATAGAAGTCGTACCACTCGATCAGGGTCCCCGCCGAGGCCGCCCCGATCACACGCCAGATCGTCCGCTTGTCGGACGCCACGCCTTTCGCCGTTGCCATGATCCCCTTCGCCTACCCGCGGGAACAGGATCACGCAACCTTAAATTAGCGCAGGAGAACTGTTAACAGAAAATCTTATCCATGCCGCCTACGCGGGCGCCAGCGCGCCAATGGCCTCCAGCGCCAGGTCCACGTTGCGGGCCGTCGATCCGTGCCCCATCAGGCCAATGCGCCATGCGCGCCCCTTGAACTCCCCAAGCCCGGGCCCGATCTCTATCGAATGCTCGTCCAACAGCCGCCGCCGCCCCGGCGCGTCTTCAATGCCCGCCGGAATGCCCACCGCGTTGAGCATCGGCAGATGCCGCCCCTCCTCGCTCACATACCGGATTCCCATCCGCGCCAATCCGGCGCGCAACCGCTCGTGCGACGCCCGATGCCGCGCCCAGCGCGCCTCCAACCCCTCCTCCTCAACCAGCTTCAGCGCCTCCTGCAACGCGAAGATCATGTTCACCGGCGCCGTGTGGTGGTACACGCGCTCCGACCCCCAGTACTGCCGCACCAGTTTCATGTCCAGGTACCAACTCTGCACCGGCGCCCTCCGCCCTTCCATGGCCTCCACCGCCCGCGGCGAAAAGGTCACCGGCGCCAGCCCGGGCGGGCACGAAAGGCATTTCTGCGTGCCGCTGTAGGCCGCGTCCACCCCCCACGCGTCGATCTCCACCGGCGCCCCCGCCAGGCTCGTCACGCAATCCAACGCAAACAGAACCCCCATTCCGTGCAACGCCCGGCCCAAACCCTCCACAGGCTGGTGCGCCCCCGTCGAGGTCTCCGCATGCACCACCGCCACGACCTTCGGCTTCACGCGCTCCGCGGCCTCCAAAATCCCGCGCTCCGCAAACACCCGGCCCCACGGCTGCGTGAGCCGGTGCACCTCCGCGCCACAGCGCGCCGCCACCTCCGCCATGCGCCCCCCAAACACGCCGTTCACCCCGACCACCAC
>CAYSZK010000049.1:0-26503 GCA_964435495.1 uncultured Verrucomicrobiales bacterium
TGGCCTGGATCGTGGGCTTGCGCCGGGTGCAGACATACCCGAAAATGTGGTCGTCCCGGACCTTGGGCACGATCAGGGCGTCGCAGAGATAATAGCCGCCGTCCTTATGGAGGTTTTTGATCACACCCCGCCACATGCGGCCAACGGAGATGCTGGCCCACATCTCCCTGAACATGGCGCGGGGCATGTCGGGATGCCGCAGCACGCAGTGGGGCATGCCCAGCAACTCCTGCCGCGCGTAGCCCGAGATGGACGCAAACGAGTCGCCGCACTCGACGATGTTGCCATCCAGGTCGGACTCGGTGACCGCGGTGATGCCGGCGGGGAATCGATGCTCGACAGGGGCGACCCACACAGTCCTGTCCGCGCCGTGGTGGAACACCTGGCGGACGAGGCGGCCGGGGGACGGAACGGCTTCCGCGGCCAAGCCCTGCTCCGGCTCGCGCGGAGGCAGCGATGCCAACCCGGCGGATTCTGAATCATTATGCATATTATCTATTATCCAAGGGAACAATTCTGTGCGCCTGGCTTTCCCGGTTGCAGGGCCGCCGGGTCCCGGGACAGGGCGCCCGGCAGGGCTTCTCCTGGGGCGGAGACGGTGGCGGCGCGGGGCTCGGTGGAAAAGCAGCGGTCGAAAAGGGCCGTGATGGATTCCATGGCCTCCTGGGCGTCGGCGCCCTCGGTGAAGACGGCCACTTCGGCGCCGAAGTTTGCGCCGAGAAGGATGACGCTGAGGAGGCTTTTGCCGTTGGCCGCAAGATCGTTGTGGGTGACGATCACTTCGCTCTGAAAGCGGCAGGCGGTTCTGACAAGCATCGTGGCTGGGCGCAGGTGGAGCCCGACGCGGCTGGAAACCACAAACCGCCGCTGGCACCTGGGGGGTGCGCCGGCTCGCGCTTCGGATTCCGGATTTTCCAGGCAGCTGGTATCGTAGGGGTTATACGGGCGGGCGGGCGGGCGCCGGGCGGCCAGATTGGGTTCTGCGGACTGGACCATGGTTCGCGCCTCCGTGCCGGCCGTTTCTCCCGTCGAGATGCGGGCCGGGCACCAAGCTAAATCCGGCGCTTCCGGCACGCCATATCCATGATGGAGATTTGTGGCCTCCCGATAGGCGACGCCTATAGGGGATGGGGCGGAGGGGCGGCATGGATGGAAGCGTCTGGCGCGAAACGGGTTACGGCTGCGTGAGTCCTTCGCGGACGGCGAGTTTGACGGCTTCTGGGCCGGTGCCCGCCTCGCCGACGACCTTGAAGTCGGGGTCGTCCTCGAGGTAGCGGCGCAGACAGTCCCTCACGATCTGGTGGTCGTCAGCAAGGAGGATGGTGGTCATGGCCGGCGGTCCAGGGGCGCCTCCAGGATGATCCGGGTCCCGGCGTTGGGGGACGATTCGATCTCGAACCGCCCGCCAACGTGCTTGGCGTACTCGCGCAGATTGAAGAGGCCGAAGCCGCCCTGGGGGCTGAAGCCCATGCCCGCGTTGGCGGCGTCGAAACCCATGCCGTTGTCGCGGACTTCGGCGCGGATTCGGCCGCCGCGGCGGGAAAGGGCGCAGTGCGCCTCGGTGGCGCGGGCGTGGCGGATGATGTTGCGGAACAACTCGCGGACGGAGCGGAAGAACGCGATGCGGTCGGCCTCCGCCAGGGGTTTTTCCTGGCCGTCGTCCTCGAACAGGAAGGCGATCCCGCTGTCCTTGCGGCAGTCGGCACAGAGCTGTTCCAGGGCGGGCGCGAGGCCGAGGGTGTGGAGGAGGGGGGAGCTGAGATTGAAGGTGAGCGCCCGTGTTCCGGCCGCGGCCCGCTCGAGGAGGCCGCGGAGCCGGTGGGCGCCGCGGGCGGCGGCTTCGGGCAACGCCCCGGCGTCGATCCGGTCCAGCTCGTTCTGGCACATGGCAAGCACCTGGCCGAGTTCATTGTGAATCTCGGCGGCGATGCGGCGGCGCTCCCGTTCCTCGGCCAGGGCCAGCTCCGAGGAGAGCCGCCGCAGGTTCGTTTCGTACTCCCGCAGCGCATGTTCAGCCTGTTTCCGGGCGGACACATCGCGAAGGACGCCCACGAACCCCTCAACGGCGCCGCCAGGGCCGCGGTGAAGGGAACCCTGCTCTTCAAACCAGTATATCGTGCCGTCGGGCGACTGGACGCGGAACTCGGATGGAAACGGGGCGCGGCCCACGTCCGCTCTCCGAAAGGCGTCCGCCATCCCCTGCCTGTCGCCGGGGAAGACGATGTCGAGAAAGTGGCGTCCGGTGAGGCTGTCCGGATCAAATCCGTAGCGCCGGGCCTGCGGGCCGACATAGCGGACCGTGCCGTTTGGGTCCACACGGAACGGGATGTCGAGGGTGTTTTCGACCAGGCCGCGGAACTTGGCTTCCGCCTCGGCGAGCGCCGCGGTGCGTTCGCGGACGCGATCCTCGAGGTCGGCGTTCAGTTTATGGAGAGCGTCCTCGATGCGCCGGCGTTCCGAGATGTCGCGCCACACCACGATGGCGCCGGCGATGGCGCCATCGCCGGCGCGGATGGGCACGGCGTTGCAGAGCAGCGGCAGGGCGCGTCCCTGCGCGTTGGCCACGATGATCTCGGCGTTGGCCACGGTCTCGCCGTCCCTTGCGGCGCGCACCAGAGGCAGGTCCGCGGGTTCCATGGGTGTGGCGCCATCGGGGTGATAGATTTTCCAGCGGGCGGTGAACTCCGCGGCTGTGAGGCCCGTGTGCGGGTGGCCGAGGAGTTCCTCGCCGTGGCGGCTGACCATGCGCAACGTGGCGTCGGGTCCGTCGGCGATGGTGATGCCCTCCGGCACATGTTCCATAAGGGCCGCGAGCAGGCGGTCGCCGTCCTCGGCCTTGGCGAGGGCCGCGCGAAGCTTCTCCTCCTCCGCCTTGCGGTCGGTGATGTCCAGGAGGATGCCGCTGGCCCGTACCGGGCGCCTCCGCCGTTTCGCGCCTTTGAACAGGACCCTGCCTTTGAGGTGGACCCAGCGCGTGGCGCCATTGGGACGGACGATGCGATGTTCGTGCGAGATGACGCCGTCGCCGGCCGGATCAAAGCAGCGCCGGAGCATTTCCCGAACGCCTTCGAAGTCGTCGGGGTGGATGAAATCGGGGACCGTTCCCGCCGGAGGCTCGGGCGCGTCACGGGAGAAGCCGAGGATCGAGCGCATTTCCGGCGACCAGAAGACAGTGCCCGCGAGGAGGTCGGCGTCGAAGGTTCCGAACCAGGCGGTTTGCGCGGCGGTTCGGAGTCGGTTCTCGCTTGAGCGCAGGGCTTCCTCGGCCCGTTTGCGGGCCGTGGTTTCCTCCACGACGATGCTGATGCCGGTGACGTGGCCGAGGGCGTCCTTCAGTGGCAGCCACTGTTCGAGCCAGCTGCGCGCGACGCCCGGTTGGGCGGGGGTTTCTCCTGTGATCTCCACGTTCAGGCGGGGGCGTCCGCTTCGGAGCACGCGGCGCATGGCGGGTTCCCAGGCGCGGCCCAACTTGGGGAGCAGTTCGCTGACGCGCTTGCCGAGGTGCATGGCCGCCGGGATGCCGTTCATTGCGGCGAGCCGGTCGTTGATCCGCACGAACCGCAGGTCACGGTCCAGGACGCAGAGCCCCACCGGCGCGATGCGGTAGATTTCCTCGATTTCCTCCAGGCGCGCCCGGGCAAGTTCCTGGGCGGCTTGGAGTCTGGCCGCGGCTTGGCCGCTTGCGGCGGAAGTTCGTGGCGGCGGGCCGTGCGAACGGCCGCCCCTGATTTTGGACGGGCTGGGGGTGCCGCCGGGGGTGGACTTTGCGGGGTTGGATGTCCTGGCGGTTCGGGCGCGCGGCCTGGGGACGGGCACCTTGCGGGCAGCGGCGGGGCGAAGATGGCGCGGCATTTTCGGGGTCATCGGAACCGTGCGTTCAGGACCACAGGACTTATCGTATAGAATTTATAACACGCTTCCATCAAAATTACAAGCGTTCGGTCCGCGGGCGAAAACTTTGCGGGTTCGGGGCGCGCCGTGATGGGCGGCGCGCCGGCGTGTGGCGCGGGCTTGCCAGAATGGCTTTGTCAGGCAAAGTGAGTTCCGCGGAACGGGAACCGCCCGCCGCCTTCCGCGTCCCGCCGCCGCTGCCGGCGGGCGCCGCCCAGGCCGCGCCGCAGCCCCGAACCGCGCGGTTGGTCAATCCGTCCCATGCCGATTCATGCGCCGGCCATGCGGAGGAGGGCGCGGATGACGGCGGCGATGAGGTGGACGACGGCGGCGAGGGCTTGTTCGGCCAGGCCGAAGGCGGCAGCAGCGAGGGCGAGGGCAAGGAGCGCGGCGAGGCCCAATCCCAGCAGGAGGGCACGGGAGGCGGTGGGGCGCTTTTTTTGGGGGGCGCTCACGCCGGGCGTTCCGTGCCGTCGCCGACCCAATCGGTATGAAAGAACTGGCCGGCGGGTTTATCGACCCGTTCGTACGTGTGGGCGCCGAAGTAATCGCGCTGGGCCTGGAGGAGGTTGGCCGGGAGGCGCGGGCTGCGGTAACTGTCGTAGTAGGCAAGGGAGGCGGCGAAGGCGGGGGCGGGGATGCCGGCGAGGGCGGCCTGGGCGACAATGCGGCGCCAGTTTTGCTGGGTGCGGGCGAGGACGCCGCTGAAGTGTGTGTCGAGGAGCAGGTTGGGGAGGGCGGGGTCGCGGTCGAAGGCCTCTTTGATGCGTTGGAGGAAGCGGGCGCGGATGATGCACCCGCCGCGCCAGATCATGGCGATCTCGCCCAGGCGCAGGTTCCAGTTCCGTTCCGCGGACTGGGCGGCCATGAGCGCGAAGCCCTGGGCGTAGGAACAAATCTTGGAGGCGTAAAGCGAATCGCGGACGGCGGCGGCAAGTTCCTTGCGGTCGCCATCGAACTTGGAGGCGGGGCCGGCAAGGCGGGTGGAGGCGTGGACGCGCTGGTCTTTTTGGGCGGAAAGGAAGCGCGCGAAGACGGCCTCGGACATGGTGGACACGGGAATGCCGAGGTCGAGGGCGGCGTTGACGGTCCATTTGCCGGTGCCTTTCTGGCCGGCGCGGTCCTGGATGACATCCACCATGGGTTTGCCGGTGGCGGCGTCGGTGGCGCGGAGGATGCGGGCGGTGATTTCGATGAGGAACGAGTCGAGGTCGCCGGTGTTCCACGCGGCGAACGTGTCGTGGAGTTCGGGAACGGACAATCCCACGCCGTGGCGGAGGATTTGGTAGGCCTCGCCGATAAGCTGCATGTCGCCGTATTCGATGCCGTTGTGGACCATTTTCACGAAGTGTCCGGCGCCGTCGGGGCCAATGTAGGCGGTGCAGGGGAAGCCGCCGGAGACGGGACGGCCGGGGGCGGCGCCTTCGAGGGGTTTGCCGGTGGCGGGATCGACCTTGGCGGCGATGGCTTTCCAGATGGGCTCGAGTTCGGCCCAGGAGGCGGGGTCGCCGCCGGGCATGAGCGAAGGGCCGAAGCGGGCGCCTTCCTCGCCGCCGGAGACGCCGGAGCCCATGAAACGGAGGCCTTTGGCCTTGAGGGCGGCCTCGCGCCGGACGGTGTCGGTCCAGAGGGCGTTGCCACCGTCGATGAGGATGTCGCCCGGCTCCAGGAACGGGGTGAGGCCGTCAAGGACGGCGTCGGTGGCGGCGCCCGCCTGCACCATGATGACGATTTTGCGTGGGCGGGCAAGGGAGGCGGTGAAGGCTTCGAGTGTGTGGGCGCCTTGGAGGCCTCCCGGGGTGCCGGGGTTTCCGGCGACGAAAGCGTCGGTCTTGGAGGTGGTGCGGTTGAAGACCGTGACCTGGAAGCCGTGGTCGGCGATGTTGAGGGCGAGGTTCTGGCCCATGACGGCCAGGCCGGCGAGGCCGATGTCGGAGTGGGGTTTCATCTGGAACGGAACCTAGGCGGGGAATTCGGATTTGTAAGCCGTAAGTTTTCCGGGCGGGCGCGGGTGATCGGGGCGGCAGGCAAGGGGCACCTTTGCGGTTCGGGTGTGTGCGGGAGTTGGCGGGAGGAACCGGGCGCGTCCCGCCGCGGGGGGGGATTTCGAAGCCCGCAAACTTCGGGTTTACAAACGGGGCGGGGATCGGACAGAGTGCGCGCGGCCGGAGGGCGGCGCATGATTCCTGAGGCGTATCACATCTGGTTGGTATCGGGGCTGCTGGTGGCGGCGCTGGCGGCGCTGATTTTCGAGTGGGCGCGCGGGGACCTGATCGCGATGACGGCGTTCGGGGTTCTGGTGTTGGCGGGGGTATTGCCCGCGAATGAAGCGTTGTCAGTGTTCCAGAACGACGCGCCGGTGACGATCGGGGCGTTGTTTGTGTTGTGCGCGGCGCTGGAGAAGACGGGGTGCATCGGATTGCTCGGGCGGATGGTGGGGGTGGTGTTTGCGGGGCCGTTTTGGGTGGGGATGCTGGTGGTGATGGCGGTGGCGGGGGTGGTGTCGGCGTTTTTGAACAACACCCCGGTCGTGGCGATTCTGTTGCCGGCGTTGCTGGGCCTGTCGCACCACAGGGGAATCGCGCCGTCACGGACCTTGATGCCGGTGTCCTTTGCCGTGGTGCTGGGCGGGTGCGGCACATTGATCGGCACCTCCACAAACCTCGCGGTGAGCGGTATGCTGGAGAAGTACGGCATGGCGAAGCTGGCGATGTTCGAGCTGACGCCGGTCGGACTGCCGTTGCTCGCGGTGGGGATCGCCTACATGCTGATCGCGGGGCCGCGGCTGCTGCCGGACCGTCCGACGGTGACGGGCACGGTGGGGCCGGAGCAGCGCAAAGCGGCGCTATTTCATCTGCTGGTGCGGCCCGGCTCGCCGTTGATCGGGCGGCGGCTGACGGAAACCGTGTTTGGGACCGACCGGGCGGCGTTCCGGATTCTGGAGGTGCGCCGTCGCGGGGCGCGGGTGGAGGAGGCGCTGGACTCGATCCTGGTGCAGCCGTTCGACCGGCTGCTGGTGTCGGTGGGGGGGCGCAGGCTTGTGGAGTTGGAGGGGGGCCGGAAAGAATTGGACCCGGCGTTCCGCGCGGAGATGGGCCTGGAGAACCTTTCGCAGGTCGAGGGGGGCATCCTGGAGGGGATTGTGGGCCCGCATTCGCGGTTGATCGGGCGGACAATCCGCTCGGCGCGATTCCGGCAGGCGTTTGGGATGCTGGTGCTGGCGTTGCATCGGGAGGGGCGGAACTTGACGGCGGAGTTCAAGGACGAGCGCCTAGAGTTTGGCGACACGCTCCTGATGTTGGGGCCGCAATCGGGGTTTGATCAGATGCGCAGGGAGGGGGACTTGATGGTGCTGGAGGAGAGCCGCACGCCGGCGCCGGTCCGCAAGCGCGCGGCGGTGGCCCTGGGCGTTCTGGCGGCGGTGGTGGTGTCGGCGTCGGCGGGATGGGTGGATGTTCCCATCGCGGCGCTGTTGGGGTGCGTGATTGTGATGTGGACAGGCTGCATCGATCCGGACGAGGCGTACCGGTCCATTGACTGGTCGGTGCTGTTTTTGTTGTACGGCATGTTGGGGGTGGGGCTGGCGATGGAAGAGACGGGGGCGGCGGCGGGGGTGGCGGGATTCCTTGCGGAGACTGTGAAGGCCCATGTGCCGGCGGCGATTTTGCCGGTGGTGATGCTGGCGGTGATCTACCTCCTGGGAAACGCGCTCACCGAGGTCCTGTCCAACAACGCCGCGGCGGTGTTGATGGTGCCGATCGCGGTGAACACGGCGCAGGGACTGGGGCTGGACCCGCGGCCCTTTGTCATCGCGGTGACGCTAAGCGCGTCTTTGGCGTTTTCGTCGCCCATCGGCTATCAGACGCACATGATGGTCTATGGGCCGGGCGGGTACAAGTTTACCGATTTTGTCCGGTTCGGGCTGCCGCTGAACGTGCTGGCCTTTGCGGGGGCGTGCTGGCTGATCCCGGTGTTCTGGAAATTCTGACACCGCGCCGCGCCCCGGACGGCGCGCGGCGCGGGGACCGGGAATGCCGGTCCCCGGGGCGGACCGCACGCCGGGGACATCGAGGCGTGGCTCAGCTTGGATCGCGATCGGCGGCACGCCGGGAGGCGGCGAGGACCGCGGTTTTGGGCGGCACGACGTCCAACCGGACGCTCGCGATTCCGCGCCCGTACATCCCGATCTCCCTGGCGGCCTGGACCGAGAGATCGATCACGCGGCCTTTGATGTAAGGGCCGCGGTTGTTGATGCGGACCACGGTGGCCTTGCCGTTGTGGAGGTTCGTGACGCGGACGAACGTGCCGAACGGCAGGGTCTTGTGGGCGGCGGTCATGGACCACTGGTTGTAGCGCTCGCCGCTGGCGGTCGGTCCCCCGTGCCAGCGTCCGCCGTACCAGGAGGCGACACCTGTTTGGGATGCAAGACCGCCCGGTTTGGAGGGGCCGGCCTTTTTGGATGCCCCATCGGACGCACAGACCGTGAGAGCCAGCGCGAGTGCCGACAAGGCGCGGGCGCGTATTTGGGGCATGGACCACGCCGGCCAAACTGGCATTCTTTGGCGGCGATAGACTCCTGTTTTCGAATGTTGACTGTTAGACTGCATAGAACCAATAAGATTATGAGACGAACATGTCCATTCAAGGCCTCCGAATGAAATTTTCAAAGCTGATGACTAAAAACAAGCATTCAAGATCAATAAAATAGTATATGTGTTTGAAAATTTTGGATGTAAGCTCTAAAATTGCGAAAAATCCGCGTCGGAAATGCGTGGAAAGTTTCGGGGGCGGGTGTCAAAGTGCCAGACTGACCCCTCGGATGGCCTTGTGGGCCGGGACGCGGACGGCCATTGCTTCGAGGGGGCGATAGATTTCTTGCGCGTGTCGCGTGGCACGCTGGCGGACGCGCGGACGATCATTGAGGAGCTGAATGCGTGGCAGTTTGACGGGCCATTCCTGCGCGATTTCGAGGGGCGCCCGATGGCGGGCAAGCGCCGCGACGCGGGCGGCGATTGAGGGGTGGTAAGCGGGCGCGGAGTGGCCGGGCCGGTGAGGCGCGGGCGGAGGGCCGCGGGTGGAACGCGGGGTTTTGGAGCCGCCGTTTTGGGGTGCTGTCAGTGCCCGTGGCCTTCGCAGGTGCAGGCGTATTCGGCGCGGTTGCAGCCGCCGCAAACGGCGAGGTCCAGTTTGATCCTGTGGTTTTCGGGTTTGGCGCCGGGCGCGGGGCGGAGTTGCAGGACCAGGATGTAACCATCGCCATCGGGCAGGGCGGATTTGGAGGTGAATCCTGTGGCGGCCTGGTCGAACTCAAGTTTGGCGGCGCCGGATGGCGCTTGGGCGGTGGCCGCGGCTTGTTGGCCGGAGGGGGCGACGGGTTTCAAGGCCGCGTCGAACAGGTTCACGGCGACCTTGCGCTCTTTGAGCACCACGAATTCGGCCTGGAGCGCGCCGAAGGGCAGGAGCTTGCCGCCATTGGGGCCGGCGAGCGGTTTGGCCGCGGCGGGTTCGTCCGCGCCCGGGGCGGCGGCGGCGAGGAGCAGGGCGGCGAGGAGGGTTGGGGTTGCGTGTTTCATGGTTGGGTTCCTTTCGGGTTGGGTTTGCCGCGCTCCTTGCGGCGCGCGGCGGATTGTTCCAGCCAGTCGTAGAGGATTGGCAGGATGACGAGGGTGAGGATCGAGGAGGAAACGATGCCGCCGATGACGACGGTGGCCAGGGGGCGCTGGACCTCGGCGCCGGGGCCGGTGGCGATGGCCATGGGAACGAAGCCGAGGCTGGCGACGAGGGCGGTCATGAGTTTGGGACGCAGCCGGGTGAGGGTGCCTTCCACCACCGCGTCGCGCACAGTCCGTCCCTGGGCGCGGAGCTGGTTGATGAAGCTGATGAGCATGATGCCGTTGAGCGTGGCGATGCCGCTGAGGGCGATGAACCCGACGGCGGCGGATATGCTGAACGGGAGGCCGCGCAGGCCCAGGGCGAACACGCCGCCGGTGACGGCGAGGGGGACGCACAGGAAGATCAGGGCAGTCTGGCGGAAGCTGCCGAAGCTCATGTAGATGAGCAAAAAGATCAGGCCAAGCGCGGTGGGAACCACGACGGCGAGCCGGGCGCGGGCGTCGCGCAGGTTGCGGAACTGGCCACCGAACTCGAAAAAGTACCCATCGGGGAACTTTATCCCGGCCCGCAGCCGGGCGGTGGCGTCGTTGACAAAACTTTCGAGGTCGCGCCCGCGGGGATTGATCAGGATGCCGACGCGGCGCTGGGCGGATTCGCGGTAAATGGTGCCGATGCGGTCGGCGACGCCGACTGTGGCGACCTCGCCGAGGGCGAGCATGCCGCCGTCGTCGGTGCGGAGAGGGAGGCGGGCGATGGCGGCGAGGTCGTGGCGGGCGGCTTCGTCGAGGCGAACGACGATGGGGAAACGGCGGTTCCCGTCGATGAGAGCGCCGGTTTCCTCGCCGGCGAGGGCGTGCTCGACGACGCGGTTGATTTCCTCGGCGTGGACGTTGTAGCGCTGGAGTTGGCCGCGGCGGGGGATGATTTCGAGGAGGGGATTGCGGCCGAGGGCGTCGAACTCGACGTCGCCGGCGCCGGGGACGGCGCGGAGGATGTCGCGGGCCTGGGCGGCGAGGGTTTCGAGCGTGGCGTAGTCGGAGCCGAAGATTTTGAGCGAGACGTCGGCCCGCGCGCCGGCGAGGATTTCGTTGAAGCGAAGCTGGATGGGCTGGGTGACGAGAAGGCTTTGCTGGGGGAAATGGCGTTCGAGTTCGGCGCGCATGAGGCCGGCGAGCTGGGCTTTGGTGGCGGGGCGGCCTTCGATGCGGCGCCATTCGCGGCGGGGATGGAAGAAGATGTACGTGTCGGCGACGTTTGGCCCCATGGGATCGGTGGCGACCTCGGCGGTGCCGATGCGCGAAAAGAGGCGCGAGATTTCGGGGAACTTCTCCAGGAGCAGGCGTTCGGATCGTTCCTGGAGGCTCAGGGACGCGCCGAGGCCGACGCTGTTGCCGCGGATCATCTGGATGGAGAGGGCGCCTTCATCGAGCTGGGGGATGAACTCGGCGCCCAGGCGCGGGAAAAGCCAGAGGGCGAAGCCGAAGGCGGCCGTGGCGGCCGCCAGCACGGGGAGCCGGAAGCGGAACGAGGCTTGGAGCAGCGCGGCGTAAATCCATTTGAGGAAAGTGACGGCGGGATTGTCTTTTTCGCGGAGGTTGCCGCCGAGGAAGGCGTGGCAGAGGACGGGCATGAGCGTGAGGGCGAGCAGGAGCGACCCGGCGAGGGCGAACATGACCGTTAGGGCCATGGGATGGAACATTTTGCCTTCGACGCCCGAGAGCGCGAGGATGGGGATATAGACGACGGTGACGATGAGGACGCCGAAGAACATCGGCGAGGCGACTTCGCGGGCGGAAAACAGGACTTCGCGGAAGCGTTCCTGGCGGGTGAGCGGGCGTCCCAGGCGGGCTTGTTGGTGGGAGAGATGGCGGACGATGTTTTCGACCATCACGACCGCGCCGTCCACGATCAGGCCAAAATCGATGGCGCCGAGGGACATGAGATTGCCCGAGATGCGGCATTGGACCATGCCGGTGAGGGCGAAGAGCATGGAGAGGGGTATGGCGAGGGCGACGATGCAGGCGGCGCGGAGGTTGCCGAGAAGCAGGAAGAGCACGGCGACGACGAGGATGGCGCCTTCGAAAAGGTTGGTGCGGACGGTTGCGATGGTTTTGTCCACCAGATCGGACCGGTCATAGAGCGGGGTGATCGTGACGCCTTCGGGCAGTTTGGCGCGGATTTCCGCGAGGCGGCTGTGGACGGCGCGGGCGGCGGTGCGGCTGTTTTCGCCGGCGAGCATGATGGCGCCGCCGACGAGGGCTTCCTGGCCGTTGGCGGTCGAGGCCCCGGTGCGGAACTGCGTGCCGATGCCGACGCGGGCGACGTCCTGGACGAGAATGGGCCGGGCGGCGGCGCGGAACTTGAGGGGGATTGTCTCGATGTCGGCGATGGACGCGGCGCGGCCATCGGCGCGGATGGCGAGTTGTTCGCCGGCGAGTTCGATGAGGCCGCCGCCGGAGTTGCGGGTATTGTCGGCGAGGGCGCTGGCGAGGTCTTCGAAGGTCATGCCGGCGGCCTGGAGCGCCGCGGGGTCGGGGCGGACGACGATTTGGCGTTCGTACCCGCCGGAGGTGTTGACTTCGGCGATGCCCGGGGTGGCGCGGAGCAGGGGTTTGATAAGATATTCCTGGACCAGTTTGAGTTCCTGGAGTTGGAGCTCGCGGGCGGCGGGCATGTTTGTGGCGCCGGGGGCGTAGGCGACTTGATAGAAATAGATGTCGCCCAGGCCGGTGGCGATGGGGGCGAGTTGGGGCGCCACGCCCGGCGGCAGCGCGCCGCCGAGGCGCAGCAGGCGCTCGGTCACGAGTTGGCGCATGCGGTAGATGTCGGTGGCATCGCGGAAGACAAGGGTGACTTGGGAAAAGCCGAATCGGGAGAGGGACCGCAACTCGGCCATGGAGGGGAGGCCGGCCATTTCGCTTTCGATAGGGAAGGTGACGAGTTTTTCGACCTCCTCGGCGGCCAGGGCGCCGGCCTGGGTGCTGATCTGGATTTGGGGGCTGGTGATGTCGGGCACGGCGTCGATGGCAAGGCGGCCCGCGGACCAGAGGCCGGCGCCGGCCATGACGGCGGTGGCGAGGCCGATGAGAAGCGGCTGGCGGAGGCTGGCGCGGACGAGGCGGGCGACCATGGGCGGCGTCTCAGTGGGCGTGCGTGCAGCCGGCGCCGGCGTTGACGGCCTGGAGTTCGGCGAGGTAGAGGTCCCGCGCGCCGCGGGTGACGATCGTGTCGCCCTCGAAGAGGCCGTCGAGAATTTCTGTAAAACCGTCGCGCGAAGCGCCGGCCGTGACGGGAGTGCGCAGATAAGCGGGGCCGTTGGCGACATAGACGCAGGGGCCGCGCGCCGTGTGGAGCAGGGCCGCGTCGGGAACCACGGGCTGGTTTCCGGCGTCCGCGGCTTCCGGCTCGTGGGCGCGCACGGCGGCCCTCAGGCGCGTGCCGGGCGCCAGGGGCTCTGGGGGGCCATGAATATCGAGGATGATCTCAAATAGGCCGGCGATTCCCGGAAACGGATGAATCCCCGTGATGCGGGCGCCGAGTTCGCGGCCGTTGGGAAGGCTTGCCGTGGCGGGTTGGCCGGGGCGCAGGGAGCGGGCTTGCGCATCGGGAACCTGGGCCGTCGCGCGGGCGGGATCGCGCGTGGCGGGCGGCGCGAAGACCGTCGCGGGAAAGGCGAGGACAGGTTGGACGCCGCCGAGGGCGACCTCGGCGGTTTCGATGCCGATGGCGCGGAGCGCGTCGGGACCGAGTTGGATGCCGCGGCCCGGGTTGAACTCGACATGGGCGCCATCAGCGTGGCGTTGGCCGGGTTCGCCGGCGGTCCTGGGCTCCGCGGCCCGGGGTTTGCACGCGGCGAAGGCGGCGGTGGCGGCGAGGATGAGTGGGAGGAAGCGTGTCATGGTTTTGGGGTGTCTTGTCTGAGCGTGCCGGCGGTGAGAAGATCGAGGTCGAGCCAGTGTTCCCAGGCGGCGAGGATGGTTTCGTGGCGGAGGCGTTCGGTGTCCAGGAACTGGCGTTGGACATCGAGGTAAAGCTGCGTGCCGATGGCGCCGAGGCGGTATTGGCGGTCGGCGGACTCCGCGGCGTCGCGCAGGGCCGCGGCGTGTTCCGCGCCGCATTCGGCGAGCAGGGCGGTTTGGGCCGCGTAGGCGCGGCAGCGGCGGAGCGTTTCGCGTTCGACCTTGCGGCGGGCGTCGAGGACCAGGGCGACGGCGCGGTCGTGGGCGGCGCGGGCGGCGGCGGTCCCGGCGGCGTTGAGATTCCAGAGGGGCAGTTCGGCGGCGAAGGTGACGCCGAAATCCTCCTCGATGTCTCCGGCCTGGCTGCGGCTGAAGAACGGGCCGATCTTGAAGCCGGGCAGGGCTTCGAGCCGGGCGGCGGATTGCGCGGCGAGGGCGCGCGCGGCTTCGGCGGTGCGGACGCGGATTTGGGGGTTGGCGGCCAGGGCGGCGAGCACGGCGCGATTGGGGTCCACGGTGCGGGAGGGGTGATCGAAGGCGTCGCGGATGCGGAGGGGGGTTGAGGCGGGCAGGCCCGCGAGCGCGCGCAGGTCGATGGCGGCTTCGTCGCGGGCGAGGGCGTCTTTGGCGGCGGCGGCGAGGAATTCGAGGCGCCGGGCCTGAAGCAGGCGGAGTTCGAGGGCCTGGGCTGGGCCGGCGGCTGGGCGCTGGCCGGTGAGATCGATCATTGCGGCGATCTGGCCGGCGATCTGTCCCGCGAGGTCCGCGAGGGCGGTGGCCGCTTGGAGGCGCAAGGCGGCCAGGCGGACCTGGTTTTCGAGGGATAGCCGGAACTGGAGCAGGCCCAGCTCGGCGAGCTCGGCGTCGCGCGCGGCGATGGCCTTGCGCAGGGAGGCTTTGCCGGGAAACTCGAACGTCTGAACGAGCGAGACCCCGAAGGTGTTGCCTTTCTCGGTGAACACTCCGGTGGCGTCTGTGGCGCGGCGGCCGCCGAATTCGACGGCGAGTTCGGGGTTATTCCAAGCGGCGGCCTGGCGGCTTTGGGCGCGGCTTTCGCGCGCGGCGGCGGCAAAGGCGGCGAGTTCCTGGTTGGACGCGAGGGCGGACTGGACGAGGTCTCGAACGGAGTGCGCGTGGGTGCCGGCGGAAGAGTCGGCGCGGGAAGCCGACGGGCCTGGAAGCGCGAGGGGCAGGCAGAGTCCCGCGGCGGTGAGGAGGCGCCGGGGTGTGGATCGGAATTGGGAGCTGTTCATAGGCAAATGGATTGAGGGGGCAGAGTTTGCGCCGCGGTGTGGACCGTGGCGGCGGATGGGCAGGGAATGGAGGCCAGGTGTATAATACACCTGAAGACCAAGCCGCGCTCAGGCTTGGCGGGGCGGGATTTCGACGCGGGGGGCGACGCCGTCGGGAAGGGGGGACTTGGAATCGCCGGGGCCGAACGCGGTCATGCCCGCGCGCGAGATCACGGGTTGGATGGGGGGAAGAAACGCGGGGGTGTGGGGGCAGCCGAGGTGGCCGCAGGCGGGGGAACAATCGTCCGGCCAGGTGGAGGGCTGGCCGCCGGCATCGCGGGCCGCGTGGCAGGGAGCGTCGTGGCACGGGCCGGGACTTGGATCGCAATTGGCGCGGAGGGCCGGGAGGGCGAGGGCGGCGGCAACGAGAATCGCGGCGGCGGTGCGCGCGGCGATTAGATTTCGTGCCATGTCCATAAGGAAGGGTAGCGACGGATTGGGGGAAGTCAAGCGGAGCGGCGGAGTTTGCGGGTTCCCGCGAGGCGCGGGGTTCGCGGGCCCGGCGTTGCGGGGGCGGGCCGGGTCAGGCGGGGAAGCGGGCGCGGAGGCGGCGGAACTCGGCGAGGGCGAGGAGGGGCCAGTTGTTGCGGTACATGTCGTAGCGGAGGTAGAAGACCTTGGGGAATCCGGTGCCGGTGACCTGGTCTTCGGTCCAGGAACCGTCGGGGTTTTGGTTGGCGAGGAGGTATTCGACGCCGCGCTGGATGGAGGGGCGGAAGGGGTCGCCGCAGGCGACGAGGCCGAGGATGGCCCAGGCGGTTTGGGAGGCGGTGGAGACGCCCTTGCCTTTGAGGTTGGGATCGTCGTAGGAAGCGCAGGATTCGCCCCAACCGCCGTCGTGGTTCTGGCAGGATTCGAGCCAGTTGCGGGCGCGGACGATCCAGTCGAGGTTCATGTTGATGCCGAGGGCGTGGAGGCCGCGGAGGGCCTGGAAGGTGCCATAGATATAGTTGACGCCCCAGCGCCCCCACCAGGGGCCGTCGGGTTCCTGGGTGCGCCGGAGCATATCGACGGCGCGGCGGACGATTTTGTCGTGGGTGGAGTAGCCGAGTTTGCCCAGGCATTCGAGGACTTTGGCGGTGATATCGGAGCAGGTGGGGTCGAGGATGGCGTTGTGGTCGGCGAAGGGGACATCTTCGAGCCAGTGTTTGGTGACGTCCTTGTCGAAGGCGGCCCAGCCGCCGTCCTTGCACTGGAAGCTGATGAGCCATCGGGTGGCGCGTTCGATGGCGGCCTTTTGTGCTTCGGGGTCGCCGGCCTGGACGAGGCGGAGGGCGAGGAGGACCTTGGCGGTGTCGTCCACGTCCGGGTAGTATTCGTTGCGGAATTCGAAGGCCCAGCCGCTGGCCTCCGGGTGCGGGTTTTTGACGGACCAATCGCCGCGGATGCGGACTTCCTTGGCGAGCAGCCAGTCGGCGGCCTTGCGGAGGGCGGGGTGGTCGTGGGGGATGCCGGACTCGGCGAGGGCGACGGAGGTGATGGCGGTGTCCCAGACGGGGGAGAGGCAGGGCTGGATGCGGAAGTCGTTGTGGTCGGGGTCATCGACTTCGAGGCATTCGAATTCCGCGGCGAGTTTGCGGAGGACGGGGTGGTCATCGGAATAGCCGAGGGCTTTGAGGGCGATGATGGAGTTGAGGAAACCGGGGAAGATCGCGGCGAGGCCTTCGGAACCTTCGCCGGTGCGTTCGAGCATCCATTTCTCGGCGCGGCGAAGGGCGAGGGACCGGAAGGGTTTCCACGGGAGGGTTTCGAGGAACTTGAGGGCGTCGTCCCAGCGGAGGAAGAAGTTGCGCCAGGTGAACCATTCGGGGTCGCGGGGGAGCGAGAAATCGCTGTGCTCGGTGCCGTAGGGGAAGAGTTCGTGGAGCTGTTTTTCGGGGGGGAGCGTGCGGGTGGGTTTGAAGTGGTTGATGATGGCCAGGGGCATGAGCATGGCCCGGCTCCAGGAGGACATCTCGTAGATGTTGAAGTAGAGCCAGTTGGGGAGGAGGATGGTTTCGACGGGGATGGTGGGGAGGTATTTCCAGGCGAACTGGCCGAGGAGGGCGAGGTACAGCTTGGCGTAGGTGTTCATCTTGGGGATGCCGCCGAGGCGCATGATATTGGCGCGGGCGCGGCGCATGACGGGTTCGTCGGGGGAGAAGCCGGCGAGTTTGAGGGCGAAGTAGGCCTTGACGCTGGCGTTGATCTCGGAGGGGCCGCCGACGTAGTTGTTCCAGCCGCCGTCCGGGAGCTGGCGGTCGAGGAGGTGTTTGACGCACTTGGACTGTTTGGCAAAATCGACCTCGCCGCGCCAGTGCATGAAAAGGACGACGTCGGAGACGAGGGTGGCATCGACGGTCAGCTCCCCGATCCAGTAACCGTCGGGGTGCTGGAGGCGGAGGAGATTGTCCTGGGCAAGGCGGACGCCGGTGTCCACGCGCTGGGCGAGGTCGTATTTGACGATCTGGAGCGTGCGCGGTTCGGTGCGCAGGGCGGTGGCCGGGAGGGAGGGGGACGCTTGCGGCATGGGACCGTCATTATGCAGGGAACCGGGTTTTCGTCAACGCGGCGGCAGGTGCCCGCGGAGGGTGGGGCCGGCAAAAGTTCTCGGATTTTGGGGCGGGGCCGCTAAAGGCGGGGCATGCATTTTGAGTGGCTGGCGACGGGCGAAGGCTGGGTGAGCCTGGCGACCCTGACTTTACTGGAGACGGTGCTGGGGATTGATAACGTGATTTTCATTTCGATTCTGGCGGGGAAACTTCCGGCCGGGGAGCAGGGGCGGGCGCGGCGGACGGGGCTGGCGCTGGCGTTGGTGACGCGGCTGATGCTGCTGGGGGCGCTGAGCTGGATGGTGAAGCTGACGGCGCCGCTGTTCCACCTGGGGGCGCATGGCGTGTCGGGGCGGGATTTGATTTTGCTGGGGGGCGGGTTGTTTTTGATTGCGAAGAGCACGATGGAAATCCACGAACGGCTGGAGGGCGGCCACGGGCATGGGGCCGGGGGGCGGCGGGCGGGATTCTGGGGGATCATCGCGCAGATTCTGGTACTGGACATGGTGTTTTCGCTGGACTCGGTGATCACGGCGATTGGGATGGCGAACGAGCTTTCGATCATGGTGCTGGCGGTGGTGATTGCGCTGGGGGTCATGCTGGCGTTCGCGGGCGCAATCAGCGACTTTGTGCACCGGCATCCGACGGTGAAGATGCTGGCGTTGAGCTTTCTGTTGATGATCGGGTTTACGCTTGTGGCGGAGGGATGCCACCAACACGTTGAGAAGGGCTACATCTACGCGGCGATGGCGTTCTCGGTGTTTGTGGAGATGCTGAACCTGCGGATGCGGAACAAGGGGGAGGCGGTGAAGCTGCACCAGCGCTATGAAGACGTGTGACCAGAACGGGCGGGGGGCGGCGGGACGGGCGCGGTGACGGCGCGGGGCGAACGCGGCGGCCGGCGCGGGCAGGGGCATGGGCCGCCGATCCGGCGCTATAGCGGGCGGGTGGAGCTGGTCCGGGACGACGCGGCGCTGGCGCGGATGGGCGCGGCGCTGGCGGACGAGCGGCTGTTGGGGTTCGACATCGAGACGCGCCCGGCGTTCAAGCGGGGGCAGTCGTACAAGCCGTCCGTGGTGCAGTTTGCGGCGGATTGCGGGGTGTATGTCGTGCAATTGGCGCGCATCCGGAACCGGCGCCCGCTGGCGGCGTTGTTTGAGGCGGAACGTCCCGTGAAGGCCGGCGTGGGAATCGCCGACGACATTCGGAAGCTGCGGGAGGCGATGGATTTCGAGCCGGCGGGGTTTGTGGACTTTGGGAACGCGGCGCGGGCGGCGGGATTCGCGTCCACGGGATTGCGGAACCTGGCGCGGGCCTGCTTTGGGTTTCGCATCTCGAAGCGCGCACAGTTGACAAACTGGGCGGCGCAGGAATTGACCGAGGCGCAGGTGCTTTACGCGGCGACAGACGCCTGGGTGAGCAGGGAGTTGTATCTTTGGTTTGAGGCGCATGGGTGGCTGCCGGAGGCGGAGGAGCGGGGGGAGGGTGGGGAAGGGTGAGGCGGAGAGTGGCGCTTCCGCGCAGAAAGCCGCTTGCGCGCGGGGGTCGGGCGGGGGATAAGGGAGAGCGATGGAAGGAGCGTGGTAGATGCGGGTGACGTTGTTGGGGACGGGGACGTCGCAGGGGGTGCCGATGGTGGGGTGCGCGTGCGCGGTATGCCGTTCGGAGGACCCGCGGGACAGGCGCCTGCGGTGTTCGGCGCTGGTGGAGGGGCCGTCGGGGCGGTTTTTGATCGATGCGACGCCGGACTTGCGGCAGCAGGCGTTGCGGGCGGGTTTGGCGCGGGTGGACGCGGTGGTGTTCACGCACGGGCATGCGGACCACATTTTGGGGTTGGACGATTGCCGGCAGTTTTCGATGGCGAACGGGGGGCGGCTGCCGTTGTACGCGCCGGCGCCGGCCCTGGCGACGGTGGCGCGGGTGTTTTTCTATTTGTTCAATGGAGAGAACCGTTTTCCCGGATACGTGAATCCCGAGCCGCATCCGATGGAGGGGCCGGTGGATTTGGCGGGGTTGCGGTTGCACGCGCTGCCGGTGGAGCACGGGCGGGACGCGACGTTTGGCTACCGGATTGACGAGGGAGGCGAGCCGCGGGTGGCGTACATCCCGGACTGCAAGCGGATACCGGAGGAGGCGGCGGCGATGATCCGGGGGATTCCGGTGCTGGTTCTGGACGGGCTGCGGTTCGAGCCGCATCCGACGCACATGTCGTTGCCCGAGGCGATGGAGGCGGCGCGGGGGCTTGGAGTAGGGCGCGCGTATTTCACGCATTTGACGCACATGATAGGGCACGCGAAAGTGGATGCGACTCTGCCGGAGGGGATGCGTTTGGCGTATGACGGGCTTGCGATTGAAGCGTAAGGGGCGGCTGGCCACGGCAGCGGCGCTCGTCCTTGGAGCATGCGGGGGGGCTCGGGGCGAGCTGGGGGCGGACCGCCTGGTGGTGGTATATAATTCCAGCGTCGCAGAATCGGAGGCGCTGGCCCGGCATTATGCGGCGGTCCGGGGCGTGCCGGAGGAGCGGGTGCTGGGGTTGGCGTGTTCCGGGGAGGAGTCGATTACGCGGGATATTTTTGAGGCCTCGGTGGCGAATCCGATCGACCGGTTCCTGCAGGAGGGGGGGTGGCTGACGCGAACGCCGCAGGTGGCCCAAGTGGACGGGGAGACGCGGAGTTTGATGGTGGCGGAGAAGAACGACATCTGGGGCCTGGTGCTGTGCCACGGGGTGCCGCTGCGGATTCTGCATGACACGAACCTCGTGCATCCCACCTTGGACGCGCGGTTTCAAAGCACGACCGCGGCGGTGGATTCGGAGCTGGCGGCGCTGCCGGTATGGGGGGTGCGCCCGAACGGGGCCTCGACGAATCCGTTTTTCGGGTCGCGCGACCGGTTTGGGGAACGGTGGGCCCGGCGGATGCTGTTGGTGGCGCGGTTGGATGGGCCATCGGCGGCGGTGGCGCGGGCGCGGTTGGACGAGGCGCTGGCGGCGGAGCGGACGGGGTTGTTGGGGCGCGCATATTTCGACGGGCGCGGGATCGGAGAAGGGGGGTACAAGGCGGGGGACGACTGGATCAAGGGCGCGGCGGAGGCGGCGCGGGCGGCGGGGTTTCCGACGGAGTTGGATTGGCGGGAGCCGGTGGTGGGAGCGGAGGGGCTGTGGTCGGACGTGGCGTTGTACGCGGGCTGGTACGCGGGGGACATTGCGGGGGCCGCCGCGGGGCCGGGGTTCCGGTTCCGTCCGGGCGGGGTGGGATATCACATCCATTCCTTCAGCGCGGTGACGTTGCGGAGCGCGGCGCGTGGGTGGGCGGGGCCGCTGGTGGCGCGCGGGGCGGCGGCGACCATGGGGAGCGTGGAGGAGCCCTATCTAATGCTGACGCCACAGGTGGACGCGTTTTTTGGGCGGTTGTTGGAGGGATGGACGTTTGGGGAGGCGGCGTATGCGAGCCAGCGGGTATTGTCGTGGACGATCACGGTGGTGGGGGACCCGCTGTACCGGCCATTTCCGGCGGACCGCAAGGCGTGGCTGGCGGACGGGCTTGCGAAGCGGGACGCGCCGGCGTGGCCGTGGTTTTTCCATCGGGAACTGCTGCGGCGGAAGTTGAGCGGCGAAGTATTTGCGACGGGGACGGCGGCGGAAACCGCGGCGGAGAATTCGGCGGACCCGGTCCTGCTGGAGATTGTGGCGGATTATTTTGCGGAAACCTTCGACCGCAGGCGGGCGGCGCGGTTTTACGCCAAGGCGGCGGAGGCGGCGGCGGAACCGGCACGGGTGCGGTGCCTGCTGAAACGCGTGTCTGTGCTTGGGGCGATGAAGCAGCAGTCGGAGGCGTGGGCGGAGTTGACGGTGGTGTGGCGGGGGCTTGCGGAGGAGGCTTACGAACGCGGCGCGGTGCTCGCGGCGGCGCGGGAAATGGAAGAGGTGGCGGGCGCCGGAGGCGTGCCGGAGTTTTGGATGCCGATCCTGCATCCGCCGCCGCCGCCGCCAGCGACGAACGCGCCGCCCGCGGCCGCACCGGGTTCTCTGCCTGTGCCGGCGCCTGGTCCGGCGCACGCGCCGCCGGCGCAGGGGGGCGGCCAGGGAATGGCGCCGTTGAAGCCGGTGGGGGCGCCGGGAGCGGGTCTGGCGCCCGCGGCGCCGGTGAAACCAGTGGTGCCAGGGCCGGGGGGCGAATGAAGCCGGTGGGTTTGACGGGGGGGATCGCGTGCGGGAAGTCAACGGCGGCGGGCATGTTTGCGCGGTTGGGATTCGAGGTGGTGGACGCGGACGATCTGGCGCGGGAGGTGGTGGCGCCTGGCGAACCGGCGTTGGCGGCGGTGGTGGCGGTTTTCGGGCGCGGGGTGTTGCGCAAGGACGGGACGCTGGACCGCGGGGCGGTGGGGCGGATTGTGTTTCGGGACGCGGCGGCGCGGGCACGGCTCAACGCGATTGTGCATCCGCCGGTGCGGGAGCGATGGCGGCGGCGCGCGGCGGCGGCGAGGGGTCCAGTGCTGGTGGTGGTACCCTTGTTGTACGAGGCGGGGTTGGAGGAGGATTTTTCCGGGATTGTGGCGGTGGGTTGCGGGGAGGCGCTGCAGCGGGCGCGTCTGGCGGCGCGCGGGCTGGCGCCGGAGGAAGTGGAGGGGCGTTTGGAGGCGCAATGGCCGGTGGCGCGGAAGTGCGACCGGGCGGATTGGGTGGTATGGAACGACGGGTTGTTGGAGTTGCTGGAGGCGCAGGTGCGCCGGGCGGGGGCGGCGGCTGGACCGGACGCGCGATTGTTTTGATGCCGGGCGCCACGGGGCGCCTGGGTTGCGGCGCCCACAGCCCCCTGCATCCGCGGTTCCCGCGCCACTGCCGCGCCGCCCCGGCAAACGCGCGAAAACGATATCTTTCAAATATTTCTGAAAGATTTGTGTTGACCCCTCCGCGCCCCGGACTACGCTGCCTCATGCTTGCCGAACCGAGACTCGCCGTCCGCTCGCACGCCACGCGCCCCCACGCCATCCCCGTCATCGCCTCCCGCCTCAATCTCACCCCCGCCTTCACCGAAGTCGCCGCCCACCTCAAAACAGTCGAACGCGAGATACGCTCCCAGGCCGCCGCCTTCGACCCCGCCATCGTCCCTTACGTTGCCTACGCCTGCGAGTCCCGCGGCAAACGCATCCGCCCCGCCCTCGCCCTCCTCACCGGCGCCGCCGCCGGCGGTGTCTCCGAACACCACGTCCGCCTCGCCACCATCGTCGAGCTCATCCACCTCGCCTCCCTTGTCCACGACGATATCATGGACCGCGCCGACCTCCGCCGCGGCGCCCCCACCGCCTCCGCAAAATGGGGCCCGGAACTCGCCGTCCTCCTCGGCGACTGCCTCTTCGCCCACGCCCTCAAACTTTGCACCGCTTTCGACACCAACGATGTCGCCCGCGCCATCGCCGGCGCCGCGAACGAAGTGTGCCAGGGTGAAATCCTCCAGACCCGCCGCCAGTTCGACCTCTCCCTCCCCATCGAGGAATACTTCCGCATCGTCCGCATGAAAACCGCCGCGCTCTTCCGCGTCGCCACCCAACTCGGCTGTCACCTCGCCGGCCAGCCCGCCCACGCCGTCGCCGCCCTCCGCGAATACGGCGCCAGGCTGGGCGTGGCTTACCAGATTTACGACGATTGCCTCGACCTCGTCGGCACCACCCAGGACACCGGCAAAACCCTCGGCACCGACGCCGCCAAAGGCAAATTCACCCTTCCCATCCTGATCCACCGCCGCGACGCCTCCGAACAGGACCGCGAACGCGTTGACGCCACCCTCCTCCACGGCGACGCCGACCAGCGCCTCGAGCTCGCCGCCGATCTCCACGCCTCCGGCGCCTTCGCCGGCGCTGTGCGCGCCATCCAGGACGAACTCCGCGCCGCCGTCCGCTGCCTCGACGCCCTTCCCCCCTCCCCGTCCCGCGATGCCCTCGACGCCCTCCCCACCGCCGTCGCCGGCCATATCGCCCAGATCCTCGCCGCCTGACCCCCGCCCCGCCGCCGCACCCCGCCCGCCGCGCGCCCGCTCAAGATTGCCGTCCTCGTTGCCCCTCGCTCCCTCCCCAAGCCCGCGCCCGGGCAACTTACCACCTTCCCAAGCCGCGCCTTTGTCCTACGCTTCCCCCATGCTCAGCCCCATTGCCCGGCTCGCCGCCATCGTCGAAACCCTGCGCTCACCGCAAGGCTGCCCCTGGGACCGCGAACAAACCCACGCCTCCCTCAAGCCCCAGATCATCGAGGAAGTCTACGAACTCATCGAGGCCATCGACTCCGGCGACGACGACCACATCATCGAGGAACTTGGCGACGTTCTGCTCCATGTCCTCTTCCACGCCCAAATCGCCGCCGAATCCCGCCGCTTCAACTTCGACGATGTCGCCAACCGCGTCGCCCACAAGCTCGTCGCCCGCCATCCACACGTCTTCCAGCCCTACCCCGATGGCGCCGCCCCCGTCAGGCCGCGCGTCGATCTCGGCACCGTGGACGCCGTCCTCAGCCACTGGCACCGCGCCAAGCAACAGGAAAAAGCCTCCCGCCAATCCGCTCTCGACGGCATCGCCGCCGCGCTCCCCGCCCTCCTCAAAGCCCAGAAAACCCAGGAACGCGCCCACCGCGTCGGCTTCGACTGGAAAGATCCCCGCGCCGTGCTCGACAAGGTCGAGGAGGAACTCCGCGAGCTGCGCGCCGAACTCGGCGCCCGCGACAGCGCCCGCGCGGCGGAAGAACTCGGCGACCTCCTCTTCTCCCTGGTCAACCTCATCCGCTTCCTCAAACTGGACGCCGAGGAGGCGCTCAACGCCGCCACCGCCAAGTTCGCCGCCCGCTTCCGCCGCATGGAGGAACTCCTCAAAACCCGCGGCAAATCCCCCGCCACCTCCACGCTGGAGGAAATGGACGCCGCCTGGAACCAGATCAAATCCGAGTGACGCGGAACAGCCGCGCCTCACGCCTCACGCCCCGCCCGCCTCCCGGATCAGCCGGTCACACGCGCTGATCAAGTCCTCCAAGGGAAAGGGCTTCCGCAACACCGGTATCCCAAGCGATTCCACCTGATGCCCGTCCCGCCCGCGCCCTTCGTCCCCCGTGATAAACAGAATCCGCTTCGCCATTCCAGGCTTGCACGCCTGAACGCGCTCCGCCAGCGCGATCCCGTCCAACACGGGCATCCGGATGTCCGTCACCAACAGATCGAACTCGCCCGCCTCCAGTAACTGCCACGCCGCCTCACCATCCCCCGCCGTCGTGACGCGATATCCGCATTGTGCTTCCAGCACCTGCGCCAGCAACTGCACCACCACCTCCTCGTCGTCCACCAACAGAACCCGGCCCGCCCGCCGCTCCGGCGCCGGCCCAGGCGCCGTTTCCCCCCTGCTCCCCGCCGCGCGCCCGCCGCCCCGCCCTCCCTCCCCGGCGTCCGCGCCCGGCAGCGAGAGCCGGAACACCGCCCCATCCCCGCCCGTCTTCTCCAGCACGATCTCCCCCCCGTGCTGCGACGCGATGCTGAAACAAACCGCCAGTCCCAGTCCCGTTCCCCGGTCCGGATCCTTCGTCGTGAAGAATGGGTCAAATATCCGGCGGGCGATCTCTGGCGGGACCCCGTGCCCCGTGTCGGACACGCGCACCACCACCTGCGCGCCCTCCCGCGATACGCGCATTCCCAAGGCCCGCTTCTCCGCCCCATGCATCGCGTCCAGGCTGTTCACGAGCAGGTTGATCAACACCTGCTTGATCTGGTCGGCGTCCCCCAGCACCCACGCCGCCCCCGGCGCCAGGTCCAGCCGCATCTCCACCGATTCCCGCCGCGCGCGGTACCCCACGATCCCCACCGCGTCCTCCGCCACCTGCCGCATGTCCCACACCGACCGCTCCTGCTTGGGCGGCCGCGACAGTTGCAGCAGGCTCCGCACAATCCGCGCCGCCTCCGACGCCGACGACGCGATCCGGCTGGCATGCGACCCCGCCGTCCCGCCCGAACCCGCTTCCGCGATCAACAACTCCGCATACCCCGAGATCGGCAGCAGTTTGTTGTTGATCTCATGCGCGATGCCCCCCACCAGCGTCTCCAGCAGTTGATGCTTCTCCCGCTGCGCCAGCCGGCGCTCCATCTCGTGGAACTCCGTCACATCCTCCAAACACGCGCAAATCTGCGAAGTCTCCGGTACCCACCGCGTCCGAACCCGGATCCGCCGCCGCCCGCGCCCCGGAACCTCGCACACAAATTCCCCGGCCCCCGTCTCCGAATGCCCCTCCCGCGACGCGTGCCGCTCCAGCAGCCGCCCGAACTCCTCCCGCTGCTCCGCAATCACCACCCCCGCCAGTTGACGCAGGCCCCCGGGCCCGATCTCCATCCCCAGCAACGTACGCAAATGCTCGTTGGCCGCCCGCACGAATCCCGACGCATCCAGCAGCGCCACCCCCAACGGCACATTTCCCAGCAAGGTCTCGTACCGGCTCTGCGCCCGCCGCAAATCGCTCACGCTCCGAAACAGCTCCTGGTTCACACGCTCCAATTCGATCCGCTGCTGGTCCAACCGCTGGAACTGCTCGTCCAACAACCGCGACTGCGTCGCCACCAGCCGCTGCGCCGGGATCATCCCCAAATAGCCGCCGTCCTCCCCCGCCAACACCACGTCCGCGTCAAACTCCGGCCCCGTCCGCGACAGCGCCCTCTCCAACACCCGCCGCAAGGGCTCCCCTCGGACCACACGCATCCACTGCTTCTCCATGTAGCGCCGCACAGGACGCCGGTGATAGATCGCGAACCCAAACTGCGACCCCAGCAAAAATCCCACGCCCCGCCTCGAACATACCCCCGACACGTTCCCCCCCTCCAACACCGCCATGTAATCCACTCCGTGCGCCTGAAACTGCCGGTACACCTCCTCCACCTCTTCGCCCGCCTCCACCGCGTGCCGGTGCGCCACCAACTCCTCCAGCTCCTCCCCGGGAGAAGGCGACGCCCCGCCGCCAGACCCCACGGACGCGGCATCCACCGTCGGAATTCGAATGATGGGACTTTCCAATTCCACAACGCCGGACTTCGCCACAGTTCCACGGAAAGTTCAACCACGGAAACCACCTGCGCCCGCGTCGCCTTGCGCCCCCGCGGCCAGCCCTGACCCTCCACCCCGTCCTCCCCATCAACCGCCGCCACCGCCCCCCCCCTTCCAACCTTCCCGTCACACCACGCGCACCCGCAAATCCCGCAACACC